>CAIUWO010000190.1 GCA_903902895.1 Candidatus Hydrogenedentota bacterium | reverse complement strand
GCCTGTTCAAGGAATGCCCCCATCGAAATCACTATAAAGCAACATCGCCTTAACTAAGTGCCATTCGTGGCAGTCCCCCTGCGGCACCGACACTTTCTTAGCAGCGAAGCGAAGCAATCTCTTGATGCACACAACCTGGGACCCCGCGCAACTTCTCCTTCCTCTCTCTTTTCCAGCTTTCCTGCTTTCCAGATGCAAGATTCTTCTGTCCTATGTCCCGTTCACCATAGAAACAGCGGTAGCTTTTGGACAACAGCCCCAACCCGCGGGCACTATCGACTTTATGGACGTAATGGTCAAGAATCTGAACCACCCGCCGGGTTAAGTCCATACCGTCCATACCGTCCATACCGTCCATACCGTCCATGACTTGGCAGTTTCTTCCGGTCCAACGGCCGTTTCTAGGTTCACCGTGCTGGAATCAGGAAGGCCACAAGATACGGATACAATCCGGCCGTGCTGCGTTTTGTTGCGGGATGTGGATTCCCTGACCACCCCCACCCCCCCGGATAGTCCGTACCTGCCTAATCCTGTGTGATGTCGGCGTTAGACACCGCATCCGGACGAACGCGCGTCGTCCTCGCCGAACACCTCCGCGGAGAAGCGTGACAGCCGAAAATCGGGGCGCTTCCATGAATCCTGCGCAACGCCCGCCTTGCGGCACAGCGCGTCCAGGAAGGTGTCCAGGTCCCACCCGTATTCGAGCGGCACCTGCGGCAGCAGCAGGCCGCTGGAGACGCCCCCCTCATGCTCCAGGTACAGTCCGTCCCGTCCAAGAACCACTTCCCCAATGTCATGCACCCGGATAAAGGGCGATCCCGGGGTCTCCCCGGCGCGCAGCGCCGAAATCTCGATGGTCAGACCGGGAATCTCGCCAAGGCTGACCGAATTGAAGCGGGGATCCCGAAAACCGGCGTTCACCGCATTGTCCCGCACCGTCTCGGCAAGCATGCCCGCAGCCTGAATGTAGCCGATGCATCCCCTCAGTTGTCCCGCAAGATGCAGCGTGACAAAGGCGCCGCGGGGCGCGCGCAACGCCGGGGACAATTCAAAACCGTCCAGCGGCAGCATGGTCCTCGTCCCGGCATACTGCGTGAGGCTGCGCCGCGCGATGCCCAGCAATAAGCCCCGCTCCTCGGGCGTGAGATCAGGCGACTCGGATAGGCTCATGGGGTCTTCCACGGGTTGCGCTTCTTTTTCTCCGTCGTTGTCTTCCCCGCCGGCGCGTTGCCATTGGGAACCGCCGCGCTGCCCACGCTCTTGGCGGGGGCGTTTGCCGCGTTGTCGGCGGGCTTGGGCTGCGCCTCCGCCGGAGCGGCGGGCGCGTCGTTTTCGGCTGGGGCCCCCTCCGGCTTCTGGGCCGCGGGCACTGGACGCATGGGAAGTGGGCGCACCTTGTCGGGCCGCGCCTCCAGCACGGGTCTCAACGGGTCGTGGAAGGTGAACGCCGCGTAGCTCACCGACCGGTTTTCATCCCCGGTCTTCACGGCCGACACCTCATAGGCCAGGATGCGCGCGCGTGTCTGCGGCGGCATCAGTTTCATGAGTATCTCGATGGGATGCCGCCCGTCGATGACATTCTTCGTCGTGTCCAGATACTTCACGAAGCACTTCATGTCCAGCGAAAGCACGCAGTCGAACGCCTGCCGGTCAAGATGCTCAATGTTGGCGATGATGTTGTCATTGAAAGGCCGGTTGCTGAAGTCGTTTCCAAAATGCGTGAAACTGCTGCTCGCCACAACCAGGGTGCGGTCGTTGACGATGGGGCGCAGCACGCGCGCGATGGCGTCCACCGCGCTCGGGTTGAACTTGCCGCCCGCGTCGGTCAGACCGCCGACAAGAATCGGAACCAGCTTGAACTCGTGCAGCCGCTCCTGCAGATAGGGCAGCAGCGCCTCCACGCCGTATTCGTATTCATGGACCGGCGGCCGCTTCGACCGCCTGACGTAGGAAAGCGAACGGGCGGTGAAGAGGGGGGAGAACAGAATCTGGCGCATGGCCTCCTCGTCGAGCGGCACCGGACCCAGCGGTGTGACGAACGCGTCGACCGCCTCTACGGAGCAGTTCTCGATGTCCGCCATGTGCGCCGCCGAAAGGATGATCACCCGGTCGTACTGGCCGGGCTTGAGGTTCTTGAAAGCCTGGGCCGTCACCGAACCCGCCAAACCGTACGGGGCGGGGGAGGCGATGCACCCCACCATCGCTTCCGCAGGCTCCGGCGCGTCGGCCGCCGCGAACAGGTCCTGCACGGTTTTCAGCAGTGTCGCCGGGTCCTCGGGATAATACGTGCCCATCGCGGCCGGCGGCCGCACGACAAGGCTGCGGGGCGCCGCCAGCACGGCGGGGGAGGACAGCAGCAACGCCGCGGCCAGAAATGTCCCGGGGACGATCCAAAGGCGAATGCGAAGATGTGTGTTCATGTCGGTATTCTGTCACAAGCGCCCCGAACGTTCAATGGCCGGGGCGGGGGGGTATGCGGTTAAACGCGGAGCTCATCCCACCTGGCCCCACTCGGACAGGAAGTGATATCCCCAGGCAGGAAGGTCCACGTACAACCCTTCGGTGCGCATCTCGTCCCCGGTGCGCATGTACCGCTGTCGGCTAAAGACATCCGTCATCCCCCAAGTCCCGCCGTCGAGATCGTCCCAGGGCAGCCGTATCATTCCCTGCGCGGCGGAATCTGACAGGTTCACCACAACAAGCTGGCGCGTTCTCTCAGCTCGCCAGCACCATGCAACGAGATTCTCATGGCTTGGATTGTCAGCCCAGCCGCTTCGCTCGCAAAGCTGCCATTCCCCGACGCGCGGGCCGCCTAAGCTGGCGGCTTCCAAAAGCCTCTTGTAAAAAGCCATCAGGTCACGGTCGGCGGTTTCGACGGGACGGCGTGCGAGAAATACGGGAAGCCGGACCTTTCTTCCCTCGAACTGCCCCTCATGAAAGAGTTTCGCCCCCGGAATCGTGGCCATGGTCACGGCGGCGGCCCGCGCCTTCAGCGGAGAAAATGCCGAAAGGGCCCGGGGCTCGTCATGGTTCTCGATAAAGCGCACCAGCCTGTTTTGGTAGGCGGACTCGGCGCGTAGGTGCAACCGCACATTTTGGGCGCTTTCGTGCTCCAGACGGTCATACAGGCGCTTGTCGTAACAGTAGTCAAACCCCCGCTCCTGAAGCTCCCACTCAAGGTCCCAATAGGCCTCCGCCATGAAGAGAAATCCAGGGTGCGCGGCTTTCACAGCGGAAATCATGTCAATCCAGTATTCCGTTTCAGGGCACCATCCCGCGCGGCCGCCCCAGGTGCCCTCGAAAATGCCGTTGAGAAACAGCATGGCCATGTCGCAGCGCACGCCGTCGCACTGCCCTGCTATTTCCGCGACCGTTTCTATCGCCGCCTGCCGCAGTCCGGGCGCAAACGCGTTCAATTGCAGCACGTCCTGCCAGGCGGGAAAGTAGGGGTCCCGGCCGCAGGCGAACACCTTTCCCTCCACCTCAAGAAAGGACGCCGGGTCCTTCTGCACGTCGTCGGCGCTTCCCTCAATGAAATACTCGGGATGGCTGACAACCCACGGGTGGTCCGGCGCCACATGGTTGGGGACAAAATCAAGAATCAGCTTAAGTCCCCGCTTGGCAAGTTCTTCCCGGGCGTCTTCCAAGCCGTAGCGGCCGCCCAGATGCTCGTCCACCGTGTAGCGTCGCACGCAATAGGGGGACCCGACGTTGTCTTCCAACTGGAAATCGGGAAGCGCCCGCCGGAAGTTCTCCAGCAGGCCCTCGTTCCGGTTGGCCACGGCGATGCCCGCCGGGCTTCGTTCCCATACCCCCATGAACCACACCGCATCCAGGCCGGGGAAGGCCAGCGCATCCCATTCCTCCCGCGGCACGGAGGAAAAGGTGACCGGCCGGCCGTGTTTCCGGCTCAGTTCGTCCATCCAGACCCATGCGTTGATCTCGTAGACAACCGGATGCTTCGGCCATGCATTCATTTCTTTTCTTCCTCCCCAGTTGTTCCCTCGGCAAAGGCAGCCCTCTTGCCGACTTCAAGCACCGTTGCCGGGTCAAGGGCGCCGAAAAGCTGGATGAGTTTGGCGACCAGTCCGGTCCATCCCGTCTGGTGGCTGGCGCCAAGCCCGGCGCCGTTGTCCCCGTGGAAGTACTCGTAGAACAGGATGAGGTCACGCCAGTGGGGATCGGACTGGAATTTCTCCGTTCCGCCGTAGACGGGCCGCCGACCCTGCTCGTCGGGAAGGAAAATGCTGGTGAGCCGGTCCGAGATTTCCTTCGCCACCTCGAAGAGGTTCATCATCCGGCCCGAACCGGTCGGGCACTCAATCTTAAAACTATCCCCGTAGTAGAGGTAGAAGTTGAGCAGCGACCGGATGATCAGGATGTTTACCGGCATCCAGACAGGGCCCCGCCAGTTGGAATTGCCGCCGAACATGCCGGTATTCGACTCCGCCGGCAGATAGTCCACGCGGTACTCCTGGCCGCCCGTGTTGAAGATGTAGGGGTTCTTCTCGTGGAACTTGGAGAGCGAGCGGATGCCGTAGGGGCACAGAAACTCGTTTTCGTCGAGCATCCTGGTGAGGATGCGGCGGAGCCGGTCGGGGGTGACCATGGCGAAGATGCCCCGCTCGGCAACCCCAAAGTGGCCCGGGCCCGTGGGGTGGATGGATTCCATCAGTTCCGGCATCTGCTGCGACCGCGCAATAAGCGCGGCCGTTGCCCGTGGCACCCGTTCGCGCTGCCACGCCTCGACCACCGTGGTGGCGCACAGCGGCAGCAGCCCCACCATGGAACGCACCTTGAGCCGGGTGGCCCTGCCGTCGGGAAGGCGCAGGAGGTCGTAGTAGAAGCCGTCATCCTCGTCCCACATGCCGTCCTCTCCAGGCTTGTTCATGGCCGCGGAGATATACAGAAAATGCTCCACGAACTTTAGGACCATGTCTTCGTAGGCGGGGTCATGGCTGACAATCTCGACGGAGAGTTCGAGCATGTTCTGGGTGAACAGCGCCATCCAGGCCGTGCCGTCCGCCTGTTCAAGGTAGCCCCCCGTCGGAAGCGGCGCGCTCCGGTCGAAGACGCCGATGTTGTCCAGGCCGAGAAATCCGCCCTCGAAAACGTTCTTGCCGAAGCGGTCCTTGCGGTTCACCCACCAGGTGAAGTTCAGCACCAGCTTGTTGAACGCCGTCTTGAGGAAATTGACGTCCGTTTCGCCCCGCAGGGCCAGTTCGGTGCGGTGGAGAAACAGGGTCGCCCATGCGTGGACCGGCGGGTTCACGTCGCTGAAGTTCCACTCGTACGCGGGCAATTGGCCGCTGGGGTGCAGATACACACCGCGCAGCATCATCTCCACCTGCTCCTTGGCGAAGTCGGGGTCGACAATCGAGAGCGGCAGCGTGTGGAAGGCGAGGTCCCAGGCCGCGTACCAGGGGTATTCCCATTTGTCGGGCATGGAAATAACATCGCTGTTGACCATGTGGAACCAGTCGCGGTTCCGGAAATCCCGGCTCCCGCGGTGGAGAGGATGGGCGCGGTGCTCCTCCAGCCACGCGTCCCCGTCGAAATAGTAATACTGCTTGGACCAGAGCATGCCCGCAATCGCCTGCCGCATCACCGCGGCCGCCTCCGGAGTGACTGAAGGCGGCGTCACGGTGCGGTAGAATTCATCCGCCTCACACAGCCGCGCGGCCATGATTTCGTCAAACTCCCCGCCAAAAGGAGCGGCCTTGCCCTGCTGCTTCTTTACCGTCCCGGGGGGACTTGTCAGCGTCAGGCGCACCTGCACCGTGGCCGACTGGCCTGGGCTGACGTTCAGCCGGTAGTGCGCCGCCGCCTTGGTGCCAAACTGCCCGGGGTTCACCGCATCATCCTTGCCGTCAACCACGCAGTCGTTGATGCCGTCCTTGAGGTGCGGGCCGGCGTCGGGATAGTCGAGGCCGAGTTTGGCGTGGTTGGTTTCGTTCTCGGTGAAAAGCAGCGGCACGTCGCCCCCGCAATGCATCCGGTAGGTTCCGAATGCAGGGTGTGCCGCCTCCAACGCACGGGTCCCCTTTGGCGCGTCGACCGCCCGGAGAACGGGTTTTTCGGAGTGGCCAACCACCCAGGATGCCCAGTCGTTGCGGAACCACAGCGTCGGCAGCACGTGCAGTTCGGCCGCCTCCGGTCCCCGGTTGACCGAGGTAATTCGGATAAGGATGTCCTCCGGACCGGCCTTGGCGTATTCCACAAAGACATCGAAATAGCGGTCTTCGTTGAAAATCCCGGTGTCGAGCAGTTCATACTCCGCCTCTTCGCGGCTGCGCTGATGGTTCACCGACACCAGGTCGGCGTAGGGAAAGGCAGACTGGGGATATTTGTACAGGTACTTCATGTACGAATGGGTCGGCGTGTTGTCGAGGTAGAAGTAGTACTCCTTGACGTCCTCCCCGTGGTTCCCCTCGCTGTTGGTCAGCCCGAAAAGGCGCTCCTTCAGGATGGGGTCCTTGCCGTTCCAAAGGGCAAGGGCAAAACAGAGCCGCTGTTTGTCGTCAGAGAACCCGGCCAACCCGTCCTCCCCCCAGCGATAGGCCCGCGAGCGGGCCTGCTCATGGGTGAAAAAGTTCCACGCGTCCCCGTTTTCGCTGTAGTCCTCCCGCACCGTTCCCCACTGCCGCTCACTGAGGTAGGGACCCCATTTCTTCCAGGCCGCTTTCTTTCCCCGGGCCTCTTCCAACCTGCTGCTTTCACTGTTTGTATACATCGGTGCGCCCCTTTCTGCCATGCCATCTTCACTTTTTAACCGATGCCGGGCCTCAATCCTTCCTAAGCCCCTATAAGTGTCAATCAAGCGCTTTCAGTCGGTCCCTATGCTGGACACCCACTTTTAACATTATGCGCCCTGTATTGGAAACTGTCAAGACCGGTCGGTGGCGGTCTTGCAACCTCCGCAGGCTGTCTGCTCCGGTTCGGCGCACAATGCTTCCGGCGGTACCCTCGCCGCACTGCGACAGTCAGGACTTGGGCAGAATCCGCGCGGATGCGCGCCGGTCACGCATTTCGCTGGCCTGGGCGGGCGCGTTGCGCGCCTCCCCTTGATTCCCTAACGGTGGCGCTTGGCCAGGTGTTCGCGCAGTTGGTCCACCTTGCGCAGGGCCTGCTCGTGGGTGGGGTCCAATTCCAGAACAAGTTCCATGTAGCGCAGCGCGCGCTGGTAGTCGCGCTGTCGGATGTGGCACACGGCGACGTTATATTTGGCCGTGCAGAGTTTCTTGCGGATATGGGCCGAGTCTTCCTTTTCGCGGACTTCACGGTAATGGCGAAGCGCCTGCAAATACTCGTGCTTTCCAAACTGGAAGTCGCCGAGCAGTTCTTCGCGGCTTGTCCCCGGCTTGGCATGCTGGCTGACATAAGTCTCCACCTCGTCATGCTGCAGTTTCTTGTACTCTTCAGGGGACAGAATCTGCGCCACCGCCGCACGTTCGACCAGCATGCCCAAATTGTTGGAGTCGCTTTCCTCAGGCGTGAAAAAAAACCTCGGTTCCCGCGCGTATCCGGGCCCGAGCGAATACCCCTTCGCAATTTCCCCGTCCTCAAATATCAAGACCAGCGGGACACCGTTGTCCGGCTTGGAATGATCGTACTTGTCCGGGTCGAACCTTCCATCAAAGCTTTTCACATAAAATACGGCCTTGATGTCCTTAAACTGGACATAAACGGACTTGCCTAGGGACTGGTTGTGCTTGTCCACCAGTTCCATGTGAAACCCCTCGGCACTCTTGTTGAGGGACAAAGTAAACCCGAAAGCCACTTTTCCGTCACGGGAACGCACCACCAACTTCTGCCGGCGCCGTTCTCCGGCGTCGCCGCCCTCCTCCGGTTTTGGCCTCGATGAAGAATTGTAAAGCATTTCGCACACCTCCACTGCAACCGCAAATACCGATGTCACAAAAATTATATAGCACTAAGCGCACAATGGCAAGTATTTTCATTTTCAGAAACACGGTCGGCCCTGCGGCTGCGGCCGTGCGCAAGCATCGGTCCGCGATTGACTTGCGCCGAGCTCAGTTGCTATACTCTCGACGCCTTTCTGCCATATTGCCATGCGGAACAACGATGTGTCGTTGAATCGCGGGGCCTGCGGCAGGGGGGGCAGCATGCGGGTTTCAAGATGTGCACAGTACGGCTGTCTTGGAATGCGCGAATACCCCGGCCGTGCGACACTCGTGGAAGTTGCGTTCAGTTGGCGGTTTTACTGGGGCGTCGCCAAGTTGGTAAGGCACCAGGTTTTGGTCCTGGCATTCGTTGGTTCGAATCCAGCCGCCCCAGCCATTTTTTTTTCTGGACGCGGCGGGCGCGGAAAGACACATGGTCTCATTTGACGGGACGGACGACATGAAAATCTTCAGCGGAAATGCCACCCGGTCTCTGACCGAGGGAATCTGCCAGCATCTGGGCGTCAGCCCCGGTGAGGCGGTGGTGAGCGCGTTCAGCGACGGTGAAATCCGTGTGCAGATTCTCGAGCATGTCCGTGGGCGCGACCTCTTTCTCATCAACAGCACCTCGCCCCCCGTTAACCAGCATCTCATGGAGTTGCTGCTGATGATCGACGCGGCCAAGCGCGCCTCGGCCGGCCGCATCACCGCCGTCATCCCCTATTTCGGCTACGCCCGCCAGGACCGCAAGGACAAGGCACGCGTCCCAATCACGGCCAAACTGGTCGCAAACCTGATCACGGCGGCCGGCGCCGACCGCGTGCTGACGGTGGACCTGCACTGCGGCCAGATTCAGGGGTTCTTTGACATTCCGGTGGACCATCTGGCCGCGGACATTGTCTTCAGCGAAACGATGAAGCGCGAGGGCTACCAGCAGGACCTCACCGTGGTCTCGCCGGACATGGGCAGCGTGCGCCGCGCCCGCGAGTTTGCCAACCGCCTCGGCGCCCCCCTGGCCATTGTGGACAAGCGCCGCCCCCGTGAAAACGAGTCCGAGGTCATGAACATTATCGGCACGGTGGAGGACACCCACGCCCTGCTTCTGGACGACATGATCGACACCGGCGGCACGCTCATCAAGGCCGCCCAGGCGATCAAGGATCAGGGCGCCCTCACGGTGCGCGCCTGTGCCACGCATCCCGTGTTCAGCGGCCCCGCGCTGGACCTCATCGAAAATTCCGTGCTGGAGGAGTTGCTCGTCTGCGACTCGATCCCGCTTGCGCCCCGGGCCGCGGCCAATCCGCGCATCCGGGTGCTCACGCTTGCCCCGCTCATCGGCGAGGCAATCCGGCGCATTCACCAAAACGAATCGGTCAGCAGTCTGTTCAAAGCCTAACTCCGGCCGTTTGGGAGACCTAGAATCATGGAACTGAAATCACTGAAGGCAAACACCCGCAAGGTTGGCACCAAGGGCGCCGCGCACAGCGTGCGCCGCGCCGGAGAGGTTCCGGGCGTGCTGTACGGCCAGGGCGGCGAGGCCGTCTCGCTGAGCGTCGGCGGGAGAGAGCTCGACCGCGTCCTGCATGGCGGCGGCGGCGCCCACGCCATTCTCCAAATTGAATTTGGGGACGCCCCCTCCAACAACAGCCCGGCCATCGTAAGGGCCATCCAGCGCCACCCGCTCAAGGGTTCGGTGCTGCATGCGGACTTCATGCGCATCCGGCTGGACGAGCTGATTCAGACCAGCGTCAAGATTGTGCTCGCCGGACAGCCCAAGGGCGTGCTCGAGGGCGGCGTCATCGAGCACCAGCTCCGCGAGCTTGAGGTCGAGTGCTTGGCCCTGGAAGTGCCCGACAACATCACCATCGATGTGAGCGCCATGGTTGTCGGCGACGTGCTGCACGTCTCCGAGGTCGTGCCGCCGGCCGGTGTCACCATCCTCACCGACGGTGACCAGCCCATCGCGTCGCTCAGTCTTGCGCGCGCCGCGACCGAGGCGTCCGAGGCGACTGCCGAGCCCGATGCGCCCGCGAAAGAGAAGGAAGGCGGCAAGTCCGCCTAAAGGGCCCTTTCGGCCTGTGTGTCACCGTCCCGTTCCTGAAAGGCTGGCGGCATGAAGATGATTGCGGGTCTCGGCAATCCCGGACCGCGCTACAAGAACACGCGCCACAACCTCGGGTTTATGGTGCTGGACGGCGTGGCCGACCGGTTGCACGTTGCGCTTGACCGTGAGAAGCATCAGGGCCTCGCCGCGGAGGCCGTACATGGCGGCGCCAGGCTGATACTGGTCAAGCCGCTGACGTTTATGAATTTGAGCGGCGCATGCATCGCGGAAACGGCGCGGAACAAAGTTTTTGAGCCCGACGACCTGCTGGTGGTGGTGGACGATGTGAATCTGCCCCTGGGACGCTTGCGCTTTCGGCCGGGCGGCAGTGCCGGCGGCCACAACGGGCTCAAGTCGGTCATTGAGCGGTTTGGATCCGATGCCTTTCACAGGTTAAGATTGGGCGTCGGGGCCACGCGGCCGGGCGAGAACCTGGTGGACCACGTGTTGAGCAAGTTCGCGCCCGATGAATGGCCCGAAGTGAATGCGATGGTGGTTAAGGCGGTTGACGCGGTGCTTTGCTGGAGCGCCGACGGAATGCAAACCGCCATGAACCGTTACAATGACCGCGGGTGATGGCCCCCGGGAAGGCAGGCGCAGTGTCGACCAACAAGAAACACACGATTAGCGTTCTGGTGGACAATCAGTTCGGCGTGCTTGCGCGCGTGTCCGGCATGTTCAGCGCGCGCGGCTACAACATCATCAGCCTGTGCGTCGGTGAGACCGAAAATCCGGCCATCTCGCGCATGACGGTGACCGTGCGCGGCGATGACAACGTGCTTGCGCAAATCATCCAGCAACTGCACAAGCTTGTCGATGTGATCGCGGTGGAAGACCTGACCAGCACCTCCTTTGTGGAGCGGGAACTGGTCATGATAAAGGTCGGCGCGGGAAGCAAACGGCGCGGCGAGGTCATCCAGGTCGCCAACATCTTCCGCGCCCGCGTTGTGGATCTTGACCCCGACACCATGACCGTTGAGGTCACCGGGTCCGGGGAAAAAGTAGCCGCCTGCATCGAGATGATGCGCCCCTTCGGCATCAGTGAACTGGTCCGGACGGGTGTGATTGCCATATCCCGCGCGGCATCGGGCGGAAACGGACAGGAATCGGACTGAACGGTCGTCCGGCCGGCGCCGGACAGAATGCGATGAGAGGTATCCAGTTGAACAAGGCGATGAACCACCAGGGAGGAGGCCTGCGGGCCTGCCTGAACCGGTGCGCCCAATGCGGCACGCCGGCTCCCCGACTGAAACGCACCGCGTTTCTTTCGGGTCACCGGGAGTCCGCGCCGCGCGTTGGCGATTTCGCGCCGCAATCCTGAACGGGGTTGCGGCGTTTTTCTTTTCAATATGACACCGCCCAGGCGGACGAGGAGATAATATGCTGAGGACACTCCTTGAGCTCCAGCAGCTCGACATGAAGATTGGCGCTTTCAGGCAGCGTGAGCTGGAAATACCCCGCCAGAAGGAAAGCTTTAACATTCAGCGCAATCGCCTCGAGACGGAACTCAAGGAAAGCGAGGAGCGCGTCAAGAAGCTCAAACTCGAGCAGCGCGACTGCGAGGGCGAGATCGAGCAGAAGAACGTGCATATCCGCAAGTTCGAAAGCCAGCTTCTGATCGTCAAGAAAAACGAGGAGTACAAGGCGCTGCTCCATGAGATTGATTTGCAGAAGAAGCACATTTCCCTCAAGGAAGAGCGCATCCTGTCAATCATGGAGGACACGGAACACGCCCAAATGAAGCTTCACGAGGACAAGAAGCGGATCGCCGACGAGATTCGAAAACTCGACGAGGAATGCACCCGCATTGACGCCGAGCTGGCGCAGGCCGTCAAGGAGCGCAAGGCCCTCGAAAGCACCCGCGCGCCCCTCGCCGCCAAGGTTGATCCCCTTCTCCTGCCCCGCTACGAGCGCGTCAGAAAGGTGCGCACCCCCGCCGTTGTTCCTTTGGTGGAGACAAACAAGCAGGCTGAGGCCTGCGGCGGCTGCTATATGACCGTGCGCCCCCAGATTGTCAACGAGATCATGGCCGCCAAGGTGTACCATTCCTGCGGACATTGCGCGCGCCTGCTGTACTATCCGGGCAACATCGAGCTGCCGCCGGATTCCGTGGACTCCTGAGCGCCGCCATGTCCAGCAGGCAGCGCCCCGCCGTCGCCACCGGCCGCCTGTCATGAGTTGCCAGCGCGAAGTGCTGGCCGACGGCCGCCCCTGGCGCGACTACCTGGCGGGACTCATTCTGCATGGCGTCAAGCTGGGCCTGCAAAATGTCCGCCAACTTCTGGATGCGGCCGGCGCGCCGCAGAACGCCTGTCCCTGCCTGCACATCGCGGGCACCAACGGAAAAGGAAGCACCGTTGCCTTCCTCGACGCCGTGCTGCGCGCCGCCGGTTACCGCGTGGGCCGCTTCACCAGTCCGCACCTCATGGACATCACCGAGCGCTTTCAGATTAACGGTGTGCCCATCCCGGAGAGCGCACTGCGCGAGAATGTTGAATATTTTCAAGGCCTCGCGGCAACCCTGCCCCAAACGCCCACCTTTTTCGAGATGAACGCGGCTGTCGCCTTCCGCTGGTTCGCACAACAGGGCGTCGACGCGGTAATCATGGAAACCGGCATGGGGGGGAGGCACGACGCGACCAATGTCGTCGAGGCCCCGCTCGCCTGCGCCATCACAAACATCGACTACGACCACATGCAATACCTGGGCGGCACACTGGCCAAAATTGCCTATGAAAAGGCCGGCATCCTCAAGCGGGGCGTGCCCTGTGTGGTCGGCGAAACGCGGACGGAACCGTTGCGCGCCATTGAGGACTGCGCCGCCCAGGCCGGGGCGCCGCTCTTCCTTGCGGGCAGGGATTATCAATTCGCCGGCGGCGGCGACCCATGGGCCCAGTATGTCGATTTCGAAACGGAGGGGCTGCGCCTGAAAGGCGCGCAAATAGGCCTGGCCGGAAGGCACCAGTGCGCAAACGCCGCCGTGGCCGCCGCCATGGCCGCCCGGATACGCCCGCATTTCGCCGGGCTGACCGACGCTGCCGTCCTCCGGGGCCTGCGAGACACGCGCTGGCCCTGCCGCTTGGAAAAGGTGCTGGACAACCCGCCAGTGCTCATTGATGTGGCCCACAACCCCGCCGGTGCCGCGGCCCTCGCGGCCGCATTGCCCCGGGCTGTGGTCGTCTTCGCCGTGGCCTCCGACAAGGAGGCCCGCGCCATGCTGGACCTGCTTGCGCCCATGGCGTCACCCCTCATACTCACCGCCTTCGCCGGCGGGCGCGGCATGAACCTGGCCGACCTTGAGCGCGCCGCAGGCGCCCACCCGCATGAAACCGCGCCCTCCCTGGAGGAGGCCATTGCCCGGGGCATGGCGCTGGCAGACCGACACACACCGCTGCTCATTGCCGGTTCGGTGTACGCCGCAGGCGAGGCGCGCGGCATCCTGATGGGTCAGTACGGCGCGCAGGCGCCGTCTTTTTAACCGCCGCCCCCGTGGACAACGCCGCGGGAAACGCTCAGCGCTGCGACCAGATGTCTGTAAGCAGCGTGTAGGCCGACTGAATCATCGCCTCGCAGGCGCCCACGATTTCCGGTCCCATTCCCCGCCTGATTTTGATGCGCAACTGCGTCATTTCGCGCGCCAGCGGAAGCACCCGCACACCCAGCTCGTGCGCCTGCTCCGTGCGGCCGCGGCCGTGCAGCGCGCTCAGGGCCTCGTCGCAGCCGCATATGATTGCGCTTGCCTTGATCAGCAGGCTGCGTGCCTCGGTGACCGCGGGGGTGGCGTAGATCACGTTGAGCAGGTGGTCGCGGGCGGCATGAACGCGCATGAGGTCGTCCAAAGGCTCGCCCTGGCCCGCCTTCATGATTGTCCGCTCGGTGTCGGCAATGTCCAGGGAGTATTTCTGCGCAAAATCAAGGTCCACCATGACCTGCCGGCGGTCCGCCTCGAGAATGCCGTGGGCGATCACATCGCGCCAATGGCCGCAAACTTCCGGCGCGGCCACAAAAAGCACCTGCCCCTGGCCGGGAAACATCTCCAGATGGCGTTTGCGGTCCATGGGCACCCACGCCCGGGTGCGCACAAAGCCGGTGATGTCATACGCCGTGGCGCCGTCCGGAAGTTCCTCTGGAAATTCCAGATTGACCGAGACGACCTGGTCCGCGTCATTGCAGACGATGTAGCACAGGTAAAAGTCCGCGCCCCGCATCCAGAATGCGTTCGCAAAGGGAACGTCTTTGGGAACGTGGGACTGGGGATGCCCCTTGCAGGACAGTTCGATCGCAAAGGGTGGCTCCGAGATGGGCCGGGCCTCCGTGAACAGCGGTGCTATCACGGACAGGCGCTCCACCCGGTTTCCGAGTTCCGCCCACAGGTCGCTAAAGGTCAGGAAGGGGCCGGTGAGCGACCGTTCGCAGTGCCCGCCCACCCAGATGGGGTCGTTGTGGTAGGCGAAGGTGAACCATCCGCCGGCGCCGTTGGCAAGGGCCTGGTTGAGCATCATGCGCATTTGGGGGCAGGTGTTCCATTCGGGCGCGTCGCTGGCCGACACAAAGGCCGGCGCCGTCACCCACAGCGGCCTGTCGACCGCCAGGGCGCGGTGCGTGCGCACCACCTCCCCGATCTGCCAGGGGTTAAACGACTTGAAATAGTCAAACCAGGAAACGCCCAGCACATTGCGGTAGCAGGGGAGACTCCCGGGATGCCGCAGCGCCGAGGTCAGCAGATGGCCCGGATCAACCGCATAAATGGCGGCCGAAGCCGCGCGAACGCTGTCGAGATTCTCCTCGGCCATGTCTCCGCCCAGCCCCCATGCGGCAATCGCCGGCGCGCCGACCAGGGGCTGGATGTGCTTGGCCACGCGCGCATCCCACTCGGCGCGGTCAGCCGTCGCGGGCCAGTCGAAGATGGGGATGACCCGGATGTCAAAATTCTTCGCCAGGGCCAGCAGTTCGCGGCTCACCTGCGGCTCCATGTGCTCCGCGCCCTCAAGCGCCACACAGTTCTGGTGGTGCCGCGCCACATCCTCAAAGGCAAGCCGCCAGTAATCGTAGAAGGAAATGTCCATCAGGTCCGCCAGCCGCTGCGCGGACTCGGCGTTCATGAACACGCCGAAGGGGAAGAAGTCCTTGAGGGAATCATGGCCCTGCCCGTCCTGTTCCGGGCCTTCCAGAACGGCAGCCTCGTCGCAGGCGCTCCGCTCCTCTTCGCTCATGGGTCGAAAACGCAGGGACTTAAACTCCACCGACTCCGTGTTGCGCCAGCTTGAATAGAGGCGCAGCGACATCCAGTCTATGCTCGCGGGGAAACCGAGGTGCGACACGCGGAACGCCGCTGTAACCCATTCCTTCGACGCTTCAAGCGGCTGAACAATTTCACCCCCGGGATAATGGCACACCACCGCGGGGCACGCCCGCGATGTGTTGCACCGGTACTCTATCTCCAGCATCGGCAGGCGCACCGCGTCAACGGGAAAACGCGCGTCAACGGTTCCGCGCGAGGTTATGGCCGCCCAGAACCCCGGCTTGCCGCGGTCCAGATTGTCAATCCGGCGGATATCCTCGAAATGCCCCACGAGCAGCGTGCCCTCCTCGCCCTTGCGGACGCGTGAAGGCACGCACTGCCACTCCTTTTCCGAGGGGTCGTCCTGGGTCGGCCATTTTTGCAGGTCATCCGCCCCAAGAACGGTCTGCCCCTCAAATTCACTCGAAGGAGGGACGTGCGGGAGCGGGAGTTTCTTCAAGTACCCGAGGTATTTGTAGGGCATCCAGCTTCTCCTCGTTGGTCATCGGCTTCGGGGTCTTCTCGATGAGGGGCGCAATGCCAATCACGCCGTTCTCGGGCAGTTTGTATGCCGCGTCTTTGGCGGCCACGCCGCGCAAAACCTCCAGCGTCTGCTTGGCCTGCGCCGCCGCATCGGGACGGACCGCACCCTGAATCTTGCCGCTGGCAAAGGCTTCCTGCATTTCAGCGGTCTCCACAAAACCTATCAGCACGACTATGCCGGCCATTTTGTGCGCGGTTGCCGCCCGCAGCAGCGCCGGCAACTGGTACGGTTCAAAGGCGATGTAGGCGGCCAGTTCAATGTGCTTGGTCATCAGCTCGTCCGCGCCGGCCCAGGCCAGATTCCGGTCGCCCTTGTCCGCTTTCGTGGCCTCCACAATGAACTCACTGGGGGCGAGGCCCTCCTTGAGCGCTTCCATGCGGGCCTTTTCCGGCCCGGTATCGCCTGTCCTGACCAGCACTGCGACCTTCATGCCGTAAGGCACCAGTTGTGTGACCAGTTCGGAGATTTTCTTGCCCGCCTCCTTCTCATCCATTCCGACAAAGCAAAGCCTTCCGCTGTCGGCGACATCCTTGTTGAGCAATACCAGCGGCACTTTGCCCGCGACTTCCTGGAAAAACGCCTTCTGCTGCGCGGGATCGACCGGACAGACCGCAAGGGCCTTGGCCCCGGCCGCAATCATTTCCAGCGCGGCCTTGGCCTGCTGCTCCGCCGTGGCCGGCGAAAGCATGCGAAACTCCAGCGTGATTCCGGCCGCCAGAGCCTCCTTCATCGCCGTGTCGCGAAAGGCCGTCCAGGCCTCGCCGGTGCCGTCCGTCAGCACCCCCACACGCACCCCGCCGTCAACGGGCGCCGCAGCCTGTGCCCCGGCTATCCCCGCCCCCAGCACCAGCATCGCGGACGCAAACACTATCGCCACTCTAACCATTTCTGTTGCTCCTTGCCTTTGTCTCGTCATAGCCATAACTTGATGCATGCCAATGTGGGGCAGACATTCCTGTCTGCCTTCACCCTTCAGCTTTCAGCCTTCTCTCCCAGCCGCTTCTCAACCCAATTGAGGATATCATCCAGCACCTCTTTCTTGCACAAGTCGTTCCAAAGCTCATGGAATCCGCCCTCGTAGAATTTCAACGTCTTGTCCGCCGAACCGAGCCCGTCATACAGCTTCTGGCTGCCCGAAGGCGGAACCACCCGGTCCTGCGACCCGTGAAACACCAGAGCGGGAGTCTTTATCTTCCCAGACTCCCGGTCGGCAAGCTGGATGATGCGGTGAAACTCCGCGCCCGTCCGGGCCGCCACCCGCCCGTGAAAAGTCAGCGGGTCCGTGTCGGCGGCCTGAACCATCTCCAAATCGCGGGACAACCCCGTGTTGTCCACCTGGCCCACCGGCAGCCACGGGGCAATCACCGACAGGATAGAGGCCAGCTTCAGCAGCAGGGGAGAGACGTCGGGATTCATCCCGAGAAAAGGACTGCTAAAAATCATGCCCCGCGGGCCGCACTGCCGCGTCTCCCCATACCGGGCCAATACCATGCCACCCATGCTGTGCCCCATAAAGAACCAGGGCGAATCGGCAAGTTCCGGGCCTATATGCGCCAGGTAGTCGTCCAGGTCATCCAGAAGCGTCTCGAAACGCGCGATATACGCCCGCCGTCCCGGTGACCGCCCGTGGCCCCGCTGGTCATAGGCATGCACGGCAATCCCTGCGGCATTCAGCCTTTCCGCCACATACCCATACCGGCCGCTGTGATCGCCAAAGCCGTGCAGCAGCACCACATGCGCCCGGACGGGCGCCTCCGGCAGCCAGCGCTGCTCAAAAAGCGACATGCCCGACTTCGTGGAGAAATGTCCCGTCTCATGCATAAGCCTTTGACCTCTTCTGATGTTGAATACCCATCATAGCAGAATTTGCCAGGGCCACAAAGACAGCAAACCCCGCGCTGCGGAACAGGTCATGGTCAATGTCCTGAGCTATGCCTGGCAGAAGCCGAAATTCCATGCATCTTCTGGCGCCCAAAACGGACTCCTGGGTCAGTCGCTCGCTGCCAAGAGTTCAAGCTGGAAATTTAAGTCCACACCGTCCACACCGTCCTCCGCCATGAGAAGCCCATTTCCTACCGTTTGGTGCTATAATGAATTGAGAATTTCTTGGGGGCAGGAACACATCGTAAATATATATCATGTTGTAAGTCTATATTTTCCAATCCATTGCACAGGAATAACAAAGCATTACTACGTGTAATTAAGAATGGTTACTTATAAGAATCCGGTATTTATACCGTTGATGCGTAGTTGAAACGTTTGTTATCATACGACTTTCCTGCCAATGGTGCGATTTGGTATCCCACCGGACTGGCAGTGTAGCTGGAACAAGGTGCATTTATGGATGTAAATCCAGTCGCTAATGATATATTCGCCGGCACTTCCGTAGAAAATTGCTACCAGTGCGGTAAATGTACGGCCGGATGCCCCCTGGCGGACCAGATGGACATCACGCCCAACCAGTTGTTCCGTCTCGTCCAGTTGGGCGAGGTGGAAAAGGCCGCAAGATGTGGCACCATATGGCTTTGTGTGTCCTGCTTCACCTGCACGGGCCGTTGTCCCCAGTCCGTGGAGTGCGTTGAAATTATTGACGCCCTGCGCGAATACGCCGCCGAACACGACTGCGCGCCGCCCGACCTGCAACGCGTCATCCTCTTTCAAAAGGCCTTCTTGGACAATATCCGCCGCAACGGCCGGATCAACGAAGTCGAATTGATTGGCGAGTTCAAGACGCGCGGCTTTCTCAAGGACTTAAGCCTGCCCTTCCTGATGAAGGACGCCCTGCTGGCCCCCAAACTGATGCAGCGCGGCAAGTTTCACCTCATGGGGGAGAAGTCGAAGGACCGGGACCTGGTGCGCCGTATTTTTTCGCGCTGCACCGCTGAGAAAACCCCGGTCGGCAACGCGCAGGGGGACACCGCATGACCCGTATTGGCTATTACCCCGGATGCGCCCTGCACGGTTCGTCAAACGATTTTGAGACCTCGGTTCGCGCCTGCATGAAGGTGCTTCAGATGGAACTGGGCGAACTGAACGACTGGATTTGTTGCGGTGCCACTGCGGCCCATTCGATTAACCGCAAGCTGTCATTAGCGCTGCCGGGGCGCAATCTCGGCATCGCGGAGCGGGACGGTTACACCGACCTGTTTGCACCCTGTCCGATGTGCTCGATGGAACTGATTAAGACCAAAAAAGCCCTGAACGAAGACAAGGCGCTGCGCGCCGAGATTTCCGATATTGTCGAGACGCCGGTCACCGGTTCCACCGAGGTCATCAACCTCATCCAGATTTTTCAACGCATCGGCTTGGACCGCATCAAGGCGGCCGTTAAGACCCCGCTGGAACACATCTCCGCGGCCTGCTATTACGGCTGCCTGCTCACCAGGCCGCCCAGAACCGTCGATTTTGACGACGCCGAACGCCCCCGTTCCATGGAAACGGTGCTGGCCGCGCTCGGTGCCAAGGCGGTCGAATGGAACTTTGCCACCGAATGCTGCGGGGCGGGCATGACCATGTCCCACGAGGAAACCGTGCTGGGCCTGTCAAACAAGATTATCAGCAATGCCAAGGCCCACGGGGCCAACTGCCTCGTCGTGGCCTGCCCCATGTGCCACGTCAACCTGGACATGAAACAGGGGGCCGTGGAGCAGGCGCACGGCGTCAAGCACGACATGCCGGTGTATTACCTTTCCGACCTGGTGGGCCTGGCCCTGGGTCTGAGTGAACGGGAGTTGGCCGTGGACCGGCACTTTGTGCGCGCCGGCGCCCACACCGCCCCCAAAACCGTTGCTGAAAAAATGTAGGCGGACCGCGCGTCCGTCGAAGGACCGTTTATGGCGAGAATAGGCGTATTTATCTGCTGGTGCGGCGAGAACATCGCCCGAACCGTGGACGTGGTAAAGGCCACCCGGGAAGTCGAGCAAATCCCGGGCGTGCGCTTCGCCATTGACTACAAGTACATGTGCTCCGACCCGGGCCAGACGATGGTCCGCGACAAGATTATCGCCGAGCGGCTTGAGGGCTTGGTCATCGCGTCCTGCTCGCCCCACATGCACATGAAGACCTTCCGCAACGCGGCCAAGGCCGCGGGCCTGAACCCCTACCTCGTCGAGATGGCCAACATCCGCGAGCATTGCTCCTGGGTGCATCACGACCGGGACGAGGCCACCGCCAAGGCGGTGGAGCTCATACGTCTGGCGGTGGCCAAGGTCACCCAGGACAAGCCCCTGGACGCCATCAAAGTGCCCGTGACCAAGCGCGCGCTGGTGATCGGTGCGGGCGTGGCCGGAATTCAGGCGTCGCTGGACATCGCCGAAGCGGGCCACGAGGTGGTCCTGGTGGAGCGCGAACCCTCCATCGGCGGCAAGATGGCCGGCCTGTCCGAGACTTTCCCGACCCTGGACTGCTCCCAGTGCATTCTGACCCCCCGCATGGTGGAGACCGGCCAGCATCCGAAGATCAAGCTGTACACCTGGTCGGAAATCGAGTCGGTCGACGGTTCGGTGGGAAATTTCACCGTCACCATCCGCAAGAAAGCCCGCTATGTGGACATGGCCAAATGCACCGGCTGCGGCGAGTGCTGGAACAAGTGTCCCATGTCGAAAACGCCCAGCGAATTCGACTACAAGCTTTCCAAGCGCAAGGCCATTTACCTGGCCTTCCCGCAGGCGGTTCCGGCACGTCCCGTGATTGACAAGAACGCCTGCACCATGCTGAAATCGGGCAAGTGCGGCATTTGCGCCAAGGTCTGCGTCGCCGGCGCCATCAATTATGAAGACAAGGACGAACTGATCACCGAGCAGGTCGGTGCCATTGTCGTGGCCACGGGCTACAAGCTCTACAGCATCGGCCAGGAGCAGGAGAACAAGAAATACACCGGCTACGGCGAATACGGCTACGGCCTGTACAAGGATGTGATTGACGCGCTCCAGTTTGAGCGTCTTTCCTCGGCCTCCGGCCCGACCGGCGGCGAGATCCGGCGCCCCTCCGACGGCACCGTGCCGAAGTCGGTCGTGTTCATCGCCTGCGTCGGCTCGCGCGACCCCGCCAAGGGCGTTTCCTACTGCTCCAAAATCTGCTGCATGTACACGGCCAAACACACCATGCTCTACAAGCACAAGGTGCACGAGGGCACGGCCCATGTGTTCTACATGGACATCCGCGCCGGCGGCAAGGGCTACGATGAATTCGTGCGGCGCGCCATCGAAAAGGACGGTGCCCAGTACTACCGGGGCCGCGTGTCGAAGATTACCGAGGAAAACGGCAAGCTGATTGTGCGCGCCGTCGACACCCTGGCGGGAACACCGGTGACCATTGAGGCCGACATGGTCGTGCTGGCCTCGGCCATGCTCCCCGCCAGCGGCGCGACCGAACTGGCCCAGAAACTCAAGGTCGGCTACGACGAGTACGGGTTCCTGTCCGAATCCCACCCCAAACTGAGGCCCGTGGAAACCAACTCGGCCGGCGTGTTTATCTGCGGCGCCTGCCACGGCCCCAAGGACATTCCCGAGGCGGTAGCCCAGGCCTCTGCGGCCGCGGGCAAGGTGCAGGTGATGTTCTCCGGCAAGGAACTCACCCGCGACCCCGAAATCGCCCGCATCAACGAGCAGAACTGCGCGGCCTGTTATGCCTGCGAGCGCACCTGTCCCTATAACGCCATAGAGCGCGCCGAAATCCGGGACCGGCAGGGCAACCTGGTCAAGATGACCGCACGGGTCAATCCCGGGCTATGCATGGGCTGCGGCACCTGCGTGGCGGTCTGCCCCTCCAAGAGCGCGGACATTGACGGTTTCAGCGAGTCGCAAATCTACGAAATGATCAAGAACCTTTGACGGGCGCAGGGCAACTAAATGAGCGAGACTGAAAAAACGGTGTTTGAACCCAAGATAGTGGCCTATGTGTGCAACTGGTGCACCTATTTGGGCGCGGACCTTGCCGGTACCAACCGGCTGGAGTACCCCTCAAATGTGCTCATTGTCCGGCTTCCCTGCACGGGACGCATCGATTTCAATCTGCTCATAAAAGCCTTTGAAATGGGCGCCGACATGGTGGTTGTGTCCGGATGCCATCCCGGCGACTGCCACTACACGGCGGGAAACTACCATGCGCGCCGGCGCTGGACGCTCTTCCGCGACCTGCTGGAGACCATGGGCATCGACCTGAACCGAATCCATTTTGCCTGGATTTCCGCCGCGGAAGGCAAGAAGTGGGCTGAATCCATCACGGAAATAACAGAAAAAGCACGGCAGCTTGGCCCCTACCAGGCATACCGTGAAATATGCGAGTAGCCAATGATTGAAGAACTTCGCCAAAGCTGCCGGAAACTGCTCGAGGACGGCACCGTCAACGTCATCATCGCCTACGGTCAGTCCGATCCCGATGGACCCGTTTATCCAATCTTCGTCACCAAGCCCGATGACGCCGACAAGATCGTCTGGAACAAGCAGTGCTTTGCGAACCTGACCACCTACCTGACCCGCAAAGAGGTCAAAGCGCTGGGCAAGTCGGCCATCCTTGTCAAGGGCTGTGATGCGCGGTCCCTCGTGGTGCTGGAACAGGAATCGCAGGTGGACCGCTCGACGGTGTACGTCATCGGGCTGGCCTGCACGGGCGTGGGCGAACCCATCCCCGCCGCAAAATGCGGCGTCTGCGAGGTCCACATGCCCCGCGGGGCGGACCTGACCATCGGCTCCGTGCCGGAAGACCGGCACGACAGCCAGGAACGCTATGCCGTTGTCGAGGAGTTCATGCAAAAGAGTCCGGAAGAGCGCATGGACTTCTGGAAACAGGAATTCGAGCGCTGCGTCCGCTGCTACGCGTGCCGCGGCGTGTGCCCCCTGTGCTACTGCAACCAGTGCATCGTCGACAAGAACCGGCCCGTGGTCATCGACACCTCGGCCAGTCTGAAGGGCAATTTCGCCTGGAACATCACCCGGGCCTTCCATCTCGCCGGTCGCTGCGTCGGCTGCGGTGAATGCACACGCGTCTGCCCGGCGGGCATCGATCTGCGCCTCCTGAACGAATCCCTGGCGCGTTCGGCCGAGAAGAATTTCAACTACCGGGCCGGCATGGACCCCGAAACCCCGCCCGTGGTCGGCACCTACAACGCCGAGGACAAGGAGAACTTCATACGGTGAGCGAGACAATTACACAGCAGGCCCTGCGTGCGCTCGTCGATGAATGGATCGCTGCGGGCACAAAGGTGGCGGGGCCCAGTTTCGTAAAGAAGGATTTCTGCCAGTACGTGCCCATCACGGCGTCCGCGGACCTTCTGCTGGACGGCTTTATCCAGCCGAGGAACTCGATCAAGGAGTTCTTCTTCCCCCGGCACGAGAAACTCTACACCTACGCCCTGAAGGGGCAGGAGGTGGAACTGGCCGATGTGGCCCCCCCATCCACGCCCCAGGTCATTCTGGCGGCGCGCCCCTGCGACACCACCGCGGTGGCCATTCTCGACGCCGTCTTCAACTGGGGCGACAAGGACGAGTTCTACACCCGGCGACGCGACGCGTCCACCATCGTGACCCTGGCCTGCGTGGAGCATGACAGCCAGTGCTTCTGCACCTCCGTCGGCCTCGGCCCGGACGCGGAAAAGGGCGCCGACGCGATGCTGCTGCCCATGGACGGCGGCTTTGAAGTCCGCTGCATCACCGACAAGGGCACTGCCCTCTTCGCCGGCCGAACCCAGGCCTCCGACAAGACGGCCGTCATCCCCGAAGGCCCCAAGGTGAAGATGTCGCCCGAGCAGGTGCGCAAGGCGCTGGAGGACTACGAAAACCCGCTCTGGAAGACGGCCACGCTGCGCTGTCTCAGTTGCGGTGCCTGCTCCTTCACCTGCCCGACCTGCCACTGTTTTGACATTGTCGACGAGGGGACATCCCACGGCGGATGCCGCGCCAAGAACTGGGACAGCTGCCAGCTCTGCATGTTTACCAAACACGCCTCCGGACACAATCCGCGCAATGTGCAGGGACAGCGGCAGCGCCAGCGCACCCAGCACAAGTTCCGCATTTATCCCGACAAGTTCGGCGAGGTCCTCTGCACGGGCTGCGGCAACTGCGCCCGCAACTGCCCCGTCAGCCTGGGCGTGCTCGGCACCCTGCTGGAACTGTGCGCGCAGGCGCCGACAACAGCTGGGGAGGGCAAATGAGCAACATCTACATGCCCGACCTGATGGACGTCGTGGCCGTCAAACGCCACACCGCCGATGTGCAGTCCGTCAAGATTCAGTTCAAGGACCCTGAAAAGCAGAAGAACTTCTCCTTTCGCGTGGGACAGTTCGGCATGTTCTCCCTCTTTGGCGAGGGTGAGTCCACCTTCAACATCTGTTCCAGTTCCAACTGGAAAGACTACATCGAGTTTTGCTTCCGCAAGTCCGGCAAAGTCACCGACGCCCTCTGGAGAATCGACGAGGGCGACACCATCGGCTTCCGCGGCCCCTACGGAAACAGCTATCCCATGGAGGCATGGGAGGGCAAGAACCTCATCTTCATCGGCGGCGGCATTGCCATGCCGCCCATCCGCTGCGCCATCTGGTACGCGCTGGAAAACCGCGCCAAATACGGCAACATCACCGTCGTCTACGGTGCCCGCACCACGCGCGACCTGGTATTCGCCGACGAGTTGGACAAGTGGGCCGAGTACGACCGCGTCCGCATCATCAAGTGCGTCGATCCGGGCGGTGACACGCCCGAATGGAAAGGCGAAGTCGGCCTGATCCCCAACGTGCTTGCCGCGGCCAACGTCGCGGCCGACAACACGGCCGCACTTGTCATCGGCCCCCCCATCATGATCAAGTTCACCCTCCCCGTGCTCGACAAGATGGGCGTCGCCGCCCCCGACATCTACACCAGCCTCGAAAACCGCATGAAATGCGGCGTCGGCAAATGCGGCCGCTGCAACTGCGGCCCCGTATACGTGTGCAAGGAAGGCCCCATCTTCACCATGGAGCAGCTCAACGCCCTTCCCGCCGATTTCTGACGTTCCAGACCATACATGAGCGATATCACCGCGCGCGCCGTTCCGAAAGAGCGGCGCGTCCTCTTTTTCCTGAAGCCCATGTCTGCGACGCTTGTGACCGCAGGGGGACTGGCACACATTTCCGCCCATAGCCTGCGTTTGCAAACACCAACCCCAGACCGGAAATGGGTGGCTGTACCCAGCGGTCTTCACACGCCGCTCCAATGAGCGGCGCGTTTTGCTTGTCGCACGCTCACTTGAGGATGGGGCGAAAAACACGCTAACATACCGCGCGCTTTCCTGCGGTTACATGAGCGCCTTTGGCGGAATGCGCGCCTGTGGTAACGGGGGACAATACTCCCAGGTAGAGTGCACAACCCCAAGACAATCGCAACACGCATCGGAGGACCAGGTCGTGGCCAAAAGCATGAAACTCTCAGCCCCCTTTGTGGCCACCCTGGCCGTCACCCTGCTCCTGGCCGTCCTGTGGCCGAACACGACCGCCTTCGCCCAGGCCAGCGCCACCCCGCGCGCGGCCACCTGGGTAACGGACAATTCCGTGTACGCCATCGTGGCCACGCCCACCACCATCTACATCGCCGGCAGGTTCACCCAGGTCGGACCCAGCACCAGCAGCCCCGGTTCCCCGGACTGGCAGCCCAGAAACAAAATCGCCGCAATTGACGCCGCCACCGGCCAAGTGACGGCATGGAATCCCCAATGCGATGCCAATGTCATGGTTTTGTCCCTGGCACTTTCCGGCACGACCCTGTACGTTGGAGGCCTGTACACCGCCATCGGCGGACAATCGCGCAACGGCATTGCGGCACTGGACACCACGACGGGACTCGCAACCGATTGGAATCCGGGAATAAGCGACGGCGCTTCCATCGGCCGTGCAAATGTAATAAAAGTGTCTGGAAACACCGTGTACGTTGGCGGTCAGTTTACCAGTATCGGCGGACAACCGCGAAGCTGCATCGCCGCGCTGGATGCCGTCACCGGTCTGGCCACCGCATGGAATCCCAATGTCTATCAGGACTCAGACCCCTGCATACACGCCTTGGCGCTATCGGGCTCAACCGTGTATGCGGGCGGCGCCTTCAGCAGCATTGGCGGCAAAGCACGAACCAACATCGCCGCGCTGGATGCCGCGACAGGCAACGCCACCGACTGGGCTCCCGAAACCAACACTGGATTTTATTCTGAAGTCACCGCACTTGCGGTATCCGGGTCACTCGTGTACGCCGGGGGCGATTTCTCGAGCATTGGCGGGCAGGCGCGGAACGGACTCGCCGCGCTCAACGCCCTCACGGGCGTGGCCACGGACTGGAATCCCAATCCGGACGATGGGGAGGGGCTTGTCACAACCCTTGCCGTGTCGGGAACAACGGTGTTCGCCGGGGGCGGATTCGAGACCATGGGCGGACAGGCGCGCAATCTCCTCGCCGCAGTGGACACCGTCACGGGCCTGCCAACCGCATGGAATCCCAATGCGGGCAGCTATGTCGACGCCCTGGCCGTCTCCGACACTTCAGTGTATGTG
>CAIUWO010000189.1 GCA_903902895.1 Candidatus Hydrogenedentota bacterium | reverse complement strand
TGATTTCGCGCAGGTTGGAGCCGCTCTGAATCCGTTTCTTGATTTCGCCGAAAATCTCGCCGACCTTGTACTCGATGGTGTTCGGCCCGGTGGCCTTCAGTTTGAACCCGTGGAGATAGGGGAAGAGTTTGCGGTCCACAAAGTCGCGCAGGTCGTCGCCCGTGAGCGCCCTGTTGTGGTCCACCTTGCCGTCCCGCCCCTTGGGCGCGGCCCATGTCTCCCACCGGTACGGCTTGTCGAGGATAAAGCCGTACTTCTTCCCATCCAACTCCGCCTCCATCGCCCGGTCCTGCTCCAACTCGTCCAGATACTTCAGAAACAGCAGCCACGACGACTGCTCCGTGTAATCCAGTTCGGTGGTGCACCCCGCCTCTTTCCACAGCACATCGTCGATGTTCCGAAACGCCTGCTCAAACATGGGTACTCTGTTCCCCTAACTTTAGACATGTTGCAGGACCCCGCTGCCCGCAAACAACGATTTTGCAGGACTGCCGGCCTGTTCCCTATTTCTCGTCCGTGTCCTTGGCGGTGATTTGGGCCATTTCTTCCGGGGTGAACTTGCTGCCCTCGATGGGGCCGGGCGCCCAGCAGGGCTGGGCCGGGCCGGGCTTGGGTTCGCGCACGGGAATGACGAAGGCGTCTCCGGCCGTCTCCACGTCCTTGCGCACGCAACCGCCGGCGCGGTCCACGCCCGCCCGGGCCAGTTTTTCGCAGACGGAGACCAGTGTGGCGAAGTCGTAGGGTGTGTGGTCGTATTTGATGTTGGTCTTCAGGGCGCTCTTGAAGGTCTCGGGCAGCTTATCGTAGCCAATGGTGGTGAAGAGCACGCCGCAGGCGTTGGACGGATTGCAGTCCGAGTCCAAGCCGCAGCGCGTGGCCACGGTGGCGGTCTTCTCAGGGTCTCCATTGCCGTAAAGCAGCCCCATCACTACATAGGCGCCGTTAATCTTGGCGTCGATGTTAAATTCGCCCTTGTCGCAGGAGAACTTGCGGTAATCGGGATTCTTCTGATACTTAGCGTCTATCAAATGCCAGGTCTTTTCCCAGTCTGCCGGGTCCTCTTTGTGCCAGAGCAGCACGTCGCTGATGCACTCGTGGTACTGGCTGTCGGCGGGGATGCAGCGCAGTCCCGCCTCGACAATCTTGACCATGTCCGTTTCAAAGAACGCCTCGCTGTACACGCCGCCGATAAACTGCCCGCCGTACAGGCCGTCGCCGTAGTTCATGATCCGTCCAAATTTCTCGCCCAGTTCGACGGCCAGCGTGGGCATGCCGGGGGAGATGAGCCCGCTGAAGTCGGCCTCGATCTGGTAGTCGATGTCGTCGGCATGGCTGCTGAACTGGGGATGACTGCTGTCGGGGGGGGCAATGCCCGCCCGCAGGTTCTTGCGTCCGAACTTGTTGGCGTGCCACAGCGGGTAGCCGCTGTTGGCAAAATCGATGCCAGCCTGGCGAAGAGAGACGTCCCAACCGTAAAGGTCCATGGAGCGCACAAAGGTCATTTCCACATAGATGTCATCCTGCCGGTACTGGTTGACCAGCGCCGGTTTCCATTTGGGCATTTCCGCCTCGGGAACGATACGGCCGTTGAACTTGAACTCCGTCACATCACCCCAGCCGACCCCGGCCATCTGCCCGATCCAACCGGCCTTCATTTTGTCCAAATAGGACGCAATGGAGATGGACCGGCAGGGAATTCCCTCCTTATCCGGGCACTCGGCCCACGCGGCGGCGGCGATGCAGCAGATCGCGGAAATGAGCAGGATTTTCTGTTTCATGAAGTTCCCTTTTCCTTTACTTGCCTTGAAGTTTGACCACAAAGCGGTTTATGCCCGGCGCCAGATTATAGCGCAGAAAGAGCAGCTCGCGCGGCAGGATTTTGCCCTCGACCAATCCGGGCGCCTCGCCGATTTGATAGAGCCCATAGTCGCCCCAGAGGGCGAACCCATAGGGCATGGCCTTGGGACTGTCCACTTCAAGCTCTATCTCGCGGCTCCACGTGTGCTGCACGTTCCTGATGAGCCGTGCCCGGGGGATGTGCGTTTCGGCGTAGAAATCTAGATTGTCCCAGGTTTTGCCGTAATTGCGTATGCACTGGGGCTGCACTTGGCCCTCGACAAACATCATCTGGGCGCCGGTGTCGTAGTGGAGAAAGGTGCGCGGCCAGGGTCCCGGACAGGTGTTCCATGCGAAATCGGGGTTGGCCGGCGGCGTGGGGGAGTCCTCCCAAAGCATGTAGGACGATGCCGTCTTTTCGTTCTGCTCGCGGTAGGCGCGCACCGCGTCGGCCAGGGTCATCATCCTTACGTTCGGTTTGATGTGGGCAACAAACCGGTCGAGCATGATCAGCGATTCGCGGATGTCCTCCTCCGTGTAGCAGCGCCAGCCGTCGGCGATCTCCGTTTCGTGCGCCTCCTGGTGCTGGAGCAGAAACACCTGCTCGTTGTACCGGGTGTTGCGCAGGTAGTTGTCGGCGAGAGCCTTCCAGTAGTCGATGTTGTCCCAGGCGCAGATGGAGCCGCGGGCCACGTCGTTGGGGTCGGTTGAGTAGATGGTGGGGTTGCCGCTGTGGAAGCTCTTGAGCAGATCGCGGGCGGTCCACTCGAGGGCCACCACGCTGCGGCCTTCGGCCGGGCGCAGCCGGTCTTCCGGGTGCATGTAGTAGAAGCCCCAGGGACAGCCGCGGTCGGTGATCTGGTCGACCTCAATCTGCTCCCAGCAGAAACCCCAGAGGCCCTCAAAGCCCAGTTCGGCGCACATCTTGACGATTTCGGGGTCGGTATGGCCCGAGGCGATCCGGCATTCGGCCCAGGGGAGCGCCTGCTGTATGGCCCCGCGATAGCCCGCCAGGCGGTCGCAGCGTTCGGCAAAGGAACCGGACATGTTGAGAGGGGGAATCGACAATTCGGGGGGGGCCACGGCGACATCGTCGCCGAACTGGTCATGCCATTCAGTAAGTTCGTTGGCGGCAACCCGGGCCGAATCGGCGCTGACAAGCCAGGTGATGGGCACGCCGTGGGGGTGCAGCGTCCCGGCGAGCCGCCGCATGCCCAACAGGGAAGTTTTTCCGTTCTTGAACCGGGAAGCAATGGCTGCAAAGGTATAAATCAATTCGCCCATGATCTTCTCCCGCTGGTTAACGGCTTCACTTACTGCCTATTCCCAGGGCCACGTCGGGGTCCTGGGCCACAAAATCCAACGTTGACAGCGCTTGGGCGGCTTTTACCGAAATGCGGCCCACGGCGGCATTCATGGCGACGGCCAAAGCGCTGGCCTCCTCCCCGGCGAGCGGCTCGACTTCGCGCAGCGTGCCCGCCCAAAGCACTTGCGGAGAGCGCGCCTCGCGCAGCTCAAGGCGCACTTCCACCTCGGCCACGGGAGGCTGGACGGCGCGGTTTTCGTGGAAAGCGCGGAGTTCGGCGGTCAGCACCGCGTCGGGACGGGCCATGTCGAAGGCGTTGCCCACATCGGCGAAATGTCCACCGGCAATGAGTGCGTCGGTGATGGAGCGGGTAAGCGCCGCAGCGGGCGACTCAGCCCAGAACTCGTTTGGCCGCGAACTAAGGCGGAAATCGGGCTCCAGCACAATCATGCGCCGGTCGTACTGCTGCGGCGCAGCGCAGTCCCGCACCCCCAGCGTGGCCGACAGCGTCTTTTCGGTCTTGGCAATGGAAACTCCGGGGCGAATGACAAAAGTCTTTGGCCCGATCATTTCACGCGGACCCAGGCATCCGGCAGTAAGGCCAAGCGCCGCGCACAGCGCGAGAGCGCCCAGGCGCCGGGCATGCCCCGCGGCTTTCAGGCGTGTGTTCATGTCGTCCTATGCTCCATCGTTGGGCCCCGGTCAGGGCTGGGCTTTTATCTTTGCCTTGCCGCGCACCAGTTGCGAGGGGTCCCCCTGCAACTGTTCAAGAAGCACCCGCAGGCTCTCAAAAGTGCGGCGCAAGTCCGTCATGGCCGCCCGCAAACTGTATTCAACGTTGTCTGTCTCATGGGACACATCGGCGGCCACTGTGCCGAGTTTTGACACCGTTTTGTCCATCTCTTCAGCAAGGCTTGCGACGTTCTTCAGCGCCTCGTTGAGATTTTCCTGCGTCTTTGGCATGTCAAACTGCTTCAGTTTTTCGGTCGCTGTGGAGACCAGCCGGTCCATGTCCACCGCGAGCTTCTCCAAGTCCCTGCTGCGTCCCTCAAGCGTGCTCATTACCTGATCAACGTTCCCCTTCACCTTTTTAATCGTCTCGGTGGTCTCGGTGAGGAATTCCGAGCCCTTGTCGGCAAGCCCTTCGCCCTTTTCCATGATGCTTTTGGCGCGGTCCACGATTTCCTTGATATCCTTGTCATCAAGCTGGGCCAGTTCGGTGTTGACCTTTTCCGCGATGCCGGACACCTGGTCCATCACCTCGGTGATTTGGGAGCTTACAGCGCCGAAAGTGGACATTTTTGCCGGGATCTGTCCGTTCGGGGGCAAATCGCCGTCGGCGGGACTTCCCCCCTCAAGGCCGATAGCCATCGTTCCCGCAGCGAGACTGTAGAGAACCAACTGGCCCTGCACCCCGTTGTGCAGCGTTACCTTGTGCGGGTCGATTAGCACCTCAACGTGGGCGCGCCGGTTCTCGGTGACGAGGATTTCTTTGACCTTTCCCACCGGCACACCCAGATAAACAACCAGTCCGCCCTCGTACAAACCGAGTATGGACTCCTCGAATTCGAGCCAGTAGGGGTTTCCGGGTTCCTTGTACAGGCCGGTGATCACCATCGTGGCAGCGACCATCAGGCCGATGCAGACGCCCAGGAAGACGCCGACTTTGACTTTTTGCTTTCGCGTGGCCACAACGCTAACCCTCGTATTGTGGGGGCATGCTCATGCGAGCTGCCGCTGTTCGATACGTTCATCGGGACGCCGTTCAAAAAACTGTTTTACCCGCTCGTGCTCGCACTTTTCGACCTCGGCCAGGGTGCCGAGAAAGATAATCTTGCCGCGATCCAGCATGAGAATGCGGTCAGCGACAAGCCGAATGGAGTCGAGTTCGTGGGTGACAATGACAAAAGTGGTGCCCAGCAGCCGGTTGAGTTTCAGGATGAGTTCGTCCAGCCCGGCGGCCATGATGGGGTCCAGCCCGGCGGACGGCTCGTCAAAATACACCAACGGCGGGTCCACGGCGATGGCGCGGGCCAGTCCCGCGCGCTTGCGCATGCCGCCCGAAAGGTCGCTGGGCATGAGATGCTCCGCCTGTGAAAGGCCTACCAGGCTGAGCTTCATCTGCACCAGCGGTTTGACCAGGCTGGGGTCGACCGCGCCAAATTCGATCATGGGCATGGCGACATTGTCGCCCACGGTCATCGAATTGAAGAGGCCGCTCGACTGAAAGGCAATGCCGATGGACTGCTGCATGACGGCGAGTTGGTCCTCGTCCATGCTGGCGATGTCGCTGCCCTGGAATTCGATCCGTCCCGACGAGGGTCTGAGCAGGCCGCACATGTGCTTGAGCAGGGTGCTCTTGCCGCAACCGCTGCCGCCGATAATCAGAAAAATCTCGCCCCGCCGGACGTTGAACGACACGCCGTCGAGCACTTTCGTGTCGCCGTAGTGGGTGACGAGGTTTTCCACCTCGATAATGATGTCGTCGTTTGTTTCCATGTGTCCGCCGGCGGATGCGCCGCCCTAGTCAAGAACGTAATAGAAGATTGACGCAAAGACAATGTCGATGCAAATGAGCGTGAATATGTCCATAACCACCGCCCGGGTGGTCATGCGGCCAACCCCCCTGGAGCCGCCGGTGACGCGAAAGCCGTTGTGGCAGCCGATGAGGGCGATGGCGATGGCGAAGAAGACCGACTTGAGCAGGCCCTGTCCGATGTCGCCCATGTAAGTGGAGCCCAGGGTCTGCTCGTACCAGATGGAGGGCTGGAACCCCAGGACACCGATGCCCCAAAGCGCGCCGCCAAAGACGCCGGAAAACATGCCCAGCACGGTGAGGCAAGGCAGGGCGACCACCATGGCGAGCAGTTTTGGCGCCACGAGATACTGCACCACGCTGATGCCCATGCCGCGCAGGGCGTCGATTTCCTCCTGCACCTGCATGGTGGCGATTTCTGCGGCAATCGCGGCGCCGGTTCGGGCGGACACCACGGTGGCGGTCATGACGGCGGCCAGTTCCCGCGCGAAGGCGATCACAACCAGATTGGCGACAAATATCGTGAGGCCGAACGCCTCCACCTGCTTGGCGGAAAGCATGGCGATAATGAGGCCCAGCAGAAAGTTCATCAGGCAGACGATCTGCACGGCGCGCACGCCCATTTCGTACAACTCTTCCACAAACGCGCCGAAACGGAATCCGCGGCCTTCCAGCGGCGCCACCAGGGTCCAGTAAATGGCGTCCACGCAAAGCCCCAGAAACTCGCGAAATTCTTTGAAGAAGGCGATGGCCTGCCCGCCGAACTGTTCAAAGAGCACCGTGTCTACGCGGACATCTTCCGCGGGGTTGTTCATGCCCGGTTCGAGCATGTCCATGAACGCGGCCACATCGCCTGCGGCACCGACGCATACCGCCGACTTGCCGCGGCCGCGCACGCACTCGGCTATGCGCAGCACCCAGGCGCCGCCGAACGAATCCATGGACTCCGTGCCCGAAAGGTCCAACTCAAAGTCGGCCGGGGCGACTTTCCTGCCGCACACCTGGTCAAACAGGACGCGCCCCGTTTCCTGGTCAAGCTTCTCGGGGCATTTGACGCGGGTCGGGCTCATTGCCGGCCCTCGCTGCGGCTGCGGACCAGTTCTTCAAACTCCTCTTCCGAAAGGACCTTGACCCCGAGGGTCTGGGCTTTCTCCAGCTTCGAACCGGCCTCCGCCCCGGCGATGACATAGTCTGTTTTCCTGCTAACGCTGCCTGAGCTCTTTCCGCCGAGCGACTTGATGCGGGCCTCGATACCGTCGCGCGAGTAGTTCAGCAGACTGCCCGTGGCCACAAGCACCAGTCCCGCAAGCGGTTGCGGTCCGGACACGGCGGCCTTTTCGCCGTCCGCCAAACGGACCCCTGCTTCGCGGAAGCGCTGGATGAGTTTCTGGTTTTCCTCAACCTCAAAGAACTCAACGATGCTTTCGGCAACCACCTCGCCGATGTCGGACAGCCCGGTGAGTGACTCGGCCTTGGCGGCCATCAGCATGTCAATATCACGGAAATGGTCGGCCAGAATCTCGGACGTTCGACTGCCCACATGGCGGATGCCGAGCCCAAAAAGCAGCCGGGCGAGAGAACGGGTCTTGCTCGCCTCCACGGCGGCCAGCAGATTCTCGGCCGACTTTTCTCCCATCCGCTCCATGGTGAGCAGCTTTTCGCGGTCGAGGCGGTACAGGTCCGACGCGTCGGCCACCAGTCCTCGGTCCACAAGTTGTTCCACCAGCGCGGGACCGAGCCCGTCAATGTTCATCGCCTTGCGGCTGGAGAAATGTTCAAGGCGCCCCTTGCGCTGCGCGGGGCAGGCCATGTTCAGGCACCGCAGTATGGCGCCGTCCGGGTCCTTGTGGACCTCGCTGCCGCAGGCGGGACAGGCGTGGGGGAGAGGAAAGGGCGGCGCGCCGGCCGGACGTTCGCCGGGAATGTGGCGGAGCACCTGCGGGATGATCTCGCCCGCCTTCTGCACCTCCACCAAGTCACCCACGCGCAGGTCCTTCTGGGCGAGGTCGTCAAAATTATGGAGCGTGGCCCGTTTCACCACGGTGCCCGCCAACGGCACCGGGTCCATTTCGGCGACCGGGGTCAGGGCGCCCGACTTGCCGACCTGCACGACGATGTCGCGCAGGCGGGTCTGGGCAATTTCGGCGGGAAACTTGTAGGCGATGACCCAGCGGGGCGCCTTTGACGTGGTGCCAAGCAGGTCGCGCTGGGCGCGGCTGTTCACCTTGACCACCATGCCGTCGGTGGCGTAGTCGAGCGAGAAACGGCGCGTGCGCCATTCCTCGCAGACCTTCACAACGCCGTCAATGTCACGGCACAAAGTGCTGTTTGGATTGACTGGAAAGCCCATGCGCGTCAGCAGGTCCAGCGTTTCCCCGTGCGTCGGGGGCAGGACATCGGAACTGACCACCATCTCATAGATAAAGATGTCGAGCCTGCGCCGCGCCACCTCGCGCGAATCGAGCAGCTTGAGCGTGCCCGCCGCCGTGTTGCGCGGATTCCGGAAAGGTTCAAGCCCCTCCGCATCCCGTTCCCGGTTGATCCGCTCCAGTTCCGGGTGGGTCAGGTAAACCTCGCCGCGCACTTCGATGACGGCGGGCGCGTTTTCCAGGCGCAGGGGGAGCGACCGTATGGTGCGGACATTCTGCGTGACATCATCGCCGCGCACACCGTCGCCGCGTGTGGCCGCGCGCACGAGCACGCCGTCCTCATAGCGCAGACTCATGGACACGCCGTCGAGCTTGAGCTCCACCAGGTATTCCGGGACCGGACCGTCCAGCCCCTTGCGCACACGCGCGTCGAACTGCGCCAGTTCGGCGGCATTGTAGGTGTTGTCGATGGAAAGCATCGGGATGGTGTGGGCAACGGTGGTAAAACCCTCAATCGGCGCACCGCCGACCCGCTGGGTGGGGGAGTCCGGCGTGGCCAGTGCGGGGTACTCGTCCTCAAGTTCCTGGGTCTCGCGCATGAGCGCGTCATATTCCAAGTCGGACAGCTCCGGCACCGCCTCCATGTAATAAAGGCGGTTATGCCGCTCAATTTCGGATTTCAGCACCTGCCAGCGATTCTCTATCGCTTCCGGCACAAGCGCCGCGTCCGTCCCATTCCGCATTATTGTCCTCCGTATCCCCCGGCCTCGGCCAAGAGACACGTGTTGCTGCGCCATTATAAACAAAACTCCCGCGCTGTTCACGGGCCGCGAGCGGGGGAACCCCCGCCGAATCTGGCGGCTTCGGATGGATGGTTTACATCCGTTTCCGGCCACGGTTGCCAAACCGGAGATAAAGACTTCACTGGAAGTTTGACGTGGGGTGCCCCGAGTCTTACCATAGTTGCACAGAGTGCAGGAAACGATGCGGAGACTAACCGTTCATGATAGACCTGAGCAAAATCAGCAGCCTCCTGGGCTGGCCGGAAAAGCGCAAGGAAATCGAGACCGCCATTGAGTCGGTCATAGGCACGGTTCCGGACAAGCGCGTGGAACCGCAGATGAAGGTGACGGAGGAGTACGAGACCCGGGGCCTAACCCGAAAGCGGGTGAACTTCTTCGTGCGCGATGACGAACTGGTCTCGGGCTGGCTCTTTGTTCCGGACGGCAAGGAGGAATTGCCCGCCATTCTGTGCTGCCACGGGAAGACCCCCCACGGCAAGGATGAGCCGGGCGGGCTGGACGGCAACCACCGGCTGTCCTTCGCGCAGCATTACGCGGAGCGCGGCTGTGTGACCTTCGCGATGGACACGGTCACCACGGGCGAGCGCGTGTCGGTCAAGCGGCAGCCCTTTGACACGGAAACTTTTTACAGGGACCATCCGCAGTTGAGCCTGGCCGGAAAGATGCTGTCGGACCACATGCACGCCATAGACGTGCTTTCCGAGGTCAAGCGCGTGGACGCGACGCGCGTCGGTGTGATCGGCCACGGTCTTGGCGGGTTCAACGCGCTGCTGCTGGCCGCCTTTGACGACCGTGTGCAGGCGGGCGTGGCGAGCGGCGGGTTCACCCGCTTTGCCACGGACAAAAAGCCGGGCTGCTGGGCCGGTGATGAGAGCCTCGTGCTGGTTCCGAAAATCGCGCAGGCCAAGCCGGACACGCTGGAGTTTGACTGGGAGCACATCCTGGCGCTTGCGGCCCCCACGGCGCTGCAGGTAATCACCTCGCTCTCCGAATCGGTGCATGCCAATCCGAAGAGCTGCCAGAAGGCCGTCACCCAGGCCAGCAAGATTTACAAGCTGCTGGGCGCGCAGAGCGCAATCAACCACTATACGCACCATGACGGCGACGAGGTCACCCCCGAGACGCTGGAAGTGGCCGACGACTGGTTCGAGCGCTGGCTGTAGCGCCCGCCCGCAATCCATCCCGCACCGCACCGTAATCCGCAATAAACCGCGGCCCCGCCGCAAGTTGGTCCCACCCATGTCCGCCCAGAGCACGCCAAAACCATTGCTGAGCGTAATCAACGCCGCCAAGAACTACGGGTCCCAGCCCGTGCTGGACGGCGTTTCCCTGACGATCAATGAGGGGGACCGCGTCGGGCTTATCGGCCGAAACGGCTGCGGCAAGTCCACCCTGCTGCGCATCATGGCCGGCCTGGACCGTCTTGACGCGGGCCGCGTGACGGTCACCCAGGGCACACGGGTATCCCTGCTGGCGCAACAGAGCAGTCTTTCCCTGGAACAGACCGTGGGGGAGGCGCTCCGCGCGGCCGCGTCGGAGCTGCACGATCTGCTCGAATCTTACCAGGAAACGATGCGGCGCATGGCCAGCGTTCCGGGTGACTGCTGGGAGTACCGCGAACTGCAGGAGCAGTGCGACCATCTCCACCATTCGCTGGACATGGCCGACGGCTGGCATCCCGAGCAGGAGTCGCGGCGGGTGGCCAGCGCCCTGCGCCTGCCGCCGGAGGACCGCCTCCTGTCGTCGCTGTCGGGCGGCGAACTGCGCCGTCTGGACCTTGCGACCAAGATCATCCTGCATCCCGACGTGCTCCTGCTGGACGAACCGACAAACCATATCGACACGGACAGCATCTCCTGGATTGAGGGCTATCTGGAACGCTACGAGGGGGCCTGCGTGCTGGTGACGCACGACCGCTATTTCCTGGACCGCGTGGTCAACCGCATCGTCGAGCTTGAATTCAGCCATGTCTACTCCTTCCCGGGCGGCTATGCCCGCTTTTTGGAGCAGAAAGCCGCCGTCGAGGATGTCCAGGCGCGGTCCGAGGACAACCGGCAGGCGCTGATCCGCCGCGAACTGGCCTGGTACCGCCGGGGCGCCCAGGCGCGCACCACCAAACAGAAGGCCCGCATTACCCGGCTGATGGACGTGAAGGACGAGGGTCCGCCCATGCAGCACCGGGATTTCCTATTCGAGATTCCCGAGCCGGAACGGCTGGGCAAGAACATTTTGGAGGCGCGCCAGCTCACGCACGGCTACGGCGGACGCACGCTCTTCCACCGCTTTTCGCTGTTCATGCGCACCGGCATGCGGGTCGGCATCATCGGCCCCAACGGCTGCGGCAAGACGACGCTGCTGCGCGTGCTCATGGGCGCCGAGCGCCCCGACAAGGGCGAAATGGCCCGGGGCGAGACCACCCATTTCCTCTACGTGGACCAGCATCATGCCGATGTGGACCCGGCGCAGTCCATATTGGATTTTGTTTCCGACGGCGCGCGCTTTTGGGATGTGGGCAAGCACCGCGTCTTCGTGCCGGCCTACATCGAGAAGTTTTTGTTCGACAAGGAAAGCATCCACATGCCCATGGGCAACCTTTCCGGCGGCGAACGAAACCGGCTCGACCTCGTGCGGCGGCTGCTTCGCGGCGGCAATTTCCTGATTCTGGACGAGCCAACCAACGATCTGGACCTCTTCACGCTGCGCCTGCTGGAGGAAACCATCGCCGCCTTTGACGGCTGCGCGCTTGTGGTCAGCCACGACCGCTATTTCCTGAACCGCATCTGCACCCACCTCCTGGTCTTTGGCGACGACGGCGAGGTTCACGAGATCACCGGCAATTACGACGATTACCTCCTGTTTATGGAGCGGCGCAAAGAGGACCGCGTCCGTGACGCCCGCGCCGCCTCGGCCGCCGCCTCCGCACAGGCCGCAACGGTCAAAGACGCGCCCGCCCAGGCGCAAAAGCTCTCCTGGAAGGACAAACAGGAACTGGAGGGGATTGAGGCGGCCATTCTTCAGGGCGAGGGTGAGGTGACCGCCCTGGAGACCGAAATGCAGGTGTCCGGCTTCTACGAACAGCCCCACGACCAGGTGCTGTCCAAACTGGACGCGCTCGCCGCCACCCGCAAGAAGGTCGAAACGCTTTACCAGCGCTGGCAGGAACTGGAAGGGCGCAAATAGTATCCCGCAAGCCTTGTTGTGCCGTCGGATTTTGCTTGACCGCACGAAAGCGATGGTGCCGAGATACGAGCAGATTTCATTCTCGGGTGCGGCTGCATTGTGCTCACTTAATAGGGGAAGCGTCCCCCTGGTTTCCCCTTAAGGTTACCTGTCCGCGTTTATTCCCCGTTTATTCCGCCCACCAATGTTAAACAGAGTGCCGTGTGCATCGACGTCTCATTCGCTTGATGACGGACGCACAACCTGCCACAAAGAGGCACGCGCCTGAACCCACGACAAGCAGGACAGAGGCATCGGCCCGTGTCACATGCTCCCATGCATCGGCAACAGCGACGGAAGCAGGGGTTGGTGGATTGAATTCGAGGTCTTCGGGGGTAACAGTGCCGTTGACTTCGGGTTCATAAGTGGTCGTTGTTTCGGTTCGGAAATCCGAGAAACCACGGGCCTCATCTATTCTCCGCAGCAATAATGAGGACTTGTCAATCCACAGTGAGACGACTTCCCCGCCGCCGTACTTGCCGCTGATTTTATGGCATGGCACGCCATTCAAAGTGGCCTCAGGCAAAAGGGCCATTTCCGTCAAATCAGCGACGGTTACCAGATCGTCCATCAAACCGCCAAACAGCATGGATGGAACCGTGTACGAAGCATCGCTTGACACGCCTTTGAAACCAGCGAGAGCCAAGTGCAAGGAGTCTACGGAGGTTGTGCCGGAGGCAGAAGGATCGTCCCAAACGCGGGTCCCCGCTTCGTCCGAATGGACAATGTGGCGGTACCATCTGCTGGAACCCGAAAACCGGTCCTGGTACTCAAAACGAAACTGCTTTGGACGGATGAAAGCCGTGCTAAACGGCTCTTCCGTTGTCCGCGTTCCTTCCTTTTCAATGAATTTCGTCTCGACGACACCCTTATCACGATAGGCCCCGCAACTGGCATACATCTGCGCCATTCGAGTCAAAATTGCGCACGCTTCAGGGTCTTCCGGTTTTGTTGCCTCCTTGGGAACGGCGGCAAGGGCCTTCTTGTCAACGAGAGACAAAATGATGCAGGTCAGTTTCCAGGAATCTTGGCCGATGCAGACGGACAAGTCTCGGGTTTCTTTCGTATAACTCGTCGCGGTGAGACCGTCTCCGCTGCTGGAGGGCCCTGCCTGCGTCCACCCGTTCTTCTTGAGTTCCTGTTCATAATAGGCGCTGACTTTGTCAACGCCATCCTTGGAGGATGCCATAAGGGTGCGATTGCCCTCTTCATTCGTTGCCAGTATGCCTGTCACGACCGGATACACAGGCGCATCCTTTGGAAAATCCTTTGGGACGCCTCCGTGACGACTGTCGATCAGGAGATGAGCCATTTCAATGTCCGCCTGCTGTTCCTCTTCACTCTTGGTGCAGCCACCCAGCAATACAGCGCACACCAACAAGGCGGTCGCACAGAAAGACCGGTTGTTCCAAGCGTAGAATATTTCCATTGTTCCTCTCCCGCAAGTGTCAATCGAGAATTCCAAGATGGCCCGCCCTGCCTCCAAAGCATTTTCGCTTAGGAGAAAGAGCCACGAAATGGCGGAAATGTGTGCCCTTCCCGGTTTCTCGTTCTTTATCACTTATTTCGGCGTGCTCACCCGAATTACCCAGTGCCCTCCGCACATACTGCGGTATGGCGCACTGCAACTGATCACCTTTTAGCACAATGCGTTATCTCGGTCAAGACAATCATTCTTTCGTTGACTGCGCCACATGTCACATGTGGGCAATTCGAGGGGCACCATACTTAACTATTTCGGAAGTTCGGCGTATCGCAAGCTCCCACTCGTCCATGCTCAACGCTTGCTGCTGTCAGGCTTCATCCCGCCGTGCAGGCACCAGCTCCTCTGTTCTCATTTTTGTTTTGCCGCGCCCATGCACAATGGAAAACCATTCGTTCACAACGGCCACCACGACCAAGCCTAGAAAGTAGATTGCGCCGAAGGCCATGACCCGGTAGGGTTCGTCGGGCCAGAGGCCGGTGCCCGTGAAGTGCTGCGCCTCAATCACGTCGCGCGTCACGCCGAACCGGGGGATGGGGAAGACCGCCGTGAGG
>CAIUWO010000188.1 GCA_903902895.1 Candidatus Hydrogenedentota bacterium | reverse complement strand
CACGGCATGCGCGTCCTCGGCTCCACCATCATCGGGCTGGAGGAACACCGCCCGGAGGACATGGAAGAAGTGATCAACTGGGCGGCCAGCCATGACACCGTGTTCCACCAGTTCATGCTCTACACGCCCATCCCCGGCACACCGCTCTACAAACAGCACAAGGAGGAGGGCACGCTCGTGTCCGACCAGGAACTGGCGCCCGCCGACACCCACGGCCAGTACCGCTTCAAGCACCGCCACGCGCACATTCCCGCGGGCGAGGAAACGGCGCTCCTGCTGCGCGCGTTCCAGCGCGATTTCGAGGTCAACGGCCCGAGCCTGCTGCGCCTGTTCCGGGTCACGCTGATGGGACTGAAGCGCTACAAAGACCATGGCGACGCGCGCATCCGCGCGCGCTTTCTGCGCGAGGCGAAAAGCCTGGGCGACACCTATGCGTCCGCCGTCTGGGCCATGCGCCAATGGTACCGCAAAGACCCCGTCATGCGCGCCAAGGCCAACGCCGTGCTTCAGGCGCTGTACGCCGAATTTGGCTGGAAAACGCGGCTGCTGGCGCCGCTGCTCGGCCGTGTCGTCCACTTCACCACCCGGCGCGAGGCCGGGCGTCTGGCCGCAGGCTGGACCTATGAGCCGGCCACCCACTGCGACAAGAACATCCACATGCTCAACCTGGAGCGCTCGCTCAAGGCCGGTCGTGAGAACCGCCGCGCCCCCGAAGCCCGCTGGGTCACCCACGAAATGCCCGCCACGGACTGATAAAGTCCCGGAAAATCCGCGGCCGCACCACCGGCACGTTGCAGGACGTCTAAGGCAGTGCTGAACCGCACGCTTCTCCGCTGAACTCACCCCCGACGCGCCACGCGCGCCTCCGACCTTTCCGGTCGTTTTTTTACAGGACATTCTGTTACTGTAGCCGTCAACGCCATGCATGGGTAGATCCATGGCCCGCCGTTGGCACGTCCAGGCCACCGCGTAGTCTGGACGCAAGCCAGCGCAGCTCGGGCAGCGAAGAAGGAGAATCGCACATGAGGGGCTCGGCGAAAAGGTTGTTTTCTGTCAGCCTGCTGTTGGTTGCCTTACTGCTCCCGGCAAGGGGCTGGGCGCAGGAGGAGACACTGACTCCACGAGAGCAGGCCTTGCTGAACACAGTGCAGGCGCTGGAAAAACGCATGGGCGAACTTGAGAAGGAGGTCGCGACGCTCAAGAAAGCCCAACCCGTTCCCCAATCCGAGGCGCAACCTGCATCAAACTCCGCGTCCAAGGAAGAGCCCAAAGACGGGATGTCCCAGAAGTCCGTGGAGGAGCGGGTGGCGCAGCTCGAAGAGGACAAAAAGGGCAGCCTCAAGCCCGTATGGCAGGACGGGTTGCGTGTCGAAAGCCCCGACGGCCAGTTCAAGCTTCAAGTGGGCGGGAAACTGTTCGTTGACTGGACCTGGTTCAGCCAGGACGCGGTGCTGAAGGAAAGCGTTTATGACGAGCAGAACGGGACGCAGATACGGATGGGGGCGCTGGACCTGCGGGGGCAAATCTACCAGGACATCCTGTACCGGATCGAATACGACTTTGCCGGCAACAACGGCCCCACGGGATTTCTGGACGCGTTTGTCGGCATGAAGAACATCCCCTACGCGGGCACGCTGACCATCGGCCATTTCAAGGAGCCGTTCAGCCTCGAGGAACTGACAAGCGACACCTACACCACGTTCATGGAGCGCTCGCTGCCCAACGTCTTCGCGCCGGCGCGCAACACCGGCGTCATGCTCAACAACGCCCACTTTGGGGAGCCGGGCAGGGAGCGCCTTGCGTGGGCGGCCGGCGTGTTCAGGCGCACCGACAACTGGTCCAGCGAGAACGACGCCAATGAAAACGAGGGCTCCTCGGTCACGGCCCGGGTGACGGGGCTGCCGTGGTATGCGGAGGACGGCCGCCGCCTGCTGCATCTGGGCGTCGCGTACAGCCACCGCGAGCCCAACGGGGGCGCCACAAACCGGTACCAACTGCAGTCGTGGCCGGAAAACCGCATGACCGGGTTCCACTGGGTGACAACGGAGGGCTACAAGACATTCCGCCTGCAGGACGCCCGGGCGGAGAACGCCGACCTGTTCGGCCTTGAGACGGCCCTGGTGTGCGGCCCGTTCTCGCTGCAGGGCGAGTACACGCACGACAGCGTGGACACCACCTTCGACAGTCACCGCGCTTTCAGCGGCTATTACGCCCAGGCCGGCTGGTTCCTGACCGGGGAAAACCGCCCCTACGAAAATGCAACGGGCGTGTTCGGCCGGGTCAAGCCGAAGAAGAACTTCGCATGGGGCAAGGGCGCCGGCGCGTGGGAACTGGGGCTGCGCTACTCATACATCGACCTCGACGACGGGGGCGTCCGCGGCGGCAAGGAAACCAACTACACGGCGGGCGTCAACTGGTTCCTCAACCCGAACGTCCGCGTGATGCTGAACTACACCATCGCCAGCATCGACCACGACCTCTACGAGGGCGACATCGACATACTGCAGACGCGGTTCCAGGTGGACTTCTGAGCCGCGCCCGAACGTTTCCGAAAGACCGGCGGCCGCCCCCGGGGCCGCCCGATGAAGAAAGGATTGCCGCAATGAAACACATACGATGCACGACGATTCAGGCCGAGACGGTGCCGCGAAAGGCCGCCACCCTGCTGGTGACCGAGCAGAAGATGGCCGTCGCCGAATCTTTTGCAACGGCCGTCAGCATCCTGGCCTCCGCCTTCAACACGACGGCCACCGCGCTCAACACGCTGGCCCACAAGTAACCGCCGATGGGTGGTGCGGGTAATAAGCAACGCCAACCCGCAGGGAACCGCCGCAAAAAGGCGCGCCTTCTTGCGTCTGCCCGGAGTCCCGGCGCACGGTCAGCCCTCGCTCTGCAACCCCTCCAGGTAGCCCTGCATGCCGGTCTTGATGTTGGCGCTGTTGGCCTCGTCCGTGTCGATGTGCATTGCCAGACTGTAGCTCCCGTCCACCCGGACGCGGACATCGCCAAACACCAGCTCCCGATCGCCCGGCACCCGGACGCGGACCGTCGACTTGTCCCGCAACCCGTAGCGGAGCGCGTCCGCCGGCGTCATGTGGACGTGGCGCATCGCGCAGATGACGCCCTGATCAATCGCGACCTGTCCGGCCGGGCCCTCCAGCGTGCAGCCCGGGGTGCCCTGCAGGTCGCCCGACTCGCGGATGGGTGGATGAATGCCAAGCTTGAACTGCTCGGTCATGGAAATTTCCACCTGCGTGGCCCGGCGCGCCGGCCCGAGCACGCGCACGCGCCCGACGTTCCCCTTGGGTCCGATGATCGTCAACTGCTCCACGCAGGCGAACTGTCCCGGCTGGGAAAGGTCGCTCTGCCACGTCAACTGGTGGCCCGGACCGAATAGCGCCTCAACGTGTTCCTGCGCGAGGTGGATGTGGTGGGCCGACACCTCAATCGGGATGGGTTCCCGCTGCTGGGCCTCCAGCACGCGCGTCAGGTACGAGCGGCTCAGCGCGCGCAGCGTGTCGCGGGCGATCATCCGCTCCTCGTCCGTCGGCACGATCAGCACCGTCACCGGCGAGTCGTCCGTCGAAATGCGGCACACTTCATCGAAACCCCGCGCGTCGCGGTTGCGCGCCTCGTCAAGATAAATCCCCATGCACTGAAGCCCTTGAAGCGAGAGCGACCGCACCCCGGCGCTGCCCTGGCCGATGCCGCCGGTAAAGACCAGCACGTCCATGCCGCCCATGGCGGCAAGGTAGGCGCCGATGTACTTGCGCACCCGGTAGCAGAACGCCTTCAGCGCGACCAGCGCGCGGTGGTCGCCCGCCTCCGCGGCCTGTTCGATTTCCCGCATGTCGCTGGAGATGCCCGAAAGTCCCAGCAGGCCGCTGCGCTTGTTGAACAGTTCGTCCATCTGCGCGCCCGTCAGGCCCTCATCGCGGAGCAGGTACGACGCGATGCCCGGGTCCAGGTCGCCGCAGCGCGTGCCCATGATCAGCCCCTCGCAGGGGGTGAAGCCCGTGGTCGTGTCCACCGAACGGCCGTGGTCCACCGCGCACAGCGAGGCGCCGTTGCCCAGATGGCAGCTCACCATCTCCAGCTCGTTCACCCGCCGCCGCAGATGCTGCGCCGCGCGCAGGCAGACGTAGCCGTGCGAACTGCCATGGAATCCGTAGCGGCGCACGCCCTTCTCCTCGTAATAGGCGTAGGGCAGGCCGTACAGGTACGCGTAGGACGCCAGCGTGTGATGAAACGCCGTGTCGAAAACGGCCACGTGCGGCACCGACGCAAAGACCCGGCGCGCCTCCCGGATGCCCAGAACATTCACGGGGTTGTGCAGCGGCGCAAGCGGGCTCAGCGCCTCGATCTCCGCCAGTGACGCGTCGTCGATCACCGCCGCCTCGCTGAAACGCTCCCCGCCGTGCACCACGCGGTGGCCCACCACGCTGATGTCCGAAGGCTCGCGGATGACCCCTGTCGCCGCGTCGGACAGCGCGCGCAGCACCGCCTGAAACGCGTCCCCGTGGCCGCCCGTTTCGAGCTCGCGCCTCACCTCGCCCCCCGGCCCGCGATGGGCGAGGCTGGTGCCCTGCATGCCGATACGCTCCACCTGCCCGCGCGCCGTGTTGGCCCCGTTCTCCGTGTCGAAAAAGGTGTACTTGAGCGACGATGATCCGCAGTTGATGATGAGCATCTTCTCGGGACGCTCGCCCTTCAAATTCAGCCCGTAGGGGTCGTCGCTCTCGCGGAACGCGGCCGCGGCCGCGGCCGGGTCGGCCATCATCTGCTTGAAACGGGCGGCAATGGTCCTGGAAATGTGCTGCACCGCCTTCGGCTCGGTCATGATGACCGACTGGAACAGGGCCACCGGAATGCGCAGCACCTGGCACCGCGTCCCGGCGATGAAGTCGGCCTGTGTCTTGTCGCCGCTCATCAGCGCCATCTCGCCAAAAGTGTCCCCCGCCTTGAACCGGCCGATCTCCTGGCGCAGTCCGCCGTCGGCAACAACGGAAACCGACAGTTCGCCGTCGAGCAGCACGCCCAGAAAATCCGCATCCTCCCCGAACTCCACCACAGCCTCATTCGGCTCATGGGACCCCACGCTCGCGCCCGCCACCAGTTCTGCCAGGTGCGCTTCCGACAAGAGTTGGAACAGAGCGACCTTTTCACGAAGAAACGCCTCGATGCCGGACCGGGTGCCGGCGGATGCCTGTGTGTTCATTGACTCGTTCGTTTCCATGGCTGCTGTCGCACCTCCGGACGGTTGGGAAACGGCCGCATGGGAGGGAGGAACGCCGCCCATGGCCGCATTGAACTTATCGCTCCCGGTACTCTACTGCCCACGCCTCCGCGCGGTCAATTACCCCGCAGGGCGCAACCCAAGCCCGCCGACACCGGCCCGTCCCGGAAACTGGCGCCCCCATCCGGCTTCACACACCCCGCCCCCACCTGTTATGCTCTTCCTACGACCTTTCGGACAGTCTGACCGGCGAGACAACCCCAAACATGAGGAGGAGCGTACCATGATTGAACTGGGCATGCACACCGACAACTGGCGGCCGCTGAGCGGCGGGTTCAAGACAGCGGCGGAGACGGCGGTCAAATACGGGTTGAAGCATCTGGAATTCGCCGCCATCCATGGCCAGTACTTCATCCAGGCCATGGGCTACGAGCCGGGCATCTCGCTCCAGTCCAACCCGCGCGCGCTCAAGCGCTATTGCGACAGCAAGGGCTTGGTCATCTCGCAGATCGACGGGTCCTATCCGTTTATGGGGCCTGAGGGCTCCGCCTTCGGTGTGCAGTATGTCCAGCAGTCCATCCGTTTCGCCGCCGAACTGGACTGCCACATGGTGGACACCGTGGACGGCGCGCAGGAAATCGAGGGGTACACCCGCGAGGAGGTGTTCCGCATCACCTGCGACAACTACCGCCAGGTGCTTCCCTGGGCCGAGGACTACGGGGTCATCATCAACGTCGAGCCCCACGGACCCTACACGAACGACCTCGACTTCATGCAGCGCCTGTTCAAACATTTCGACTCCCAATACCTGCGCTGCAATTTTGACACCGGCAACAGCTTCATCGCCGGACACGATCCGCTCGAATACCTCAAAACGCTGCGGCCCTGGGTCTCCCACTGCCACATCAAGGACGTCAGTGCCGGTCTGGCCGCGGCCGTTCGCGGCGAGGAGACCGGCATCGCCTGCAGCGAGGTCCCCATCGGCGGCGGCGTGAACGCCGAAAACATCCGCAAATGCCTCCACTTCCTCCAGGAAACGCACTGGGACGGCGTGGTCTCGCTTGAGTGCTACGGCGCCGACGACAACATCCGCCAAAGCGTGGAGTTCCTGCGCGAAGTCCTGGGAACGCAGCAACCCTCAAAGTAATCCTGACGCAGTTTTCCATAACTCCGGTCGCCCCGCGCAATGCCGTCCCCGGCCGGGAAGCACCCCGGCGCCTTTGTGACAAGCAAGCGCGGTGCCGCCGGAATTGGAGCCCTGTCAGCGTCAAGAACGGGAACTGAGCATGCGCGGCATCTGCGGCACAACCGAGAGAAGGAACTCCCCATGAAACGCCCCTTCTTCATTTTCACCGCCCTGCTGCTTATGCCACTGGCCGCGCCGCACGCGGCTGACGCGCCGAAAAAGTCCCTGCCACTGCCCGGCGAGGTCTTTCTCGTGCAGGGCCGGGAGGCCTTCGTCATCCCCCCCCAGGCCAGTCCCGCAAACGGGCCTGTTCCATGGGTCTGGTACGCGCCCACGCTCCCGGGCCTGCCCGGTGACGAGGAGAGGTGGATGTTTGAGCGCTTCGCCCGGGGGGGAAGCGCCATCGCGGGGATTGACGTGGGGGAGTCCTTCGGCAGTCCCGACGGGCGGGCGCTCTACTCGGCCTTCTACGACGAACTCACCAAGAACCGGGGCTTTGCCCCCAAGCCCGTCATGCTGGGCCGCAGCCGGGGCGGGCTGATGACGCTGTCGTGGGCCGCGGACAATCCTGACAAGGTGGCCGGATTTGCGGGCATCTATCCCGTATGCAGCCTGATCAGTTATCCGGGTGTGGACAAGGCCTGCGGCGCCTATCGTCTAACCAAAGAGGATCTTTCCGCGCATCTGGCGGACTACAATCCGATTGACCGGCTTGCCGCGCTGGCCGAGGCGGTCGTGCCGCTCTTCGCGATTCACGGCGACAGCGACACGGTCGTTCCGCTTGAGGCGAACTCCGGAGAAATGCGCAAACGCTACGAGGCACTCGGCGGCACAATGCAACTCATCGTCCCGCCCGGCCAGGGTCACAACATGTGGACCGGATTCTTCCAGTGTCAGGAACTGGTCGACTTCGTTCTCGCCCGGCAGAAGAGAACGACCCCGGCGGAGCTTCAGCCTTTAAACGCGGGGCATTCCATGGACTACACGGCCGTCTTTGACGCGCCGCCGAAGAATGTTCCCACAAAGGCCATGCCGGACGGACCGCTGTTGGGCAACGGCGATGTGGGCGTTGCCATGGCCGGGCCGCCGGAAGCGCAGCGTTTCCACATCGGCAAGAACGATTTCTGGACCCGACACCCGGGCGATGCCCGGGTCATTACCGTCGGCACTGTAAGCCTCTCCATCCCCGCGCTGCAGGGTGCCAGCTATCGGCAGGAACAGGACTTGGCAAAGGCCGAAGTGCGGGGCGTTTTTGCGAAAGACGGCCTGACGGTGCGGACACGCTCTTGGGTGGATGCAAACGCCAACCTGCTGCTGACGCAGTTGCAGTGTGAAGGCGGACCGGTCACGTTTTCCGTTCGGCTCGCCTCCGGCATAAGTGGGGGAGAGGCGTCTCCGGAAAACTGGTTCACGCGCAAGGCCGATGACCTGCCCGGCAAGGGGCGCGAGGTGGCGGTGGCCACGCGCATCATTGGCGCGCAGGGATTGGAAGCGACCCTCCGGCCCGGAGAGACCGCCACGGTGGCCACGGCCATCGTGAGCGACCTGGACGCACAGGACCT
>CAIUWO010000187.1 GCA_903902895.1 Candidatus Hydrogenedentota bacterium | reverse complement strand
GTTCGCGTCCTTCTTGCCGATGCTCCACAGCGTGTCCGCGGCTGCGGCGGTGCCCGCACAGACCAGTGCGGCGATCAGACAGAGGATAGGGGTGGCGTTTCGCATTCCGGCGCTCCTTTTGGTGCCGCGCTATGCGCGGCATGGGTTCAAGACGGCGGGCACTATAGTAACCGGAAAGCCTGAACGGGGCAAGGGACTTGGCGCACCCTTGATTTTGGCGCGCCAAGATGGAATAGTACGTGCCGGGGCAAACCGGGTTGCCCCTTGAGGGTGGAGTCTGCAATGAGGACAAACATGACAGGTGCGGTGGCGTTCTGCGTGCTGGTGACACTTGCGGGTGCCGCGCAGACGATAGACATTCCCCGGCCGGGTGACCGTGAGTTCCTGGTCGACCGCGCTTATATGGTGAGCCCGCCGGACAGAGCCCGGATTGTGGAGGCCTGCGACCGGCTTCTGAAGGAGCGGGCCATCCCGGTGGTGGTGGTCACGGTGCCGTCCTTGGCAGCATACACAACCCAGGACCTCGGCATGGAGGCTTTTGCGCGGCTCCTGTTCAACCAGTGGGGAATCGGCCGGCCGATCGTCAACGGCGTGTCCTGGAACCGCGGCATTCTCCTCCTGATTTCCAGCACCGACCGCAAGGCGCGCATCGAACTGGGCGGGGACTGGGACCAAAGCTACAACAGTGTGTGCCAGTCCATCATGGATGAGCAGATTATCCCCTATTTTCGCGGCGGCAGCTATTCGGGCGGCATTGTGGCCGGGGTGCTGGGGCTGGACGGCATGGCCCGGGGTTTGCGCGCCCCCATGACGGGTTGGGGCTGCATTGGGGCGCCCCGCATACCGCTTCCTTCGCACGAGACCAAGTGCATCGTCATCGGGTTCGGGCTGCTAATTGTCGTAGTGTGGATCTACAGCAAGTTTTTCCCGGGCAGCCGCTCCGGGGGGGATGACGACGACGGGCATTACCCGCGCCGGAGGACTGCCTCCTTTGATGATTCCGACATGTCTCTGCCGTCCCGCCGCCGGTCATCCTGGGGCGGGTCCGCTTCGGACGGTTTCTTTTCCGGCGGGTCCTTTGGCGGGGGCAGTTCCGGCGGTGGCGGGGCCACGGGGTCATGGTGACTCCGCGATCAATAAGGGGAGCGGAGACAACGATGGCACGCGCGTTTGCGCTTTGCATACTGGTCGCGCTGTCCGGGGCCGCGCAGACGTTAAACATACCCAGGCCGGCCGACCGCGCGTTTGTGGTCGACAGCACGTCCATGGTCAGCGAGCCGGATAAGGACCGGATCGTGACACTATGCGACCGCTTGCTGACGGAGCGCGACATACCGGTGGTGGTCCTGACGATTCAGTCCATGGCGGCGCACTCGCAGCAGAACGTCAGCATTGGGGGCTTTGCGCGGCTGCTGTTCAACCAGTGGGGTGCCGAACACCAGACGGTTCATGGGGTGGCCTGGAACCGGGGGATTCTTCTCCTGATATCGAGAGAGGACCGCAAGGCGCGCATCGAACTGGGCTCGGAATGGGACCGCAGTTACAACGGTGCCTGCAAAGCCATCATGAACGAGGTCATTGTTCCCAGT
>CAIUWO010000186.1 GCA_903902895.1 Candidatus Hydrogenedentota bacterium | reverse complement strand
TTCCGCGAGACGGGGCGCTGGCGCAAGGTGAAGGTCCTGTGCGAAATCTACAAGGTCATACAGCCGGGCAGTGACCGTTATGCCAAACTTGAGCGCTCCGCAGAGTTGATGATGGCGCGCCCGCAGGTCATGGTCACCGGGTTCGTGCAGACCGGCGGCGACGTGTACACCTTCTTGGAGGTGACGGACCCCGAATCCGGCGCGAAGGAGACGTTCAAGGTTCGTGAGGGTGAGGAATTCTATCGCCCCGCAAAAATCGGGTCCCTGCCCAACAATTCCGAAGCGTTGCGTTTGGTGCGTATCATCGGCAACCAGCAGGAAGTCGAAATCGAATACAAACTGGCGAATTTCCTGTGGAAGGTGCCGGGGCCGCGCACGCGCGACAAATAAGAACGCGCCGTTGAAAGCCGGCAGGACAGGGTAATCCTATGAGCGCTTCTCTGGGCAGAGGGTTGGCGGGATCTGTGATCGTGCTCGCCGCAATCGCCGCCTATGCCAACACTTTTGGGGGCGAATGGGTGTGGGACGATGCGTCCTCGGTGCTGTTGCACAGGAACGTTCAGGACCCGGGCCGTTTTTTTCAGTTGTTCCGCGAGGATCAGCATGCCTTTGGGCGGGGTCAGGGGAATTTCTACCGGCCTTTGGTTTCGGCCTCGTTCATGCTGGATTATGCGGTGACCGGAGGGCCGTCCCCCGCGGAAATAGAGGCGGCCGGCAAACCCCCGCTCGGTCTTCCAACGGTGGTGTTTCATTTCTCCAATCTGCTGTGGCACGGGGCTGCAGCCCTGCTGCTCTATCTGTTGCTGCTGCGCGCAGGTGCGCCGATTTCCGCCGCCGCCGTGGCGGGGCTGGTTTTTGTGGCCCATCCGCTGCACACCGAAGCGGTCGCCTACATAAGCGGCCGTGCGGACATGATGTCGGCGGCTTTCATGTTTGCGGGCATGATTCTGGCGCTCACTTCCCGGACGGGGGGGCGGCGCTGGGCTGCCTGGTGCGGCAGTCTGGCGTGCTTCGCCGCCGCGCTGATGAGCAAGGAATCCAGTCTTATCTATCCGGTGCTGCTCGGGATATTGCTTGTGGCGGCATGGTTGCAGGAAAGGCAGCTCGCCGTCAAAGGGGACAAGGGCGGCATTATCCCACGGTTGTTTCCGCTCGTTGGCGCATTGCTGTTGCTGGTTGTGTATGTCGCCCTGCGGTCCACAGTGCTCCGCTTTGCCGCTTCCGGGGCAACTGCGGCCGCCCCGTTGGGGCAGCGGATGCAGGAAACCGGCCAGGCCTTTGCGCTTTATCTGAAGCTTTTGTTCTGGCCAGCCGGGTTGCACATGGAGCGGACACTGGACGGAATTCCGGGCTGGCTGGGACCGGTCGGCTGGGCGCTTCTGGTTGGAATCGTGCTGGCCGCGCTGGCCGCGTTTTCCAGCCGCAAGTACCGGATTGCGGCCGGATTGGCTTGGTTCTTGGCGGCGTGGGTGCCCATTTCCGGAATTTTCCCGCTCAATGCGCCCATGGCCGAACACTGGATGTACGTGCCCATGGCGGGATTTTGGTGGGCCGTTGGCGAGGGCCTCGTGCTGGCCTGTGAACGTCCCCGACTGCGATGGATGCCTTTGATGCTCGCCGGCGCCGCGTGTGTCCTGCTGGTGGCGCTGACCGCCGAGCGCAATCGGGACTGGCATGACGATGAACGGTTGTTTGTGTCCACCCTGGAGAAGAATCCAAATTCAGTCCGGGTTCACTATAATCTGGCCGTGACCTACGAGGACATCCTGAAAAACTACGCCGGGGCACGGCGGCATTATGAGGCCATTCTGCGCCTTCAGGGTCAGGAAGGGTCCGCCAAGCCCGCCCGGCCCGCGACGGTCGCCGAGGGCGAACTTCGCCTGGCCTTGGGCCATGTGCTGGAGAAAATGGGCAACCCCGCCGCCGCCGCCGAGCAGTTTCAGAAGTTGCTGAATGTGAAAGGCAACGCGGAACCGGGCATGGCGCTGGAGGCGGCCATGGGCTTTGGGCGCTGTTTCCTTGCCATGG
>CAIUWO010000185.1 GCA_903902895.1 Candidatus Hydrogenedentota bacterium | reverse complement strand
GTGGGACAGGCGCCCTCGCCTGTCGTCCCAGGGCATTCGGTGCAAGCCGACAGCCGGGGGCGGCTGTCCCACATGGTCAACGCATAGCAACCAACGGGAGATCTTACCGTGTCCAAGCTAGACAACTACAAGAAAGCGGAAGCGCCGCTTCCCCAGACCTACGAGGCCTGGCAGGTGTTCGGCGCGGGGCTCGAAAACGTCGGGCGCGACGGGAAGCCGGTGACGGTGCCGCTGCGCGAGCCCAAGGACGACGAGGTGCTTGTGCGCGTGGACGCGCTGGGCCTGTGCCTGTCGGACATGAAGATCATCGCCCAGGGCGGCAACCACCCGCGGCTGCGCGGCCGCGACCTCGCCAGCGACCCGACCGTGCTCGGCCATGAGTGCGCCTGCACCATCGTCAAAGTCGGCAAGAAGTGGGAGAGCGAGTTCAGCGCCGGCGACCGTTTCATCGTCCAGGCGGACATTTACTACAAGGGCGTGGGCTTCGCCTTCGGCTACATGATTCCCGGCGGCCTCCAGGAATACGCGCTGCTCGACGAGCGCGCGCTCGCCGGGGACGAGGGCTGCTACCTGCTGCCGGTGCGCCCCGAAACGGGCTACAGCCAGTCGGCACTGGCCGAGCCGTGGGCCTGCGTGGAAATGTCCTACAACCTTGACGACCGCGTCACCCCCACGGGTGCGGCGCAGTTGGTGGTGACCGACACGCCCGACGGCTGGGCCGCCAAGCTGCCCGCCGCCGCGGTAATCGGATCGGACCTCGCCGGACTGGGCGAGGGCGGCTACGACGACATCGTGGTCGTGGCGCCGAGTCCGAAGGTCGTGGAAACGCTTGCCGCGCGGCTGAACCCGCACGGTGTCATGTTCCTGCTCGGCGCGCCGCGCGAGTCGGGCGAGGTCTCGCTCGACGTGGGCAAGGTCCACTACCAGAACATACGGTATTACGGCGGCGGCGACACGCTTGAGGCGGTGGCGGCGACCGCAAAGCGCAACGACCTGCTGCCCGACGGCCGCGCGCTGTTCATCGGCGCGGGCGGCCCCATGGGGCAGATGCACGTGCAGCGGGCCATCGAGAAGGCCGACGGCTCCAAGCGCGTCGTGGTGACCGACCTGGACGCTAGCCGTCTCGCCCACATCGTGAACCGTTTCGGCGACCTGGCCGCGAAGCGCGGCGTTGAGCTGTACACCCTGTCGCCGGGCGAGTTTGCCACCCCGGCCGACATGAACGCGCGCATCCAGAGTCTGGGCGGGCCGGAAGGCTACACCGACCTCGTGGTGCTCGCGCCGGTGGCCCCGCTGGTGCGCCAGGCGGTTTCGCTGGCGGCGGACGGCGCCTTTGTGAACATCTTTGCCGGCGTGGGCATCGGCACCATGGCCAGCGTGTCGCTGGACAAACTGTGCCGCGGTGTGAAGATGATCGGCTGCAGCGGGTCGCGCATCAGCGACCTGCGCAAGGTGCTCGAACTGGTCGAGGCGCGGCAGCTCGACAGCAACCGCAGCGTGGCCGCCATCGGCGGCATGAGCGCCGCGCATGACGGGCTACAGGGCGTGAAGGACGCCAAGTACCCCGGCAAGACGGTCATCTACACGCAAATCCCCGAACTGGAACTGATGCCGCTGGACGAGGTGGCCGTGAAGCTGCCCGATGTGGGCGCGAAGCTGAGTCCCGAGGGCGGATGGACCAAGGAAGCCGAAGCGGCGCTGCTGGAAAGGTTCCTCTAATGGGCATGCTTGAGGGACGCAAGGCGATTGTCACGGGCGGCGCCCAGGGACTGGGCGCGGCCATTTCGGAGCACCTGGCCGAAGAGGGCTGCGATGTCATCATCTGGGACATCAACATGCAGCAGGCGGAGGACACCGCGGCCTTTATCGCCGGGCGTACCGGCCGCACCGTGCTCGGCCGCGCGGTGGACGTGACCGACGCCGCCGCGGTTCGCGCGGCCGTAGACGAGGCCGTGGCCGCGCTGGGGCAGGTGGATGTGATGGTCTGCAACGCGGGCATCCTGATTGCCGGCGACTCGCTTGAGTTCGACGCGGCCAAGTGGCGCAAGGTGATTGACGTGGACCTGACGGGCTACTTCCTGTGCGCCCGCGAGGCGGCGCGGGTCATGCTGCCGCGGGGCAGCGGCTCGATCATCCAGATCAACTCCAAGTCCGGCAAGAAGGGCAGTTTCAAGAACAGCGCTTACGCCGCGGCCAAATTCGGCGGCATCGGCGTGACCCAGAGCCTCGCCCTCGAATTCGCCGAGCGCGGCGTGCGCGTCAACGCGATCTGCCCGGGCAACCTGCTCAACTCGCCGCTGTGGGTGAACAGCCTGTTCAAGCAGTATGCCGCCACCCAGGGCATCACCGAGGCGCAGGTCCGCCAGAAATACATCGACCAGGTGCCCATGAAGCGGCCCTGCGAATACCGCGACGTGACCAACGTGGTGGTGTTCTTCGCCAGCGACGCGTCGGGCTACATGACCGGCCAGGCCATCAATGTGACGGGCGGCCAGGAGATGCACTGAACCCTTGCCGGAGGCAAGGGTTGAGGGTCTTGGGTCTGGGGTCTTGGGTCTTGGGTCTAGTGCGGACGCCGCTGGTGACGGCGCGCGGGGCCGTCAATGCGGCTGCGTCCATTTTGACTGCGTCGGCAACGACGCCGCTTTGGCGTGTTGTCGCGCGTTAAACCCAGCCACGCCAGAGGCGGACAAGCCAAAGCGGTGTCGCCCCTGCGCTTTGCCCCCGCACTCCACATAAAACCTGGCTGGATATCCCCCACGGGGGCGGGGACCGCCGGGAGCGTCGGCATTTGTGCCGGGTTCCCGCTGCGCCAAGAACTTGCCAAGTCCTTGCCCGGGTGTGGTATACTGAATTTGAAATAGCGATTTGAAAAGGAGATTCAGATGCCCTCCTATCAGCCCGGATCAGACACGCGCAACCGTTTGCTGGTTGCCGCCGCGGAAGTGTTTGCGGAGCAGGGGTTTCGGCATGCGCGGATCAGCGACATTTGCCAGCGGGCGCAGGCGAACATCGCGGCGGTGAACTATCATTTTGGGGACAAGGAAAGCCTGTATCTCGCGGTGGTGCAGAAGCTTGACGCGGAATCGAAGGCGGACGCGACGTACATGCAGATAGACCCGAACGCACCGCCCGAGGAAAAGCTTCAAACTTTTATCCGTGAGTTTCTAGCGATCCTGTTGAAGAGCGGCCCATCGACGTGGCTGGGCAAACTGATGGCGCGGGAGATGATAGAGCCGACGGCGGCGCTGGACTACATGATTGAGAAGGTGATTCCGCCGGTGGACGGGGCGGTGCGCGGGATTGTGGGGGAGCTTCTGTCCCTTCCGCCGGACGCCCCCTTGGTTCAAATGTGCGTGAGCAGCATTTTGGGCCAGTGCATGATTTACTTCGACACGAAAGAGATTGCGCTCCGGGTGACTCCGGGGCTGATCAACCCGGACAACAGTTATCCGCCCGCCATGATTGCTTTTCTGGCGGAGCATGTCACCCAATTCTCCCTGCACGGCATGCAGTCGATGGCCGTCCCGGCCGCGGCCGCGCAGACTGGAAAGTGAGGCACCATGAAACACAAGAGGCTTTTGACCATTTTGGCGGCGGGGGCCCTTCTGGGCGGGGCGGCGCTCCTGATTGTTCCGACGGGTGTGATCCAGGTGCGCGCGGAGGAGAAGCCGTCGCTGGGCACGCTCAAGCCGGAGAGCGCGGCGCAGGCGGACGCGCCGAAGTCGGGGGTGCCGACGGCGGCGGTGGAGTCGGCGGAGCGCGAGACGGTGCTGCGGCTTACGGGCGCGCTTGCGGCGGATGAGAAGTCGGACGTGGCGAGCAACACGAACGGCATAGTTCAGAAGGTGTTTGTCGAGCGGGGGAGCATGGTGAACGCGGGCGACATCCTGGTGCAGGTGGACCCGACGGACGTGCAGAACATGCTGGACCAGGGAGTTGCGGGTCTTCAGGAGCTGAAGGTGCGGCTGGGGATCAAGGACGAGAAGGCGCCGTACAGCGTGGAGAACCAGCCCGAGGTGAGGATGGCGAAGGCGGCGCTGAACCTGGCGCGGGTGAACCAGGACCGGTTCATGAAGCTGTACGAGCAGGACGTGCTGCCGAAGGCCGACTATGACCGGGTGCTTTTTGAGTGCGACAGCGCGGCGCAGCGCTACGAGCAGGCGCGGCTCCAGATGAGCCAGCTGTACCAGAGCTACCTGACGGGCCAGACCAAGCTGGACGCGGTGCGCAAGGCGCTGGCGGACACGTCGATCCGGGCCCCGTTCACGGGGTATGTGGCGGAGCGGCTGATCAACGTGGGCGAGCGGGTTTCGCCGAGCCCGATGGGCAAGGGGGCTGCGGTGGCCACGCTGCTGAAGCTGGACCCGCTGCGGCTGATCCTGACGGTGCCGCAGCAGAACGTGGGGCAGATCACGCCGGGGCAGACGGTGAGCTTCAAGGTGGACAGCCTGCCGGAGCGCAGTTTCACGGGCGAGATCCGGTATGTGGGCCCGTCGGTGGAGAGCAATTCGCGGTCGATGACGGTGGAGGCGATGGTGCCCAACCCGGAGCTCGTGCTGCGTCCGGGCACCTTTGCGTCGGCCGAGGTGGCGCTTCCGGAAAAGAGCAGGCGCCTGCTGATCCCCGCGTCGGCGGTGGTGAAGGAGGGCGACATTTCCAAGATATTCGTGGTGCAGGACGGCGTGGCCCGCGAACAGGTGGTTTCCACGGGCGAGCTTCGGGACGGCAAGATTGAGATTACCGGCGGGCTTGCGGGAAGCGAGACCGTGGTCACGGCGCCGGAGCGCATCCATGACGGGGACAAGGTGTCGTAATGCACAAACTTGCTGAAATCTGCGTCCGCCGGCCGGTGTTTGCGACGGTGCTGATGCTCGTGCTGGTCGTGTTCGGCATCTTCGGCTACACGCGGATGGGCGTGGACTATTTTCCGAAGGTCGACTTTCCGGTGGTGCTGGTGACGACGATCTGGCCGGGGACGGCGCCGGAGGAGATGGAGACGGAGGTCAGCGACAAGATCGAGCAGGCGGTGAACACGGTGAACGGCATCCAGGAGCTGCGTTCCGTGTCGGGCGAGGGTGTCTCGCAGGTCATCGTCATGTTCACCATGGAAAAGGATGTGAACGTTGCGGGGCAGGAGGTGCAGGACAAGATCAACCAGATCCTGAACAATCTCCCCCAGGGCGTGAAACAGCCCGTGATCTCCAAAATGGACCCGGACGCGTCGCCGGTGCTCTCGCTGGCCATTTCGGGCAACGTGCCGGTGAAGGACCTCACCGAATACACCGACAAGACCCTGCGGCGCCAGCTGGAATCGGTGACGGGCGTGGGCCAGGCGATGATCGTGGGCGGCCAGCCGCGGCAGATCAACGTGAAGCTGGACCCGATCAAACTGCGGGCGCAGGGCCTGACCATCATCGACGTGTCGCGGGCGCTGCAGATGCAGAACATCCAGATTCCGGGCGGCACGGTGACGGCGGGGCCCGACGAGGCGACGCTGCGCACGATGGGGCGGGTGGCCTCGGTGGAGGAGATGGGCTTCATTCCGGTGACCGTCCGCAACGGCCACGTGGTGACCGTGTCGGACGTGGCCGAGGTGGAGGACGGCGTGAAGCAGGCGGACAGCCTCGCGCAACTGGACGAGACGCCGGCGGTGCTGCTGAACATCCGCAAGCAGTCGGGGACGAACACGATCGAGGTGGTCCGGAACGTCAAGGAGCGGCTGAAGGAGATCCCGCTGCCGGAGGGCTACCGGCTCGAAATCGTGCGCGACCAGTCCACGTTCGTTCAGGACGCGGTGAACTCGGTGCAGGAGCACCTGCTGGTGGGCAGCATACTGGCGGCGGTGGTGGTGCTGCTGTTCCTTGCGAACGCGCGCACGACGATGATCTCGGCGCTGGCGATTCCGACGTCCATCATCGGCACCTTTGCCGTCATGAAATACATGGGGTTCACGCTGAACGTGCTGACCCTGCTGGCGCTGACGCTTTCGGTGGGCATTGTGATCGACGACGCGATTGTGGTGCTGGAGAACATTTTCCGGTTCATCGAGGAGAAGCGGCAGCGGCCGCGCGAGGCGGCGCGGGAGGCGACGAAGGAAATCGGCCTTGCGGTGGTCTCCATCACGCTGTCGCTTTGCGCCGTGTTCCTGCCGGTGGCCTTCATGGAGGGGATTGTGGGCCGCTTCATGTGGTCCTTCGGCATCACGATGTGCTCGGCGATCCTGATCAGCATGTTCGTGAGTTTCTCGCTGACGCCCATGCTGGCGTCGCGCTGGCTGCGCGCGGTTCCGGCGAACGGGGAGGGCGCGAACGGGGAGGGCGCGGGCGGCGACGCCGCGCGGCAGGAGAAGAAGAAGCGCGACTCGAAGCACCGGGGCGGCTACCGTTTTGTGGAGGGCGGCTATCTGGGGCTGCTTGGCTTCGCGCTGCGGCACCGCTGGCTGGTGGTGGTGACCATGATCGCGCTGCTGGCGGCGATACCCTTTGAGGCGAAGCTGATCCCGAAGAACTTCCTGCCCAACGACGACCAGTCGCAGTTCGGCATAGAGGTGCGCTCGCCGGAGGGCACGTCGCTTGAGGCGACGCAGATGATTCTTGCGCGCGTCGCGCGCGACGTGCGCAAACTGGAGGGCGTCAAATACACGGTGACCAGCACGGCCGACACGGAGCAGCGCATTTCGAACGTGGGCGAGGTGTTCGTGAAACTGGTGAACCCGTGGGACCGCAGTTTCGCCCAGGACGAGGTGATGGACTACATCCGCAAGAACGTGCTGCCCAAGTACGACGCGGAGAAACTGCGCGCCAGCGTGACGCACATCGCGGCGATTGCCGGCAGCGGGTCGCAGGCGGCGATCCAGTACACGGTGGGCGGGCCGGACATGAAGAAGCTCGAGGAGTATTCAGGCAAAATCATGGAGAGCCTGCGCGCCTACCCGGGCGCGGTGGACGTGGACTCGACGCTGGTGCTCGGCAAGCCGCAGTACGGGGTGACGGTGGACCGCGCCAAGGCGGCCGACCTGGGCGTGTCGATTGCCGACATCGCCAACACGCTGCGCCTGCTGGTGGCGGGGGACAAGGTGACCGACTTCAGCGAGAAGGGCGAACAGTACGAGGTGCATGTGCGCGCGGCCGCCCAGTACCGCAACGACATTTCCGAACTGGCGATGGTGTCCGTGCCGACGATGATGCGGGGGACGGTGCCACTGGGCGACGTGGCCCGGTTCGACCGGAGCACGGGGCCGTCGCGCATCAACCGCCTTGACCGCATGCGCCAGGTGACGGTGCTGGCCAACCTGTCGCCGGGCGTGTCGCAGGCGGGGGCGCTGGACGCGATCGGCGAGACGGTGGCCAAGCTGAAAATGGGTCCGGAGTACAAGGTGGCGCTGGCGGGCGAGTCCAAGGAGATGCGCAAGGCCTTCAGCGCGTACATCATCGTGTTCGTGACGGCGTTCATCTTCATCTACCTCGTGCTGGCGGCGCAGTTCGAGTCGTGGCTGCACCCGGTCACGATCCTGATCTCGCTGCCGCTGACGCTGCCCTTCGCGCTGTTCTCGATGATCATCTTCGGGCAGTCGATGAACATCATGAGCCTGCTGGGAATTCTGGTGCTGTTTGCGGTGGTGAAGAAGAACGCCATTCTGCAGATCGACCACACCATCCAGCTTCGGGCCGGCGGGCTCCCCATGCGCGAGGCGGTGATGACCGCGAACCGCGACCGGCTGCGGCCGATTCTGATGACCACGGTGGCCTTTGTGGCGGGCATGATCCCGCTGCTGGTGTCCAACGGCACGGGCGCGGCGACGAACAAGAGCATCAGCTGCGTGATCATCGGCGGCCAGACGCTGGCGCTGCTGCTCACGCTGATCGCGACGCCGGTGATGTACACGCTTTTCGACGACCTGGTGAACTCGCGGGCAATCCGGTGGTTCGCGCGCTTCAGTCCGGCGCAGCCGGAGGAGTAGGCGGGAACGCGACCGCCGGCCGTAACGCTTGGTCCTCTAAAGGCCGGAAATGTCCCACAGATAGACCGTACTGCTCTCTTCAGTGAGGATTCTGGCGCCGTCGGGCGAAATGGGGTTTCCCAAGGCGAAGCTGTTGCATTCCCCGGGCAACTCGGCCAACAGTGTTCCGTCTTGAGCGTCCAGGATGCGGATTGTATTCGCTGGAACTGCGCCCTCACGCCTGCAATACGCCAGCATCCGTTTGCCATCCGGTGTGTAACGGCTCTCATACACCACAGTGCCATCGTTTATAGAAACGGCCATCACTTCCCCGCCGGTGGCGGCATTCCAGACCCGAATTCCCAACGATTCGAACGCCGCCATGACACAGGTTCCGTCGGGGGTGAACGCCAATGACGACACGGGGGTCGGCGTGTTTATGACAGTCAAGATTACGCCCGTCTTCGCATCCAGAAGAAACACCCCGCTCTTGTCCCGCAATCCAAGGGCAATCACGCTGCTGTCCGGGGAAGCGCAGATTTCTCCGGCACGAATCTCCGACGTGTTGAGTTGCGAAGCGCACCATGTGATCCAGTCCGGCTTGCCCCTGTCCGGATTCCACAGCGCATAGTGTTCATCACCGGCCAACAACACCCGCTCCCCATCCGGTAGTCGAAAAGCCTTTGTGGACTGATAGATATGACCCAAGTTGTAGATTCTTGTCGTCTGGAGGGCAAGATCCTTTATGTGCACGTACTCGGTGGTGTGCGTTACATGCCATCGGGGAGCCGGTCCCGAAGAATCAGCCAGTGCTTCGGCAGAGGGCACATTTACCTCCGTATCAGCCTTCGTGTCCCAAAGGTAAAGTTCGGAACCTTGGAGAAAGACAAATCTCCCGTCGGACGACAACCGGGCACCCTCCGTCCAGCTTGGATGCAGCGACAAGCGCTTCACCTTCGTTGCATCCAGGGCGTTGCGCAGCCGCATCTTCCCGTTTTCCACGTTGAGAAAGGACGGGGTGCCCCTCTCGGAAAGAAGACTGGGCCGCTCTTTGGCGGCGGGCAGATCCTGCCGGTATTGAATCATTTCCACGCCTGTTTGAGCGTCGAGAACCCGAACGTGGGGCGCATATTCGTTCCGGTATCTTCTACGCCCAGAAAGATCCTTTCCACAACGCCGTTGCACATGGCGCGCATAGAGAACAACGACTTTGGTGCCATCCGACGTGACGACGAGGCTGGGGAACCTTCCTTCCTTCAGTCGCGTGGCCCAAAGAATCTTGCCTGTCAGGGTGCCAAGCGCCTGGACCACCTGGCAGTACATCCCCTGTTCTTTCCTGCCGTCACACAGGCAGAAGAAACGGCCGTCTGGCGAGAAGGCGGCGCCCCACAAAGCTGTACCCCGTATCTTGTTCAATCGCTCTCCTGAACGCAGGTCCAAAACATGCGCCGTGGTCCTTTGAAAGAAGCGCCCTGAAAGTGCCACCGCAAATCTGTTGTCGGGGGAGATGAAAAGGTCCTCCGCCTCCTCTTTTTCTGTAGGTAGACAGTGAACCAGTTTCTCGGACGCCGCATCCCACACCTGGATACCCAGCGAGCTGGCCGTCAGCAGGGTTTTGCCGTCGCTGGTGAGCTTCGCATCGTTCATGCAACCCAGCCCCAAGCGTCTCAGCAGTGCAATGCTGCCTTGCCCCTTTCCTTTGGGCGGAGAAAACTGAAGCACGGCCATGGTGCCTTCGTGGCCGGCCGTCACAATCCGGTTTCCCGTGGCCAAAAAAAGACCGCCAAGTACCTGCCGGCTGTGCACCATACTCTTTGCGACCACCCGTCCGTCTTGCATGTCGCGCACGATGACATCGCCGCTGTCCATGCCGGATACCATCCAGCGACCGTCTGGGGAGATGGCCCACACCTGTCCGTAACTTTCTCGTTTCCGCCTGGACCATAACCGCGTGCCGTCGCCCGCCCGGTAGAGCGATTCCCCGCTCTTGTGGTTGCCCACAAGCACCGACTGTCCGTCGGGCGTGAATTGGGCGCTGTAGAGGTAATCGAAGTCATCGGCCAGGACGCGGTATTCCTTTGTTTCGCCGGTCCTGAACACCCCCACCTCAAAGCCGTAATAGGCGCCCGCCCACCACTGGCCATCCGGTGAAAGATCAACGTTGCGCTGCTCTTCATCTGAATCGTACCGCTGGCATTGTATCCTCTGGCCTGTGTGAAGGTCCGTGACATGCACGTTGGGCCATTTGTCCGGACCGTGTTCGAGCATAAGCTGCCCGTCCCGGGAGAAGAGGATGTCATCCACTGCTGTATTGCGGCACGCAAACTCCTCTTTCCATCGACCTTTGGTCACATCCCAGACTTGGATGGTGCCGTTCCTGAGTCCCGTAAACAGGCGGCCGTCGGGATGGAAGGCGAGTGAGGTGACCTCTTTGCAGGGTGCGTCGATGCGCAGCACCGTCGCGCCGGAATCGGCCGCAACGACCCGCACGCGGCGGGTGCCGCTACTGTGGGCTATCCAGCGGCCACAGGGTGACCACGCGGCCCGCCACGCTTTGTCTGTGCGCACTGGGACGGAGAGCGTCTGCTCTCCGGTACGCATGTCCCAGCAGCGCAGGCCGCCCTTCTTGCCGCAGGTGAGCAGTTTTCTGCCGCAGGGGGACACCGCCATCCACCAAAGTCCCTGAGTGTCCGCCGAAATCCGGTGCAGCACTGTGGCGTCGGCAATGTTCCAGACGAGGGCTTGCCCATTTTCGGCGCTGGCCGTGACCAGGGTGAGCCCGTCCGGTGTGACGGCGATATGCTGGGCCGGATGGGCATATTCATAGTAGTCCCGCACGATCCGTCGGCGGTGGAAATCCCATAGCAGCGCTCCGCCATGGGTGCCTATCATGAGCGTTTTGCCGTCGGGCATGAAGGCGACCGAATAGGCATAGCCGTAGGTCAGCCGAATGGGATTCGCAAGTTGTTTCATCCCTCTCTTCCTCCGGAGATTCCCGAGACATGCGGCATGGTCATGGAGGTTGTTGTAGTCCTCCGCGCCACGGAAAGTCAAGCATCATGCCGGTTTTCATGAACGCAGGGGCGGGAAAGCGGCGGGTTGGGAGCGCCGGCATCCCTGCCGGCCGTCATTGCGAACGGAGTGAAGCAATCTCTTGGAACCGAGGCGTCCCGCGAGCAGGAGATTGCTTCGTCGGGCTGAAGCCCTTCTCGCAATGACGGGGTGAGGAGCGCCGGCGTTGCGGCCGGCCGTCATTGCGAACGGAGTGAAGCAATCTCTTGGAACCGAGGCGTCCCGCGAGCAGGAGATTGCTTCGTCGGGCTGAAGCCCTTCTCGCAATGACGGGGTGAGGAGCGCCGGCGTTGCGGCCGG
>CAIUWO010000184.1 GCA_903902895.1 Candidatus Hydrogenedentota bacterium | reverse complement strand
CTAAAGCGTCCAGCCGTCGCGGTACTTGTAGTGCAGCAACTCGTTGGCGTCGGAGTCGTTCGTGACCTTCATGCTCTCGGCATCCCAAAGAAGGCGCTTGCCCGTTCTTACGGAAAGGGTGCCCAGCAGCAGGGCTTCTGTCAGGGGGCCCGCGAAATCGAAGTTGGAACGGGTGGTCCCGTTGCCCTTGCAGGCCTCAATCCATTCTTTGTGGTGGCCGATGGAGCGGGGGAGCGATTTCTCGGGCTGCTTGTAGGCTTTCATCTTTGATTCGGGTATCAGCCGTGGCTCGTTGCCGCCCCATCCCTCCACGAGGATCTTGCCCTTCTCGCCGACGAAGATAATGCCGTCTTCACGGTCGAGTTCCTGGTCCGCATCCAGTTCCTCGGGGCGGGCCGGGAGCATGCCCCCGTCATACCAATGCAGCCGCACAGGCGGCAAGTCGCCGCGCGCGGGGAATTCGTAATGCACCGTCGAGGCAAGGGGGAGCGAGTCCTTGTACACCAGCGTCGAACTCGAGTCCACCGCCGTCGGCGCACCCAGTTTGAGCGCCGAATAGACCGGGGCGATGTTGTGGATGCCCATGTCGCCCAGTCCACCCGACCCAAAATCCCACCAGCCGCGCCATTTGAACGGCGCATACGCGGGGTTATAGTCCCGGAACGGTGCTGGCCCGAGCCACAGGTCCCAGTCCAGCGTGGGCGGTACGGGCGGCGTGTCCGGCGGCCGTTCCACGCCCTGCGCCCAGAACAGTTTGCCGTTGTGCGTGGGCCGGTCTGACCAGACATGCACCTCGTGGATGGGGCCGATGGCGCCGTCCCAAATCCACTCGTTGATCAGCCGGTTGCCCTCGAAGGCCATGCCCTGGTTGCCCATCTGCGTGGCGACACCGGCCTCACGCGCCGCCTTGGCCACCGCGCGCGCCTCATGCACCGTGCGCGTCAGCGGCTTTTCGCAATACACATGCTTGCCCATCTTGATCGCCGCAATGCTCGCCACCGCGTGGCAGTGGTCCGGCGTGGCCACCAGCACGGCATCAATGTTCTTGTCCTCCTTCTCCAGCATCTTGCGAAAGTCTTTGTACCGTGACGCCTTCGAAAACCGCTCAAAGGATTCCGCCGCCCGCTCATCGTCCACATCGCACAGCGCCACAATGTTCTGACTGCGCAGTTCGTTGAGGTCGCTCGCGGCCTGCCCACCGGCACCAACGGCCGCAATGTTCAGCTTCTCACTGGGCGGCGTATGCCCAACGCCGCCCAAGACATAGCGCGGCACAATCATGAACGGCGCCGCAACGGCGGCGCTGGCCTGGAGGAATTGACGGCGGGAGAAGATCGTCCCCGTCTGAGTGTAATTCGTATTGTCGAAAGCCATCTTTGAAGAAATTCTTTCGTTTCAGAAGTGCGCCAATAAAACGACGGTCCATCGGCTCGTTTGCGCAAGATGAACTGATGGGGAACGGTATTCCATCAGTCGCGTTCAGTTGAAGCCTTGAGCATTTCCCTGGCGGAACCATCGTCCAGCAAGTACCCCCTGCCTCCTGTAGGCTTCACCAGAAATCCGCTCTTTGCAAGCGCGTTGAAGGCGTTGCGCACTTTGCGGTAGAACGCGTCAAATCCCCTTATATCACCACGTTCTCCCCGGGTATACCACAGGCTGAAGCTCACTTCCTTTGCGCTGGCAACCACTTCTTTCGAGAAATGGTTGAGCCGGTACACAACACTCAGTATGTCCTTGTGAAAGGAGGGCAGTGCATCGAACGAAACCTCGCCAAAAAGGGAACGCAGTTCGTCAACGTAGTCTTTCTTGACCAACTCGCGATCAACAACGTAGACGCTGTAAATGGACGTACTCGCCGGATGCTTATGTATGAGGCCGTGCCTCTCCAGCGATAGCAGTTCGTTGTAGTGGTTGTTGTCGGGGGTCAGGAGAACGGTGTAACGGGAGAGTTCGTTGTCCCATTCAGACTTTATCAGGTATGACAAGACCAACTGTTGAGATTCGGTGAGCTGAAAACCGTGGAGCTTGGTTTCAATGTGCCGCTCAAACGCCTTGAAAAGGCGTCTCATTCGGTCGTCAAGGAGCTGGCCTGCGCGCAGGTAGAGGGTTACATCCTCGGTCTTGAACATGTAGTAGGGAAGATCGATTTCATTCTGCAGGCACAGGTCTGTCAGGGTGGCCATTCCGATTCCCCGGCCCTCCCATTTTCGAAACACGCGCAAAACATCCGCAAGTTTGGGATTGCGCGGCTTCGCCTCCGGGATGATCCGCAGTAATGGGACCGGTCCGCCGGTCGCCCTGATAAGCAGTCCTTCGCGAAAACTGCCGGGATTCTGTATGGACAGGTGCATCCCCGGCTTTATGGCCAGAATGACCTGTTTGTCATGCGAGTAGCTGCGATGGGCCAGCGCGTTGTTTACGGTTTCGCGAAGCAGTGCTTCGGGATACTGGGGACGGCTCGTGCCGCCCCGTTCCACAGTAATGCCGACCTGGATATTTCGCAGAATATAGGCCAGGCTGCTTTCCATCAGCGGGAGAATGTTGCCCGATAAATCCTGCTTGTCCTGGGCAATGGATTGGGGAAGGTCAACGTAACCATGCACCTGGCACCGGAAGCCCAGATGATCTTCGGGGTGCTCTCCGCAGACCAGCATTCCCAGCGTGGTGACTCTGCCGTCCTTCACGAAGCACTTGCGCGCGAGAAAAGGCATGGCGGAGAAAAGATCGGGTTTCAGTGTCTCTATCTTCACGCCGCGGTTCAATGCGGTGATGTATTCGTTTAGCTTGTCGAGGCTCAGGTCCGATGCTGTCACCCCCTCAACGGGCTGGAGTTCCCTTGCCTGGCGGGCCTCTTCCTTAAACTCGTCTTGCCGGTCTATTTCCGCGGCGGTAATCACCATGTCCGCTGTCAGATGACGTCTGTAGGCTTTGTGGTTGTAGAACGCATATTTGAGATCGGCGGAAAGCTCGTCGACATACTGGATCGCCACCTTCCCCCCCATGAAATAACGAAGTTCTGGTTCAGGAAAGTTTTCCGATAGTGGCAGTGGACGGCCGTCACGTTCAGTGAAGTGGTTGCGGAGTTCCCTTAGTTTTGGTTCCGCATGGGTGTGGTATCCGGAGTGGACGTAGCGTCTGGCCGCCCCCTGCCCCTCTTCTGTTACCCCAAGGATTAGGATGCCGCCGCGTGTGTTTAGAAAGGCACAGACACTCCTGTACCTTTCCCCCCAACTGCCCGAATCAGAGGGAATGGGCTTAATCTCAAGCGTGTCCGTCTCAAGTTCCTCGAAACGGCCCTGAACAATCAACGCTTCCAATATCGAGAGTGTCTTGTCTACGACGTTTTCCATCTCTTACGTCCTGTGCGAGCCCATGGCTTGGTACTCTGGTGGCGGGACTGACACTCCCGCCAAGCAATTAACCAATATTGCGAGACTCTAGTGGATTGTAAGTGCGCAGTCAAATTTGAACAGATCAAACTACCTTCCAGAGGGTCCGCCATTCTCATGAGGGGTGGACCGTCCTTCACGCAGGGAGCGAAGAAGGTTTCCGGGGAATATGAGGAATTTGTGCGCCTACTAAATAGTTGTCCATGGAATGTCCTGATTACTCGTACTTCCATGGTTCCCCCACCGCCTCAAGCGGCAACGTGTGCCCCCTGCGGCGAGCGGATAGGCACGGTCACTTGGATATAGCCCCACAGATGCGCAAGGTCCAGACCGTTCATGGCACTGTTCATGGAGGGAGTCAACCGAGGGCATCGGCGTATTTGACCTCCACCGCCCAGTTCTTTCCGTGTTCCTGCCAGAAGAGGTCCACTTCGGTGCCGAAAGGCGGAATGCATTGAAATATCAAACCCGGAGCATGAGATTTCAATGTGTTTTCGTGAATGTGGGATATTGATCTCCGGGCACAAACAATTGCGAAACAAAGAGTTGTGCTAAAATCGCAGCGCCTCTTGCCTCAAATCCAGCCGTGCAGGGGGGCAGGCCTTTCCGTGAGACCGGACAAGCTTTCCTGCCCACACATTCCAGCAGTCGGCAAGTTGGTACGCTGCTCCGTACCGCCAGCGTCTCGCGGGCCTTGTCTTCTTTGGCGTTGCGGAGGCAGTCGATGCGCAAAACCAAGGCAGGCGGGACGCCTGCGGTACGGACTCAAGGCCGGCGGGACGCCGGCGATACGGTCTGCGGGACCTTCCTTGAAAACAGGTCTTATCATTCGCCAGACTGAGGCTGTAACGACCCACAAGGAGAAACGGGCATGTCAAAGACCGCAACAGGATTACTGGCTCTGCTTCTGGCCGCATCGGCGCATGCGGCGCCGGTGCCGGAGGACTTTCCGCGCTTTGCCGTGCCCGGGGCTGACAAAGAGATGAACTCGCTGCGGAACCTGTTCTGGCTGCATTATGAACCGGCCGGGCCGCTGATTCCGCTGTGGGACGAGTGGATGCCCATGTCCACGCTCTGGCCCGCGACCGGGCCGGATGGGCAGTTGGATGCCATGCGTGGCCGTTGGGCGCAGGCATTGGCCTCCCGCAAGATGAGCGGAGAGGGCTATGTGCTCACCCAGCAGCACGACGGACCCGCCCACGCCGAGGGTTGGCCGTTTCCCCGGTGGATGGAGGCAAACGGAACGGGCTGGCATTTCCGCGGCACCGGCGTGCAGGGCTATGACGCACCTGCGGCCACGCCCGAGGGCTGGACCGTCACGGGTGGCAGCGGGGGAGAGGTGGACGACCACGGATGGGTTGTGAAACTGAGCGAGCCCGGCGCGATTCTGCAAACCCCGGCCTTCAAGATGGAAGCCAAGAACGGTCCCTGGCTGCGGCTGAACTGGTGGGCCACCGGCATCGACCGCGCCTGCTGCTATGTCGAATGGACCACGGAGGAGCAACCCGGGTACACCCCGGAATGCCGTGCCTACTTTGCTCCCGCGACACCGGGTGGACAACTGCTGTCCGCGCCGCCCATGGGTCCCAAGTCGGCGGGAGAGATGATTACCTCTTCCGTCGAGACCCGGACGATGATCCCGGTGTACCGCATTCCCGGATGGAAAGGAACCATCACGGGGCTGCGCATCCATCTGGACAACCCGGCCGCCGCCAACCTGGTCATCAAGTCCTTCCACACCGCCAACGACACGCGCCACAACATCAACAACGTCAACTTCATCCGCGGCTGCTGTGACTATTTCCTCTGGACGCGTGATATCAGCTTCCTGCGAGACCAAATCGGCCGCGTGCGCTCGGCCATGCGTTTTGTCATGAACGAATTCGACACGCGCAAGCGCAAATGCATTTACACGACCTGGCCTGGCCACGAGGGCCGCAGCGGGATCCGCATTGGGGCGGACGGGAAGAAGGTTCTGGTCTCCGGTGAGGGCATTGGTAGCAACTACTGGGACCTGCTCCCCTTCGGCGGCGAGGATGCGCTGGCGACCATTTACTATTACGACACGCTGCTCGACCTTGCCAACCTGGAAGAGCAAATCGTCCGGCACCCGCAATGGTGCATCGCCACCGGCGCGGAGGCCTTCGACCCCGCCGACCTGCGCGGCCATGCGGCCGAGGTGAAGGAGTACGGCACCAAACGCTTCTGGAACAGCCAGACCGGACGTTTTGGGACCGTGGATCTGGACGGTGGAATGCATGACTACGGGTTTACCTTCCTCAACAATGAGGCCGTATATTTCGACTTCGCCACAGCCGACCAGGCCAGATCGATCCGTGATTGGGTTTCCGGCCGGCGCACCGTGGACGGCGACACGTCCACCGGCGCGGACATCTATCACTGGCGCTTTGGACCCCGTTCCACCACCAAGCGCAACATCGACTATTACATCTGGGTTTGGAGCGGTCCGGAAAGCATTCCCTGGGGCAACCAGGTGCAGGACGGCGGCGGCGTGCTCGGCTTCTCTTACCACGACCTGATGGCCCGGCTGATGACGGACGGCCCCGACGACGCATGGCAGCGGCTGAAAGAAATCCTGGCGTGGTTCGACGAGACCCAGGCCGCCGGGGGATACCGCGCCTACTACAAGGACCCCGAACACGGAACCATGCAGGGCGGCAATGTCGCGGGCGGGCTGGGGCTCGACAAGGAGTTTTTCGAGAGCATCATGGTGCCGCAGGTCATGCTCTACGGTTTCCTGGGATTCCACCCCACCGCAGACGGGTTTAGTCTCG
>CAIUWO010000183.1 GCA_903902895.1 Candidatus Hydrogenedentota bacterium | reverse complement strand
GAGGTGTATGAGCGCCTGGCACCCGCCTTTGTGGCCGTGGTGCTGGCGCTGATCGTGGGCTACCTGCTTTCGCGCTACATAATGTTCTATTCCCCCAACGCGGAAGAGAAGCTCCAGGTGTTTGTCAGCGTGTCGGTCGTGCTCGTCTTCGGGTACATCGGCATTTACTTGGCCCTGACGCGCGCCTCCAACTGGGAGTCGCTGATCAAGGCGGTGCAGCGCCGTCCGGTGGTGCATCCCGGGACGGTGAGCCTCAAACTGGTCGACACGAGCGTGCTCATTGACGGCCGCATTACGGACATCGCCGCCAGCGGGTTCATCGAGGGCTCGTTGCTGGTGCCGCGCTTCGTGCTCAAGGAACTGCAAAACATCGCCGATTCGGCCGAGGTGCTTCGCCGCGCCAAGGGCCGGCGCGGTCTGGACATTCTGAAGGGCCTCCAGGACCCAGGGTCGCGCGCGAAGGTGTCCATCATTGAGGACGACCCGGTCGAGGTGCGCGAAGTGGACGGCAAACTCGTCAAGCTTGCGCGGCAATTGGGGGCCAAAGTGCTCACCACAGACTTCAACCTGAACAAGGTGGCCCAGATTGAGGGCGTCGAGGTGCTCAACATCAACGACCTCGCCAACGCGCTCAAGCCCGCCGTGCTGCCCGACGAGCACATGGAAGTGAAACTGCTCAAGGAAGGCAAGGAGGCGAACCAGGGTGTCGGCTATCTCGACGACGGCACGATGGTGGTGGTCGACGGTGGCCGCCAGTACATGGGCAAAACGGTGCAGGTGATTGTGACCAGTGTGCTGCAGACGGCCGCGGGCCGCATGATCTTCACCAGATACAGCGGCCTTATCCAGTGAGGGCCCAACTGCTCATCCCCGCCGCCGGGATGGGGGTGCGTCTTGGGGCGGACGGGCCGAAGGCCCTGGTCGACGTCGGCGGGCGGCCCCTGCTCGCCGTGACGCTGGCGCGCTTTTCGGGCATGGGGTTGCTGGACCCGGCGGTAATCGTCGCGCCCGTCGCTTTCTTCCCCGCCTTTGAACGCGCACTGGGCGCCTGTCTGAAACCGGGGTCGTGGGTGCTGGTTGAGGGCGGCGCCGAGCGGCAGGAATCGGTGGCGCGCGGTTTGGCCGCGCTCCGGGACGACGCGGAAATCGTGGTCATCCACGACGCCGCGCGGCCCTTCGTTCCAAGGCAGGCCGTGGAGGCGTCCATCGCCGAAGCCGCCGCCCACGGGGGCGCCACGGTGGCCGTGCCGGTGAGCGACACCATCCTCATCGCCGATGAACGGCAGTTTTTGGACTGCACCCCGGACCGGCGCATGCTTTGGGCCTGCCAGACGCCGCAAACCTTTCAGGTGGGGGTGATTCGCCGCGCCCACCGCGCCGCCGTTGAGGGCGGCTGGTTGTGCACCGATGACGCCACGCTGGTGCGGCGCACCGGGCTGCCGGTCAGAATCGTGGAGGGAAGCCCCGCGAACTTCAAGGTGACCACGGCCTTTGACCTGGCCACCGCCCGCAGGATGGTTTCCGAGGAGGCACTATGACGCTTCGCATTGGCATTGGCTATGACCTGCACCGTCTGGACGCGGAGGGAACCTTTCTGGTTCTTGGCGGGGTGCGGATTCCGCATGACCGGGGCTTTGTCGCCCACTCCGACGGGGACGTGCTGGTGCATGCAATTATCGACGCCATGCTGGGGGCGGCCGGGCTGGGCAACATCGGCCAGCGCTTTCCCGACACCGACCCCAACCTCAAGGGCGCGGACAGCCTGGTGCTGCTGGAACGCACCAAGCGGCTTGTGCAGAGCGCCGATTTCAGCGTGGTCAACATCGATTCTGTCATTATTGCCGAGGAGCCCAAACTCACGCCCCACGTGGACGCGATGCGCCAGCGCCTCGCCGAAGTGCTGGGCATCGAGCGCGGCCGGATTTCGATCAAGCCCAAGACCAACGAGACGGTCGGGGCCGAGGGGCGCGGGGAGGCGGTCAGCGCCCAGGCGGTTGTGCTGCTGGAAGAGCGGTGATTCCATGGCCGAGCACGACCTTTGGGCGCCCTGGTATGACCTGATCCAGACCGGCCTGCCCGGCGAGGCGGAATTCTACGTGTACGAGGCCGCGCTGCGCCGCGTGCCCACCCTCGAATTGGGCTGCGGCACCGGCCGCATCGCCATCCCCATGGCCATGTCCGGCGTGGACGTCACCGGCCTGGACAATTCCCCCGCCATGCTGGAACTGTGCGCCGAAAAGCTGGTATGCGTCGCGCCCGTGAAGGGACGGCTCCGGCTGGCGGAGGCGGACATGCGCGCGTTCCGGCTGCGCCGCAAATTCGGACTCATTGTCATGCCCTACCGGGCCTTCATGCACTGCCTCACGCCGGACGAGCAGCTGGCCTGCCTGCACTGCGTGCGGGAACACCTTGCCGAAGGGGGCGAGTGCATTCTCAACGTCTGGGCCGCAACGCCGGGTGCGCTGGGCCCGCTGCGCGGGCAGGCCCGCGGCGGGCGGCTCAGGAAGATGGGCACCCACACCGCAACGCGCGGACGGGCCACGCTGACCCACTATGCCGACACCTGGCGTGACTACCACACCCAATTGCTGCACGAGACGCACCGGGTGGTGGAAAAGAGCGCGGGCGGGCGCGTCCGCTTGGATGAGCGCATGACCCTGACCCGCGCCTGGATCACGCCCCGCGAGATGGCGCACCTGGCCGCGCGGGCGGGATTTCGCGTGAGGGCGGTCCATGGCAGTTTCGACGGCGAGCCCTTTGGCCCCGAATCGACCGAGATGATATGGAGGCTGGAAGCATGAACCCAAATTACTTAAACCAACTGCGCAGCTACATCGCCCCCGGCGCCCCCGCCACGCGCAGGCCCTGCGACGGCACAGAATCGCCGCTGCGCATCGAGTTTGGATTCACGCCGCGCTGGTACCGCGAGCGGCTCGGCATCGACTTCTCCGAGCGCTGGCATCTGGACCCGCACCACCGCCGCGAAACGGTGCTGGCCATGAAACGCGAGTTGAACCGGCGCTTTCCGGGGCTGGGCCTCGGCGGCGACGCCCCGGAAGACACTCCCGCCAATCTGGACGGGGTGCACGGCGCGCTGCTCATTGCGCGGTCCTTCGGCATACCGGCGGAATACTATGCCGACAACTGGCCGGCGGCCACGCTGGCGCACTTGAGCGAGGGGCAGGTTGCCGAACTGGCGGCGCCGTCCCTGCCCGACACGCCCGTCTTCGCGCAGGTGCTGGAGCAGATGGAGACCATCGCCCGCGACCATGGGCGCATCGAGGGCTATCTCAACTGGCAGGGTGTGCTCAACAACGCGCAGCGCATCCGGGGCCCCGAGATACTGACGGACCTCATGGTCAACCCCGGCCTGGCGCACCACCTCTTTGACGTGGTCACGGAAACGATGATTGCGGGCATGCGCCTGGTCTACGCGCGCCAGCGGCGGAGCGGCGTGATCGTGCGCCATGCGACCGTCAGCAACTGCTTCGTCAACATGGTTTCCCCCGAAGACTACCGCGAGCACCTGCTGCCCTACGAGCTCCGCATCGCGGCGGCCTTTGAAATCATCGGCATACACAACTGCGCGTGGAACGTGGACCCCTACATCGAAGACTACGCGACCGTGCCCAATCTCGCCTACGTGGACATGGGCCTGAGTTCCGACCTGAATCGTGTGCGCGAACTGTGCCCGCACGCGCGCCGCGCGCTCATGTATACGCCGATGGACCTGGCCAACAAGCCGCTGGAGGAAATCGAGGTCGACCTGCGCCGCATCCACGCCGAACTCGGCCCCTGCGACGTGGTCATGGCCGACATCGATCACGAGACCCCGGACGAGCGCGTCCTCGCCGTCGCCGCGATGGCCCGCGAAATAGGCGGTGCATAGCGCCACCCCTCTGACGGGCAAAAAGTAGACGCGGCATCCTGCCGCGTTCTTCGTTTCCCCATGGTGGGCGCAAAGAACCGGAAGCAGGAGGTTGCGCCGTACGTTCCCCATTCCATCTTTCATTTACGGCGTGGGCGAGACGCTGTAAGAAAGAGGCTGGAAGCCTCTTCTACTGTAGACGCACCCTGTGGTTGGTCTGCTGTCGCGTGCGCGCAACACGCACAAGCATTGAAAGAAGAGCAGACGCGGCGGCATGACCGCGCGCACGCCACAGAAGCAAGTGTTTCCCCGTCCTTGGCACAACAGGAGGAACCCAGCCTTGCCCCATTCCGTCATCCGCTGGCGCGCGGGTTAAGTGTGTGTTTTAAGACTGTGTGTTTTAAGTCTTGCGTAAAGCGCTATTGTGGGTTATAGTAACACTGGCAGATGGGTATGGCGAACAGGCAGGCGGAGGCCTCAGTCACTTCCTAAGGGAATATTTTGGACAGGGAACGATGTGGCAGGGGTTTCATCACAATGGAGGGAGTTTCCAAATGACAACGACCCGCATGAATAGCAGGACTGTTGTCCGCGCCGTTTTCTTTACTGTCTCTTTCTTACTGGCAATGGTTCTCACCGCGCCGGCCGCGCAGGCAGCCATATGGTACGTCAACGCCGCCTCCACAGCGCCAACTCCGGACGGCCAGAGTTGGGCCGCGGCCTATTCCGCCCTCCAACCTGCCGTGAACGCCGCCGCCTCCGGAGACGAGGTGTGGGTTAGCGCAGGCATCTATAGCGCACCCGGTGACCAGGTGGTGAGCCTGAAGGGGGGTATCACGCTCTACGGCGGGTTTACAGGCACCGAGACCAGCCGTGGACAGCGGGATTGGGCGGCGAATGCGACCATTGTGGACGGGCAGAACATTCGGCGCTGCGTAACTGGCGGCACTTCTGTTGACAATGCGGGCTCCGTGGACGGATGCACGCTGCAAAATGGAAATGCGTCTTCAGGCGGGGGGATGTGTTTCGGCACGGCCACGAACTGCACTTTCACAGGAAACTCGGCGAATGGCGCCGGCGGCGGCATGAACAACGGCACGGCCACGAACTGCACGTTCTTCAGAAACACGGCGAGATACAATGGCGGTGGCATTCATACTGGCACGGCCACCAACTGCACCTTCACTGAAAATGCGGCGGATGCCGGCGGCGGCACGAGTTACTGCACGGCTACGAACTGCACCTTCGTCGGCAACTCGGCGAAACAGGTCGGCGGTGGGATGTACGAAGGGACGGCCACGAACTGCATCCTCTGGGGAAACACGCCGGAAGAAAGCGCAACAACCACCGTCACGTTCTCCTGTTCAACGGCGGAGATTGCGGGAACGGGAAACATCGTTGCCGACCCGAGCTTTGTCAACCCATGGGAGGGCGATTTCCGGCTGCGCGCCGCCTCGCCCTGTGTGGATTCGGGCACGGCGTCGGGTGCTCCGGGCACGGACCTCTTGGGCCGTGTGCGGCCCCAGGGTGCGGGCGTGGACATGGGGGCCTATGAGTATCACCCGGGGGATGACGACAATGTGGCGCTTCCCCCCGCCGTGCTGCGGGTGAATGCGGCCGCGACGGCAACGGAACCGGATGGGCTCACATGGGAAACGGCCTATCCCACGCTGCAGGCGGCGGCCGACCACGCCGGTTTCGGCACGGAAATATGGGTGGTCCAGGGAACCTACACGGTGACCGAGGGAAAGCAGGTGCTGTTGCTGCCGTGGCCGGGCACCGCCGTTTATGGCGGATTCACGGGCACAGAAACCGCAAGGGATGCGCGCGGCCTGGATGCGGCCGCCACCGTGATTGACGGACAGGGGGCCCGCCGGGGCGTGACGGCGAAAGCCCTTGCCCGAATCGACGGTTTCACAGTGCAAAACGGCATGGCCGAACAGGGCGGCGGCATGTACTGCGGTGCCGCCATCAATTGCACCTTTACCGGAAACACGGGGCCTGCCGAGAGCGGTCGTGGCGGCGGCATGCACAAAGGCACGGCCGACCACTGCACATTCTCTGGCAACACGGCGTTTTGGGGCGGCGGGCTGTATGCCAGTTCCGCGACCAACTGCACCGTCGTCAACAATGCGGCACTCAGCATTGTGTCTTACAGTGTTGAGGAAAATATTTATGAAATGGGTGGCAAGGGCGGAGGGATGTGCCAGGGCACGGCCACTAACTGCGTGTTCTCCGGAAACACGGCGGCGTACGGCGGCGCGCTGTATGGCAGTGCCGCGACCAACTGCACGGCAGTTGGCAACGCTGCGGTCAGCACCGAATACTGCGATTTGGGAATTCCCTGTTTCACGCGCGGTGGCGTGGGCGGCGCGATAAACGGTGAAGGCATGGCGGCCAATTGCATCTTTTGGCAAAACACTCCGTTTGATATCACCCCCGACTTCGCAGTGTCTTATTCCTGCCTGACCGGGGCCGTGGCTGGGGAGGGCAACATTGCGGGTGATCCGCTGTTTGTGGACGCGGCGGCGGGCGATTTCCGGCTGCAGTCCGGTTCGCCCTGTATCGACACCGGCACGGCCGAGGGTGCGCCGGCCACGGATATCGTCGGTCTGCTCCGGCCGCAGGGCGTGGGTTTTGACATGGGTGCCCATGAAGCCGTCGTTCCCGTGACCATGCCTGATTTGACAGGACTTGCGCGTTCCACCGCCAAGGAACTCATTCTTGCCGCCCGGCTGTATGTGGGCCGCGAAACGGAGGAGTACCACCTTACGGTTCCAGCCGACCATATCACCCGTCACACGCCCGCGGCGGGCGTCCAGACGCCGCAGTGGACCCCGGTTGACCTGGTGGTGAGCCTGGGCGGCATTGCCGTGCCCGACGTGCTCGGCCAGACACAGGACGCGGCCTTGTCTTTGATTGTAGCCGCCGAAGTCGCTGTCGGCGCGGTCACGCAGCAGTACAGCCTGACGGTGCCCGCCGGCGGGGTGATTTCCCAGTCGCCTGTGCCGGGCACACAGGTGCTTCCGGGTACGGCAATTGACCTGGTGGTGAGCCGGGGCGGCATTGCCGTGCCCGATGTGGTGGGTCAGGTGCAAAGCCAAGCCTCGGCGGCCCTGGTGAACGCCCAGCTTGTGGTGGGCGCAGTGGCGCAACAGTACAGTCTTACCGTGCCCGCGGGCACGGTCCTTTCGCAAAGCCCACCCGCAGGCGCGCAGGCACTCCCGGGTGCGCCGGTGGACCTGGCGGTGAGCCTCGGCGTGGAGCCTTCCGTCATGCCCAATGTGGTCGGCCAGCCGCGCGCGCAGGCCGAATCGGCCGTTAGCACCGCGGGGTTGACCCTCGGGCTGGTGACACAGGCCCATAGCAGCACCGTGGCGGTGGACGGTGTGACCTCGCAGAGTCCCGCAGCGGGTACAGAACTTCCGCCGGGCACGGCGGTCAGCATGGTGGTGAGCCTTGGCGCGGAACCGGTGGTGGAGGGCGAGGGCGAACCGGTGGACATCGACACGGCAAGGCAGCAGTTGGCCGAAGTCTATGACACGGCGGATACGAACGGTGACGGCGCGTTGTCGTTCGACGAGAGCGTCGCGGCGGTGCCGGGCCTGACTATGGCCACGTTCGACGAACTGGACACGAACGGTGACGGTCAGTTGAGCCCGGACGAACTGGGCGTGGATGACGGTGCCGGTTGCGCGGGTTGCCAGGGCCAAAAGGGCCTCCTTGGTCCCGCCGGCGCCGGCAAACACATGGGCGAGCTCTTCCTGACGGCGCTGGGCGCCTTGGGCCTGGTCATGATGTCCACACTGCGCCGACCATAACCTTTCTATCAATGCCCGTAGCGCCCGCCCCCGTGGCGGGCGCTTTTGTTTGCGGTGGCCATGCCACCGTTTCCTCCGCCGGGGCCATGCCCCGGCG
>CAIUWO010000182.1 GCA_903902895.1 Candidatus Hydrogenedentota bacterium | reverse complement strand
ACACCTCCTCGTAGGTCCGCTCGTCGCCCTGCACGCCCACGCTTTTGACGGGCAGCAGGCAGACCAGCGCCTGCCAGATTTCATCGTAGATGCCCGCCTTGCGGATTTCGTCAATGAAAATGTCGTCCGCGTCGCGCAGCGTGTCGAGCCGGTCGCGCGTGATTTCGCCGATGCAGCGCACGCCCAGCCCGGGCCCGGGGAAGGGATGGCGCCCGACGATGTCCTCGGGCAGGCCCAGTTCGCGGCCGAGCGCGCGCACCTCGTCCTTGAACAGCTCGCGCAGCGGCTCCAGCAGCGCCATGTTCATCTTTTCCGGCAGGCCGCCCACATTGTGGTGGCTCTTGATCACGCACGAGGGGCCGCCCGTGGCGGACATGGACTCGATCACGTCGGGGTACAGCGTGCCCTGCGCGAGAAAGTCGAGGTGGCCCAGCTTCTTGGCCTCCGCCTCGAACACGTCAATGAACACCGCGCCGATGGTCTTGCGCTTTTCCTCGGGGTCGCTCTTGCCCGCGAGGGCGGAAAGGAACTGATCCTCGGCGTCGGCATAAATGAGGTTGATGTGGAAGTTGTCGCGGAACACAGTCTGCACCAGTTCGGCCTCGCCCTTGCGCAGCAGCCCGTTGTTCACGAACACGCAGGTGAGCCGGTCGCCGATGGCGCGGTGGATGAGCGCCGCGGCCACGCTCGAATCGACGCCGCCGCTCAGGCCGCACAGCACCTTCTTGTCCTCGCCGACCTTCGCGCGGATCTCGTCAATGGCCAGATCGACAAAGGAGCCCATGTCCCAGTCGCCGGGGCAGCCGCAGATGGTGTGCACGTAGTTGGAGAATATCTTCACGCCCTGCGGCGTGTGCACCACCTCGGGGTGGAACTGCACGCCGTAAAAGCGGCGCTTCGTGTCGGCGATGACGGCGTAGGGCGAGTTCTCCGTGCGGCCGATGGGCATGAACCCCTCCGGCAGCTGCTCGACCCGGTCGCCGTGGCTCATCCACACCTGCGTGCGCGCGTCCACGCCGTCCAGAAATCCCGTGCCGTCCCGGTGCTCCAGGTGGGCGATGCCGTATTCGCGCTGGTCCGCGCGGGCAACCCGCCCGCCGAGCATGTACGCGAACAGCTGCACGCCGTAGCAGATGCCCAGAATCGGCACGCCCAGCTCAAACACCCCCGGGTCGGGGTGCGGCGCGCCGGGCTGGTGCACGCTGGCCGGGCCGCCGCTGAAGATGATCCCCACCGGGTTCATCGCCTTCAGCGCCGCGGCGGAAATGCTGTACGGCACAATGATGCTGTACACCTTCGCCTCGCGCACCCGGCGCGCAATCAGCTTGCTGTACTGGGCGCCGAAATCGAGCACCACTATCGGTCTGCGGATGTCTTGCATGTCTCTCTCTTTCTATCCGATCGGAACCACAAAAACAGAAGACATTAACCACGGAATACACGGAATTGCACGGAAGAAAACCAAAGCACGACATGTCCCGTTTGTTTCCGCCGAATTCCAATTCTCAAAGTTCACTGGGCGTCCATAAATTACATCGCCGACAGGGCCGTTCCTTTTGCCCTCTTTCCGTGCGTTTCCGTGTTTTCCGTGGTCAAGAATTGCTTAAAGATCCTAACCACGGAATACACGGAATTGCACGGAAGAAGCCTATAACACGATCCTTTCAATTTCCACATCGGGATAGTGCCCGAAATTCACCAATAGGCCAAGGCGAAGCCCCGTGATCTTCAGATAATTCAGAACCTGCGCCCGGTGTTCGGGACAAAGCTCCCTGACCGCCTTTAGCTCAACGATAATCTTGCCGTAACAAACCAAGTCGGGTATGTACTTCTTTTCCAGCGGCCTTCCCTTGTACGTCAGCATCAATTCCTTCTGTTTCTCAAAGGGAATGCTTTCCAGAGTCAGTTCACACTCCACACATTCCTGGTAGACAGGTTCCGTAAGTCCGTTTCCCATCTCTCTGTACACTTCAAACATGGCGTGACGGATCGCAAAGGACTCCTCTTCATAGAGCAGCTTTCCCATTGTCTTCTTCCGTGTATTTCCGTGCTTTCCGTGGTTGATGCCTTTATCTTGGCACCTGGTAGTTGGGCGCGTCCTCGATGATGGTCACGTCGTGGGGGTGGCTTTCGCGCAGGCCCGCGGCGGTCATTTCGACGAAGCGCGTGTTGGTCTGCATCTCGCCGATATCCTTGCAGCCGCAGTAGCCCATGGCCGAGCGCAGGCCGCCCACGAGCTGGTGCACGTAGTCGGCCAGGTTGCCGCGGTAGGCCACCCGCGCCTCGATGCCCTCGGGCACCAGCTTGGTGCCCTCCACGTCGAACTGCATGTAGCGCGCCTTGCTGCCGCGCTGCATCGCCTTCATCGAGCCCATGCCGCGCACCACCTTGTAGGTGCGCCCCTCGAACAGAACCTTCTCGCCCGGGCTCTCCTCGGTGCCCGCAAACAGGCTGCCAATCATGACCGTGTCCGCGCCGGCCGCGATCGCCTTGGCGATGTCGCCGGAGTATTTGATGCCGCCGTCGGCGATGACGGGCACGCCGCGGCTGCGGCACTCGGCCGCCACCTCCATGATCGCGGTCAGCTGCGGCACGCCCACACCCGCCACGACGCGCGTGGTGCAGATCGAGCCCGGTCCCACGCCCACCTTGACCCCGTCGGCCCCGGCCTCGCAAAGGTCGCGCGCGGCCTCGGCCGTGACAATGTTGCCCGCGACCACCTGCGCGTCGGGGAAGGCCTTCTTGATCTGGGCCACCGTGTCGATGACCATTTCCGAATGGCCGTGGGCCGAATCGACCACGAGCACGTCGGCCCCGGCGGTGATCAGCGCGTCGGCGCGCTCCAGTTCGCCGCGCCCCACGCCCACCGCCGCGCCCACCCGCAGCCGGCCGAACTCGTCGGTGCAGCGGTGCGGGAAATCGCGCGCCTTCATGATGTCCTTGATGGTCAGCAGCCCCACCAGCCGGCCCTGCTCGTTCACGATGGGGAGCTTCTCGATGCGGTGCTTGTGCAGCAGCCGCTTCGCATCCTCCATCGACACGCCCGCCGTCATGGTGATCAGCCGTTCCCGCGGCGTCATCACCTCGGAAATGGACCGCTCGAAATCCTCCTCGAAGCGCAGGTCCCGGTTGGTCAGGATGCCCATCAGCATGCCCGTCTTGTCCGTGATCGGAACGCCCGACACATGGTACCGCGCCATCAGCGCCTCGGCGTCGCCCAGCTTGTGCTCGGGTGTCAGCGTGAACGGGTGCGAGATGATGCCGGCCTGGGAACGCTTGACGCGGTCCACCTCCTCGGCCTGCTCCTCCACCGTGAGATTCTTGTGGATGACCCCCAGCCCGCCCTCCTGCGCTATCGCAATCGCCAGGCGCGCCTCCGTGACCGTGTCCATCGCCGCGCTGAGCACGGGAATGTTCACCGTCAGGTTTCGGGTGAGCCGGGCGCGCACGTTCGTGTCGCGCGGAAGCACCCCGGACCGGGCCGGGCGCAGCAGCACGTCATCGAAAGAAAGGCCCCGCGCAATTCGCGCTTCGTGTTCCATGGTCCCTCGCAGCGCCGTGAACGCAAACTCCGTCGGCACCCGGGACGCACGGCGTTCCCCCGGGGTCGGTATTATAGACCTGTGGCGCGCCGGGTGCAAAAAAAGCGGTGTCCGGGCTGTGCCGGAAACCGTTGCGGCGGCACATTAACAGTATTCGCACATCGTAAAGAGATGCCAAAACCGCAACCCCCGGGCGGCGGCGCGGCCCGACCCCGGCGGCGTCCGTTTTTGCGCGGCCGCGCGGGGGTCTGGTAGAGTATCCCCATGTTTGCGCGGCACGACATTTCCGGAGGCGCTTGCGCGGATGTCCCCTTCGACATCCGCCGCTCCTACGCGGCCGCCTGATCCCGCCTGTTGCGACGTTTCCCCGGCCTTCGCGGCTGTATCCCTGTTGGCGGCAACCACAAACGCACCCTGCAAGGAGTGGCGCTCATGTCCAGCCCGTCCCCGAACCTGTTCGAAGAACTGACCTGGCGCGGATTCATCAACCAGATAACCAGCCCCGAACTGCCGGCGCTTCTTGCCAAAGAATCCATCCGGCTCTACTGCGGCTTTGACCCCACGGCCGACAGCCTGCACATCGGCAGCCTGCTGCCCATCATGGGCCTGGCCCATTTCCAGCGCGCCGGCCACCGCCCCATCGCGCTCGTCGGCGGCGGCACGGGCCTCATCGGCGACCCCAGTTTCAAGGCGCAGGAGCGCTCCATGCTCACCAAGGAACTGGTGCAGGCAAACGCCGAGGGCATCCACAGACAGCTCGCCCATTTCATGCGCTTCGAGGGCGAAAACGCCGCCGTCATGATCAACAACGCCGACTGGCTCTGCGAACTGCCGCTCGTCGATTTCCTGCGCGACATCGGCAAGCACTTTTCGGTGAACGCCATGCTCTCGCGCGACAGCGTGAAGAACCGCCTTCAGGACCGCGACCAGGGCATCTCCTTCACCGAGTTTTCCTACTCGCTCCTGCAGGCCTACGATTTCCTGCACCTGAGCGACAGCCACGACTGCCGCATCCAGGTCGGCGGCAGCGACCAGTGGGGCAACATCGTGTCCGGCATCGACCTGGTCCGCCGCCTGCGCGACAAAGAGGCCTACGGGATCACCTTTCCCCTCGTCACCAAGTCCGACGGGTCCAAGTTCGGCAAATCCGAGGGCGGCAACATCTGGCTCGACCCGCAGCGCACCTCGCCCTACCAGTTCTACCAGTTCTGGATAAACCAGTCCGACGCGGATGCGGGGCAGTACCTGCGCTTCTTCACCTTCCTGTCCAAAGAGGAGATCGGGGACCTCGACCGCCAGACCCGCGAGGAGCCGCACAGGCGCGCCGCGCAGCGGCGGCTGGCCGAGGAGGTCACCCGGCTCGTGCACGGCGAAGAGGCGCTGCAAACCGCGCAAAGCGCGTCGCAGGCCGTGTTCGGCGGCGCGCTGACCGGCCTCGACGAGCGCACTCTGCTGGAGGTGTTCAGCGAGGTGCCCAGCGCCGACCTGCCCGCGGAAAACCTTGCCGCCGAGCGGCCGCTGCTCGACGCCCTGGTCGAGGCCGGCGTGTTTCCCTCCAAAGGCGAGGCGCGCCGCCTGGTCCGCAACGGCGGGCTCTACGTGAACAACACGCGCATCGACGCCGAGGATGCCAAACTCGGACAGGCCTCACTGCTCACGGCCAACCTCGCGGTGGTCCGCACCGGCAAGAAGAACTACCACCTGCTGCGGTTTGTGTAACCCGGAAGGTCGCCGGGGTTTGCTGTCCTTCACTTCTTGGTTTGAAGCGCGGCAGGAATCTACCTAGAGTCGCGCCTAGCGGTCCGTCGTTTGCTGTCTTTCGCGTCTTGGCTTGAAGCGCGGCGGTTGGGTCTGCCTTAAGTCCCCATCGAAGACGCGGGGGGCAAAAGTCGCCGGGAGAGAGCGCTTCTCGCCACGACTGGGCCGCGCGCCTGCCCCAAGTCCCCCTTCCGAAGGGGGCAGCCGCGAAGCGGCGGGGGATGTTGTTTTCGGTTCTTGTGAAACGCCCGCATCCCCCGGTTCTTCGGGCCTCCCTCAAAGGGGGAGTGAAGACAGTGCGTCATCACTGCAACGTGCTTATGGTGAACGGTCCTGGCGGGAACGCCATGCGCCTCCGCGCCGTTCCCAGCCCCGTCAACCCAAGCCCTGCATCCGCGCCACGCGGCGCGCGCCGTGGCGGACGAGCCAGAACTGGAACAGGATTGCGGCGGCGATGAAGAGCGGCGACCACTGGAAGGGGAAGGCCATGCCGTAACGGTTGGCGAGGTAGCCGAACACGATGCTGCCGAGGCAGCCGCCCACGCCCACGGCGCCCTCGTTGATCGAGGCGCGCCTGTGCTTCAGGCGCGGGTTCGCCACGCTGTAGTACACGCTGGAGAAGAACCCGACGCCGAGCGCGGCGCCGGCCAGCGCGAAGGCCACCAGCATCACGGCGAGACTGGTTGTCGTGGCCAGCGCCCAGAAGGCCGCGCCCGCGGCCACCTGGATGCCAATCAACCAGCCCAGCTTGTGCCGCCACACGTTGGAATGGCCGAAGTAGAGGAAGATAAGCGCCGTGAACAGCGAACAGCCAAAGGCCAGCCAGGAGTATTTGGTGGCCGCGTCGACCGTCAGGAAACCGGCCGGGCTGCTTTCGAAGAATATGCGCAGCTCGCCCGACGCGACGAGGTCGTTGACCCGCTTCGGATAGACCGAACGCATGACGCCCAGCATCATGTTCGCCACCAGCGTGGCCATCCACGCGGCGTACAGGAAGGTTTCACTCTTCCAGTCGACGGCGGTGTCATCGTCCGCCTCCTCGTGCGCGGGCGCGCCGAAATAGTCGCGCTCGCGCGGCAGCGACAAGACCAGCAGCAGCGCCATGGCCGTGCCGCCGAAGACAACCACGAAAGGCAGCCAGTAGGCGTGGTCGTACAGCGGCCCTGCAAAGAGCGGGCTCACCGTGAACCCCGAACTCCAGGCGATGTTGAACCAGCCCAGGCTTTTCTGGCGGCGGGCCGGGTCGGGATCGGCGCCGAACCATGAATAGAATGCCGGCCACACAAAAGCAAGCCCCGCCCAGGCCGCCACGCTGATCCCCCCGGCCACCCAGGGATTGCGCGACAGCAGCATGAGCGGCATGAGCACCAGGTAAATCAGCAGCCCCGCATAGGCCCAGCGCAGGCCGTGCTGCGTTCTGCCCACATAGCGCGAGGCAACCAGGCAGGTGGCGGCGTAGCACACCGACTGGACGCCGCCAAACAGCCCCGACATCATCTCGCTGCCGCCGAGCTGGTTGTAGACATAGAATGGTATGACCGTTATGGCGGTCATAATCGCAAAGTCAAGAATGAAGCCTGCCAGATACAGGCGCGCGTGCGGGCTAAACATGCGTGAAACTTCCGTGGTATGGGAACGGCGGCGGGGGAACCGGGCAAACAGCCGCGGAACGGGCCGCCCGACGTTCCGCGAACGCGGCTATTATCCCAGCATGAACGGGGCCGGGGCAACTGCCGGGAAAATGCGGGCCCCCCCACTCTGCCGGGCTACAGCTTGACCGGCATGCCCGTTTCGGCCGACTCGTTGGCCGCGCAGGTGACCAGCAGCGTTTTCACCGCGTCGGCATAGCTGGAGCGGATGCCGCCCTTCTTCCCCGTGCGCACCGCGTCGATGAACGCGCGGTTCTCCTCGGCGTACATGTCGCATTCGGACCGGTACTCGGTGACCCGGTGGTCCTCCTCGACGCGCACGGTGCCGCCGCAAATCGTGAGCGTGAGCTCGGGCGTGACGATTTCCAACTGCGTGCGGCCGGGATGGTTGATGATGCAGGTCGAGGTGACCGACGCCACCGCGCCGGTCTTCAGCCGCAGCGCCACCACGCTGCTGTCGTCCACGTCAAAGCCCTCGACCCGGCTCATGCACCCGCGCGACGCCATCGCATGCACCTCCTGCACCGGCCCGCACAGGTACCGGATCAGGTCAAACAGATGGGTCGTCTGCTCCAGTATCTGTCCGCCGCTCTGGCCGCGCCGCCGCCACCAGGGCGTGGGCGGCAGCCCGCCGATCCAGGCGCCGTGCACCAGCGAGACCGCCTTGCCCTTGAGCAGGGCGCGGGCCGTGTCGATGGTGTCGCAGTAGCGGTAGCAGTAGCCCGCGCAGGAAAGAATGCCCGCGCGCTTGATGGCCCCCGAAACGCGCGCCGCCGTCGCCGCGTCGAGCGCCACCGGCTTCTCCACAAAAAGATGAATTCCCCGGGCCGCGGCCTCCTCCTCAATGGCGCCGTGCGCAAAGGGCGGCACCGTCACATACACCGCGTCGGGCCGCGCCTTGTCATAGAGGGAGACGGGGTCGGCGTGCACCTCGCCGCCCGCGCCCGCGGCAAACGCTTTGGCCCGGGCCGCGTTGGTGTCGCACGCCCCCACGATTTTCACCTCCTGCATGGTCCGGAGATGTTTGAGGTGTTCTTGGGCGATGCCCCCGCATCCAACGAAGCCGATCTTCACCATGCCACGACTCCCAGCGGCCGAACCGCGCCGCGAATACGCCACACCCAGTGCGGAAATCCCCCTCCACAAACAGGCGCCCCCCTCCGCGCGGACAGAGCAGGTATTCTAGCAACTTCACGGGCAAGAGAAAAGCACAATCTCGCCCGATCGCCGGAGAGGCGTATTCGGCGGATGTCCCACGTTGTGAAGGCACTCTCTGCATGGCCACCGGTGGTTCCATTCGGTCACCGCCGTCCACTCACATTGGTCCCTGTCGGGACCTGAGAACAAAGACCTCTGAACGGCACCCATGGTTCGGGATTTCGGTCGTGAACCAGCGGATTAGTCCGCCTGCCGGGTCTCGCTGAAGATGCTGATCCGGCGCCAGCGCCCGCCCTCGAAACGGCGCATGAGCGTGCCGCTAAGCACGATGATGTAGACCGTCGCGCCGATCCACGCGCCGTAGGTTTCCAGCCCCATTTTGAATCCCAGGAAACAGGAGAGCGGCAGTCCGAAGCCGTAGGCAATCAGCAGCGTAATCCACATCATCCAGCGCGTGTCGCCCGCCCCGCGCAGCGCGCCCATGTAGGTGATGTTGGCCGCGTCGAAGGCCTGGAACAGCGCCGCCAAAAACAGCAGCCGCGCGGCCAGCGGCGCGATGGCCGGATTGTCCGGGTTGAAGATGGCCCTGGCCAGCCAGCCGCCGAAAACGGCAAAGACGAGCCCCATGCAGACCATGTAGATGGCGGCCATTTTCAGCGTGGTGTGGGTGCGCGCGTGCGCGCGGGCCGGGTCGCCCCGGCCAATCCACTGGCCCACAATGGCCGAGATGCCCATGTGCAGCCCGATCACCGGCATGAAGCAGAACTGGTTGAAACTGAGCGCCACTGTGTTCGCCGCCATTTGCATCTCTCCGAAGCGGCCGATGATCCACGAAATCCAGATCCACCAGTTGGCCACGTCCAGAAACATGCTCATCGCCGCGGGCACGCCCACATAGACCAGCTCGCGGAACCGGCGCGCATCAAAAGCCCAGGTGCTGCGGGTGGCGTATTGGCGGTGGAACTGCGGCGACAGGAACGCGCCAAAAAGCAGCGCGCACTGGAACGCCATGGCCAGCACCGTGGCCGTAGCCGACCCGGCAATGCCCATGGCTGGAAAGCCGAAATGGCCAAAAATCAGCACGTAGTTGAGTATGAAGTTGGCCGCGTTGCCGATGATCGCCGTCACCATGGGGATGGAGGAGCGGTTGACCGCCTGAAAGAAGCCGGTGAACGCCGCCATGGCCCCGACAAACAGGTAGCCGATCAGACGGACACGGAAGAAGGTCAGCTCCAGCCCAGTCACCTCGGCCGAGTGCCCCATGGAGTGAAACAGCGGTCCCGAAAGCGGGTACAGGACCAGCGCGAAGATCACGCCCGACAGCGACAGCCACAGGCCCTGCCAGCAGTAGCGCGAACAGTCATCATGCTCGTTGCGGCCAAAGCACTGTGCCGCAAACACGCCCACGATGCTCACGATGCCCATGAACAGCGTGCTCAGCGTGTACGACGCGATGTCCGCCGACGTGACCGCCGCCAGCGCCGCCTGGCTCACCCGGCCCACCATCACCCGGTCCACAAAGCCCATCAGCGAATAGGAAAGCGTGCTCAGGATGATGGGCCCTGACATGGCCATCACCTCGCGCACCCCCTCCCAGCGGGGTTCTTCACTCAAAGGGACAGTGGAAGACATGATGAAATGGTGTTCCGAAAAATGCAGAAAAGAAGCGGATGGCCCTCATTTTAGCATGTTTGGGCGCGCGAAGCGCAGCGTTGCGGAAACCGGTCCGCATTTGACCGACGTTCCAGGTCCCGCAGGGACTAATGTGAGTAGCCGGTGGTGACCGAAGGGAACCACCTTCTGAAGCGAATCGTTCCCCTTTCTAAGACTTCGCCAACAATGACAGGAAACCAGCGCTTGTCTGCCGATCGCTCCGCCGGAGAATGCGGAAGCATATCCAATCCCAAGAATGACTTGGCGCGTGTCGCCCAGGCAGTAGCAATCGCTTTTGTCCAATCAGCGTTCCCCTTGGTCCGCCTCCAACGGTTCGCTCCGCTGATACAGATACTCGGGATCAAGGTCCAGGCCGTTTTCCCATTCGATGGTGTCAAAGGACACACGAACCGTTCCAAAAACCTCGGGTGAGGCCAGTGTTTTAAACCGCCCAACCGTCAGGAGTGGGGCAGCGTCAAACACTCTTCTTTCGCCGTTGTCGAACAGGATAATAAGCAAATGGCCTGAGGCAACTTCCACGCTCTTCACGCCGGGATAGCCCACGGTGCGCTCTGCTACTGGAGGGGTTGGATGCGGCACGGTTCTTCTCCGTTCATGGCCAGCTGCCAATCGGCCTTAAGTTCTTCCTGATGCAGTTCCGCCCATGCCTGAACGAGGCGTATCTGCCGCCGGGGCAGGCTGCCGTTGAGGAGTTCCGCTGATTCAACGGAAAACGTTGCCTTGAACTCATTGTAATAGGCGTGAAAATGCGGGGGATTGTGCTCGCCGGGAGCATAGTACATCCGGATGATTATCCCATAGAACATGGATATGGTTGGCATTATCATCGTCCTTGTCCGCTTCTGCGGTTGGCCATGGCCATTTTACGCTTCCGGCTGAGGTCCGTGCATCCCTACAGCCCCGACCTGAGCACGGCGTCGCAGATGGGGCCGCGCGACTTGGCGCCTTTGAGCACGAGATGCCCGTAGTTCTCCGTGCCCTTGAGCTTGCGCACGATCCAGTTGAGCGCGTTGTTGGACTCGTTCAGGTAGGGGTTGTCCACCTGGCGCGTGTCGCCCAGGCAGTAGCATTTCACGTTCTCGCCCATGCGCGTGAGCAGCGAACGGATTTCCATGCGCGACAGGTTCTGGGTCTCGTCGATGATGACCACCGCGTTTTCGATGTTCATGCCGCGGATGAACGCCAGCGGCAGTATCTCGAACTTGTCCGGGTCGAATTTGGAATGGTCCACCGCGTTCTTGTCGAAGATGCGCTCGACCGGGCGCAACTGGTGCAGCTTGCTGACCAGCGCCCGCATGTAGCGGATGTAGGGCTCCATCTTTTCGTCCACGTCACCCGGCAGGTAGCCCATCTTGGCGCCGATCTCGACCATGGGTTTCACGATGTAAATCTTCTCGTACAGCTTGCGCTGGAGCACGAGAAAGAAGGCCGACGCGAGGGCCAGGAAGCTCTTGCCGTAGCCCGCATCGCTCTGCAGCGTCACCAGGTCGAGGTGCTCGTCGAGCAGCAGTTCGAACGCGAGGTTCTGGTAGATGCTGCGCGGCTTCACCTTCCACACCTCATGGGTGTATTCCACCACCTTGTCGCCCTGCGCCGAGTGGTAGACCGGCTTGCCGTCGACCCATTCGAAGGAGTTGGCCAGGGGCGCCTCGCCGGGCTCCACGAAACCCGTGAACAACTGCGAGTCGGACTGGAACGGGTGGGAGCTCTTGTATTCCTGGCTCTGCACGCCGCCCATGCGGGCGATGACCTGGAGGATGCGGTCGTTGGTGACCAGGATGGGGTCGGTCAGGGGCGACTGGCGTATTTCGCGCAGGATTGCCATGTCGCCCGAATCGATGCGGGCCTCGTCCTCGGGGCGCCGCAGGAGGGTGATCTTGTCTAGGTTGTTGAAGATGCCGTCCACCGCGGCGGCGACCAGATGGCCCAGGCGCGGGTCGCGCTTGAGCTTGTCCAGCTCGAGCATCACATGCAGCGGGATGGCGACCCCGTTCTCCTCGCCGTTGCGCAGCACCGTGATGCAGTTGGGGTCCTCAAGAAGCGCGTTGGTGTCGAGCACGTAGTTCTTCTTCATCAGAATCCTCCGGCGGTCGGGGGACGCCGAACGCCCTTTGCGTGCCTTACAAAATAACGCCTGGGAAGGTGCAAGGGAGGACAGTGCTTCGCGCGGGCGGCGGGTGCGCCCGTTCCGTAAGGACCGATGCGTGTGGCATCGCGGCATGCAAGCGGGAGATTACTCCTTCTTGAACGCGGTGATCGCCTCTTCGTTGAACACGGCCTGCATGATGGTCGTGCGGCCGTTGGCCGTGAACACTATATGAATCTTACCATCCTTCGCCTGGATCGCGTAGGGATAGGCGAAATCGTTGTCGCCGCCGGCGATGGCGCGCCGGAAGGGCCAGGTCTTGCCGCCGTCCTGGCTGACCGCGACGGTCAGCGGGGTGCGGTCGTTCATGTTGTCGTTGTAGACGAACAGCAGGTCGCCGTTCTGCAGCTTGATCAGCCCCACCGCCGCGTTGGGGTTGGGAAATTCGGTCTTGACGCCCTCCGACCAGGTCTTGCCGCCGTCGTGCGATTCCGAGCGCAGCGCCCAGCCGTCGGTTGTCGGCTCATAACCGCCGCCCCGGCGCAGAAAGCAAAACAGGTCATTGTCGGTCAACTGCACCACCGCCGGCTGGAGGTTGCCCTGGGCTGACTTGATGCGGCCCGACTCGGCCCATTCATTGGTGGACGGCCTGAAGCGCAGGAAGAAGCTCTCCGTGTCGCCGCTGGTGCGCTCGCGGTCGTTGCCCTTCTCCGAGTACACCGGCAGCAGGTAGTCGCCGTCCTTCAGCACAATGGGCGGGCCCTGCACCATGGTTCCCTCCTCATGGGTGACCATGAACGAGTCGGACCAGGTTCCCGCGCCGTCCTTGGAAATCTTCGCCTTGACGCGCGAGTTGCACCAGGTGTCGCCCTTGCGGTTGTTGTAGAACAGCCACACGGTGCCGTCCGGCGCCTGCCACACCACCGGGTTGCCCTCGCCCTCGAAGGGCGTGTCGGCAATGACGGTTGGGGGCCACCACTCGCCCGGCTCCTTGTGGGTCGGAACCCGGAGCCGTCCGACCTGTTCCGGTTCCTGAGCGCTCTCGGGGACGTAGCGGGATCCATACACGGCCGTCTCGTTGCTGTATTCGTTGGCCCCGCCGTAATAGGCGATATAGAAATCGCCGCTGTCGAGCTGGGCGATGGAGGCGGGGTGTTTGTACGGACCGGGGTGCTCCTGGCCGAAGACCCGGTAGGTTTCGATGTTCTGTTCGAACTTGGGAAGGATCAGTTCCCCCCGCGCCCCGCCGCACGCCGCCGCCAGCACAACCACAACAACCACCCGATGTAACACCATGGTCGTCCTTTCCCGTTTCCGGGCGGCCTTGCCGCCTCCGCCAATACCTTACCCGAACCGGCGCGTCGCGTCAACACTAACCGAAAACTAATGGGAGGGAGTCGTTTGCGGGGATGCAGAGCATTGGGGGGGCCGGGGCTGCGGGGGGTGTTCCGAAGGTGTCTACTTCCCCGCGTAGCGCCGCTGCACGATGCCCGTCTGCACCTGGCAGATGGCCATGGCCAGCGCGTCGGCGGCGTCGTCCGGTTTGGGGATGGTGTTCAGCGACAGCAGCAGTTTGACCATTTCCTGGACCTGCCGTTTGTCGGCGTGGCCATAGCCGACCACGGCCGTCTTGGCCTCGGTGGGGCTGAACTCGCCCACGGGCAGCCCCGCCAGCGCCGCGGCCAGCACCAGCACCCCCCGCGCCTGCGCCACCTGGATGCCGTTGGTCACGTT
>CAIUWO010000181.1 GCA_903902895.1 Candidatus Hydrogenedentota bacterium | reverse complement strand
CAGGGCCAGCGGCACCACCCCAAAATAGAGGGTCTTTTCCCAAAACAGGATGTCCTGCGTCATGCCGGGTTCGAGCGCCACCGGCGCGACGATTCCGCGGAAGGGCCAGACGAGATGAAGCAGGTCGGCATAATCCGGGCTGATTGAGCTGGAAAACGCATAGTCCGCACCCCGGGCCCGCGCGGCGAGCAACAGGGTCTGACGGACAACGGGAAACCACCACGGCGCGGCAAAGACAAGGAAGGACGCTATTCCCGCCGCAAACGCGAGCGCGGGCCGGAGCATGCCGCGGCCACCGCTGCGGAAGGCTCCCGCCAGCAGCCACAACAGGGCATAGGCGCCCACAAACAGGAAGTGCCAATATATGAACTGGACGCTACCGCAGGTGGACACCAGGGCGAGCGCCGCGCCCAAGAGTGCGGCCCGCGAAAACGACGGCTTGCCCAGCACCCCCTCGGCGGCCAGCATAATCCAGGGCAGGCACAGCATGGTCCCAAGCACTTCCACATGCCCCGCATAGAGGTGCCCCGCCATCTTCCCGCCCAGCGTGAAGATCACCGCGGCAAGCAGGGCGCCGTGCGCGTCACAGCCTTTCCGCCTGGCGAAGAGGAACATGCCCCAGGCGCCGACGGTGGCATAGAACCACATCAGGTAGCCAAACAGGGCGGTGGAGGGTATTATCCAAAAGAGCCATTGAGGCGGGTTGAGCAGGCCCGTAAGCGAGTCGCCGACAATGGATTTTCCGGAGAACACGGTGGGGTCCCACAAGGGAAAGCGCCCCCACTCTGAAAAACCGCGCCACTGCGCGAATTTGTATTCGCTGTTGGCCCTGACAATGTCCAGCGAGGAGAGGGTCATTCCGGGATGGAGCAGGGCCCGATGGAAGAACACCGCCGTGATGCAGGCCAGAAGAAGCAGGCAGGAGGCCGTGCCCAAGCGCAACCCGATGGAATCGAGCCTGGCTTGCATTCCAGCCCCAGCGCGCGCCGTCAAAGCCGCCGGAAGCTTCTCCGCCCCGCCTGACGCGCTCCGATTCTTTTTGCCCACGGAAGGCCCTTTCCTTGCGGTCCTGAAAGCCCCGGGGTTCCGGGGCGCGTCGCGATGCCCCCTGGGTTGGGGAAGTCATGTTTGTTACGACGCGCCATGATAATGAAACGGGCGGGGCCAACGCCAGAGGCGGGGATGGGGGCGCTGGCAGGCAGGGTGGGTGGAATTCCGCGGAGCGGAATGCACCCCGTTGTCTTCCTCTTTCACAGTCGCTGCCGGGGGATGGTGGGTAGCGTGCCGCTTTGCGGCACTTCACCCACCCAACAACTGCAGCATCTAAGTGACCCGCAGGGTCACAACTCGTATTCGGCGGGGATGAATTTGGACAGGTCGACCTCGTCCATGCAGGCGGCGATGAAGGCGTCCTCGCTGTCGGGCATGTCGAGCAGGTCGGCCTCGATCATGGCAAGGTAGGGCACTTCGCGGTCGGGAATGCGCAGGAGACCGGCCTCGTAGGCCCCGCTGAGCGAGCGCACGGCGGACAGCGCCACGTTGCGCCCGGCGTGGTAGTCCGAGGGGGCGGCAACGATTTCTTTGGCGAAGAGGACGGCGTTCCGGGGCGAGAGCACCCATGCCTGCGGGTCAAGGGGGGCGTCGGACTCGACGAGCCAGCGCTGGAGCGTGGCCGCCCCGGCGGGGCCGTCGGCGGAGGCGCGGTTAAACAGGCGGCAGTCGTATTCGAGGCTCTCGAAGTAGCAGGTGGGGGCCATGTCGGCGAGCAGGCGCAGGTGCTGCACGGACTCGTTGCTCCAGAGGTCGCAGGTGGAGCCGGCGATATTGCCCACCGGGCTGAGGTGGGCGCAGGTGGCGGATTTGCCCTCCATGGCCATGGGGCTTCCGGTGATGGCCTTGAGGATGGGATTCTCGTAGCCGCAGTCCTTGCCAGGGCCGACGGCGCCGCACTCGTAGGCGGCCAGCGAGCGCACGGCGGTGACGGCGCGCACGACGGCGGCGAAGGTGCGCGGGATCATGCCCTTCTCTGCCAACACCATGGCGGTGTTGCCGAAACCGCAGGCGGTGTCGCCAGCGGCATGGACGTTGTTGCGCTTCGCGATTTCGGCAATGCGCGTCCACAGGAAGCGCATGTCGCGGGCGCCCATGATGCAGAGCGCGAAGATGACGTGGCGGATGTTGCACATGGTGAGGGCGTCGTCGTGGACCTCCTTGCCGCCGACGGACTCGATGCTGAGCAGGTCGGCGCCGAGGGCGGCGCAGCGCTCGAAGGACTCGATCATGTTGCCCCAGTAGGGGCCGGAGCGCATGACCGGCGGGCGCACCATTTCGCGGTTGTCATTGGGCGTCATGCGCAGCGCGGCAACAAGGCCGTGTTTGGCGTGGGCGTCCTCGATGCCGTCGAGCAGGACTTTGCATATTTCCTCCGCCCAGAGGGGGTTGTGCGTCATGGGCGGCAGCGTTTCGCATTCGAGCACCAGGCCGGGCGCGCCGAGTTCGGACGCGCGCCTGAGCGCACCCTGCACAATCTGCTCATAGTGCCGCCGCACCTGCGGCCAGGTGTCTTCGGACAGTTCCATGGTCGGCAGGGTGAAATTGAGTTCGGGGTAGACCTTTCCCCCGCCGATGACGAGGCCTTTGCGCGTGGTGACGGGTTTGGGCGCATGGCCAAACATGAGGTCGGCGGCGTCGGCAATGGCAAGCTGGGTGTAACGGGTGGTCATGGTGTCATCCTTTTCCGGGCGCGCAGTTCCTGTTTCACGCGCCGCATATAGAAAGGTACGCCGGTCCGGGATTTATTTCCTGCACTCGGACGGCGGGGAATTGTAAATTTGTGCTCGGCGGGCGGCTACCCGCCGCCCGCCCGCTGGCAGGGAGCACCCCCAAGCCCGAACCGTGTTCGGCCTGAGGGTGCCACGAAGTGGCTCGCGGCCGGGTAGTTCCGGACAAATTGGAGTCCTGCGGCGCTTCTGCGATGGGAGTTGCGTAATGTGATAAACTCCCGCCATGGTGCTTTGGGAAAGTTCTTTACTGCCGGCCAGCGAGGGGCGGCGGGACGGGTGAAGAAGTGCGTGGGTCGGACACACAATCATCGCAGTTGATTTTGGGAGAGCGGGTCAGGTTTGAGACGCTGGTTTCTGACCTGTCGGCCCAGTTCATAACACTTCCGCCCGAAAAGGTGGACCATGCGATTGAGCAGGCTTTGGAACGGGTTCGGGAATTCTTTCAGTGCGAGCGTTGCGGCCTGATGGCGTTGAGTGCGGATCGCAAGAGTGTGTTCATTACACACATCAGCTATGCCGAAGGGGTTGAACCCATTTCCAAGGACATCAACCTTGCCGAAATATGGCCCGCGGTGTACAGACGGATTGTCCTGCAGGGCATACCCAACTTTATGGCAAGCCTGCGGGACTTGCCCGCGGAACAGGAAACGGACCGGCGGACCTACATCGCGACGGGGGTCCGTTCCGCGCTGGCTCTTCCGCTTTTCGTTGCAGAGGGGGTTCGCTACATCATAGCGATTCAGGCGCTGTTGGAAGAGCGGAACTGGCCGGAGGAGTATCTCCCGCGGTTGCGCCTGCTTGGGGAGCTTTTTGTCAACGCGCTGGAGCGCAGGGACGCTGACGAGGCCCTGCGCGAAAGCGAGACGCGTTTGCGACTGGCAACAGACGCCGCCGGCGCGGGCTTGTGGTCCATGGACCTCGCCACGAGCCAGGTCTGGGTGACGGACAGGCTCCGGAAACTGCTCCACTTTGCCGAGGACCTCCCGCTGAATCTCCAGAGTTTCATGGACCGCATCCACCCCGACGATCGCGACCTGGTCAATGATGCAGTGCAACAGTCGCTGTCCTCCGGTAACGAATTCCACGTCGACTACCGCATTGTTAATCGGGACGGGGATATTCGCTGGATTGCCGCCCGGGGATGTCCCGAGTCCGGTGCAAAGCGTGGATTGGGCCGCCTGACGGGCATATCCACGGACGCCACCGAACGCAAGCGCGCGGAGGCCGAAGCGCAGCGGCATTTTCAGGAACTGGCCCACCTGAGCCGCGTTGCCGCCATGGGGGAGCTGACGGCATCGCTCGCGCACGAGTTGAACCAGCCGCTGGGCGCGATCCTGCGCAATGTGGAGGCCGCCGAACTTATTCTGCAGACAGACACGCCGGACTTGGAAGAGTTGCGCGCCATTGTTTCCGATATCCACAAGGATGACGAACGTGCCGGCAAAGTGATAGACCGGCTGCGGATGCTGCTCAAGCGGCACAACATTGGGTCGGCGTCCCTCGTTCTCGGACCGTTGGTGGAGGAGGTTGTTTCGCTCGTGCACTCCAACGCAGTGGACCGGCGGATTCGTCTCGAGGTCGACGTGCCCGCCGACCTTCCCCCGGTGTGCGGGGACAGGGTGCAGTTGGAGCAGGTGCTGCTCAATCTTATCATGAACGCCATGGACGCCGTCGACCACGCTTTCGATGCCGGCCGATGTGTGGTCATCTGCGCCCGAGAAACCGGGGACGGCGTGGTAGAGGTGATGGTGAGCGATTCCGGCGCCGGTATTGCGCCGGAAAGCATGGGTCGGCTCTTCGAGCCTTTTTTTACGACCAAGGCCAGCGGCATGGGGATGGGCCTTGCGATTTCGCGGACGATCATCGAGGCGCACGGCGGAAAAATCCGAGCGGAAAACAACGCCGCGGGCGGGGCAATGTTCCGTTTCACGCTCAAGACAGCGGCGGGAGGCGCGCGGATTGAGTGAGCCAATTCCCATTGTTCATCTCGTGGATGATGATGTGTCGTTCCTGAAGGCCGCTTCGCGGCTGCTGAAGGCTTCGGGGTTCACGGTGGCGGCCTTCGATTCGGCGGCGGAACTGCTGGCGCATCTGTCTGCCGGGTCGCGCGGGTGTGTGGTTGCCGACCTGCACATGCCGGGCGTGGGCGGTTTGGAGCTTCAGGAAGACTTGCTGAAACTGGGCCTTTCGCTGCCGGTCGTTTTTCTCACCGGGCAGGGCAACATTGCCTCGTCGGTGCGCGCCATGCGGCTTGGGGCAGAGGATTTTCTGGAAAAACGCGCGCCCAAGGCCCCGCTTCTCGATGCGGTGAACCGTGCGCTGGCACGCGAAGCCACCGAGCACACGCGGCGAACGCGGCAGCAGGCGCTGCGGTCGCTCTTTGCCGCGCTCACGCCGCGCGAGCGGGAAGTGCTGACCCACGTTCTGCGCGGGGGCCATAACAAGGAGATTGCCCTCGCCCTCAACATTCACGAGCGCACCGTGAAGCTCCACCGCACGGCCATCACCACCAAACTGGGCGTTTCCACCGTGGCGGAGGTCTCCCGGCTCGCGCAGGAGGCGGGCCTGTTTGACGCAGAGCCGCCGACCTTCCCCTAAGGGAAGCTTCCCGAAAGGGCTGTAGACACAACAACCCTTTCGCGCTAGTATCCCGTCCATGGGCACACCTAGCAACACCTATGTCGCGGTCATCGACGACGAAACCAGCATTTGCGCCTCCATGAGCCGACTGCTGCGCCTGGCAGACTTTCAACCGGTCATTTATTCCTCCGCCGAAGCCTTTCTCGCCGACGCAAAGCGCCCGCAGTTCGACTGTCTGCTGCTCGACATCCGGCTGGAGGGCATGTCGGGCCTCGATCTGTTCCGGCAGCTTGCCGAGCAGGAAACCCACCCGCCGGTAATCTTCATCACCGCCTCTGAAGACCCCGACATGCGTGCCCAGGCAGAAGCGATGGGTTGTGCCGCATTTTTCAGCAAGACCAGTCCCGGGGCAGAAATAATTGAAGCCGTACGCCGCGCCGCCTCCTCCGGCGGTCAGTAAAGGAGGGCATTCGATGTTGCGGACGGATGAACGGTGCGTCTAAGGGTTGATTGCCAGGGACTCAGGGACTGGGGCTGGGTGAGGCGGCCACGGAAAAGACTAAAGACACTTCAAAGTTATAGTGCTCGCAACGGACGAAAGAGAGAAATTATGAGAGGGTTACGCACGGCGTTTGACAGGAAGTCGTTGGTGTGTCTTCTGGCGGTGGCATGCCTGGCCTGTGCAGTCAGCGGTGCCGACAGCAAGGCGCGCGAGACCAAGACCTCGGGCTTTCTGAAGGATTATTCCCAGTTGAAACCCGGGGAGAAGGATCAGGCGCAGCTCCTGTACGTGAACCCCGATGCCAAGTTCTCCGAGTACAAGACCGTCCTGATGGACCCAATCAAGGTCTACGCGACCGCGAAGGACAGCGCCCTGAGCAAGGTCCCGCCAGAGGAATTGAAGGAACTGCTCAACTATCTGGACGCGACGGTGCGTGAGCAGCTTGGGGCCGACTACAAATTCGTGACCAAGGCGGGACCGGGAACCATGCGCCTGCGCATCGCGCTGACCGAGGCGAAGGGGGCAAAAGTCGGCCTCAATGCCGTTTCCTCCGTGACGCCCGTGGGTCTCGCGCTGGGCGGCATCAAGAAGGCGGTCACCGGCGCGAGCACGGGCGTCGGCGGCACCCGCGCCGAAATGGAGCTGGTGGACGCGCAGTCGGGCAAACGGCTGGCGGCCGCCGTGGACGAGCGGGTGGGCGGCAAGCTCGACAGCTTCAGCAAGTGGGAGGGTGCCAAGGAGGCTTTCGACTACTGGGCGGAGCGGCTGAAACTGCGGATGACGGAGTTGCGGACGAAGAAATAGCAGGGCCTGCGCGCAACCCGGTTGCGTGTGACTTGTCCAGGCGGCAGCGCCTGGAGTTCAGTAAACGGAATCACCGGTAATCCGGTGATGAACAACAAGAACAGGGAGAACATTGATCATGGGTGAAGTGAAACTGAGCACGGTGCCGTTGGATTGGAACGAGGTGTACTACACCAATTGTCCGCTGGTGTCGGCCAGCAATGTGGACCAGGAACTGGGCTGGACCAAGGAAGTGTACAAGAAGCTCGGCGTGAGCTACCTGTATCTGCGTTCCCGCGCCGAAAACGACTGGTACCCGCACTACGTCCACAACCTTGACAACCTCATCCGCTTTGGCGGCCTGTTCCCGCCCGTCCACGTCCAGGCGGACATTCGCCGGACGCGGCTGCTGGGTGTGACCCACGCCCCGCGCGAGGGCGGCGTCATGATGGTGCGTTCCGGGGACGATATCTACCGGATGGCCGAGCTGAAAGGCAAGAAGATCGGTCTCTCGCGCAGCCAGAACACGATCAAGACCGACTGGTGGGGCATCCAGGAGGAGCAGGGCATCGAGTTGATGCTGCGGATGAACGGCATGACCCGCGCCGATGTGCAGATCGTGGAATTCCCCTACGCGGATGACTGGTACGACAAGCCCGAGATGATGGGCCCGCTCATGGAGAACCCCTCGGAGCTGTGGCTGCGCCGGGACCACAAGCACGACCTGGCCTTCCGCCCGCTGGAGACGGCCCTGGAGCAGGGCGTCATCGACGCGATGTACATGCAGACCGGGCCGTTGTCGCAGCTCTCGGAGGCGACGGGCAAGTTCACGTCGATCGAGGACCTGTCCCGGTATCCGGACTGGCGCCTGCAGGTGGCCAACATCCCCGCCGCCATCACCTGCTCGGACGTGATGGCTGAGAAGCACCCCGAACTGGCCGTGGCGTTCATGAAGGGCATGATCAAGGTCGGTCGCTGGGCCAACGAGCACAAGCGCGCCGCGGCCGCGATTCTCGACAAGCAGACCTTCTACCTGGACGTCGAGCACACGTATGAGGGCATCAAGCCCATCGACATGGTGCCCAACCTGTCGCCGCAGAACCTGGTGTCCGTGAAAATCGGCAAGGACTTCATGCTGAGCCACGGCTACATCAAGAATGACTTTGACGTTAATACGTGGGCCGCGCCGGAATTCCTCGAACAGGCCGCCCGGGAACTGCTGGAAGATGAATGGAAGAAGAGGACCACATCGAAGCTTCCCCTGGCCGCCGACCCGCTGGCGTCAGGGCAGCGCATCGGATAGTCCGGAGAACGCACAATCGATGGGGTGCGTCCCGCACGGCGGGAAAATTGACCGCTCAGCCGGACGGTCGCGAACAAGGGAGCACGCATGATTTTCAATGATAGATTCAACAATCGGACGGGGATCGTCCTTCTCGCGGTTGCGCTCATTTGGCTGACAGGCATCGCGTGGGCAGAGGAGAAGACCGCAGCGGCTGACGGGGCCGCGCCGCAGAAAACCGCCGGCGGAGACGCCCTCCAGGCGAACAACCCACTCGCGCAATTCACCGCATTCAACATACACGACTATTTTATTGGCGAAGTCACCGACACGAGCAGGAGCGGCAACCAGCTCTGGTTGCGCTACGCGAAACCTTTGTCTATCGGGGATTCAAGCTGGCTCATGCGCGCGTCGCTGCCAGTCAACACCTTCCCGACCCCGCCGTCGCTTGACCACGAGACCGGGCTGGGCGACTTCAACGTTTTTGCCGCATGGCTGGTCGACACCGGCAACCCGGCGATCAGCTTCGGCATCGGGCCGCAGATCACCGCGCCCACCGCCACCGACACAGGACTCGGCAGCGGGAAATGGTCTGCCGGGCTGGTGAACACCCTTTTCAACGCGAGCTCGAAGAAGTTCCAGTACGGTTATCTGCTGAGCTGGCAGGGAAGCTTCGCGGGGCCGACCAACCGCCCCGATGTGAACTTGGGCGCCTTCCAGCCGTTCATGTTCTACCAACTCGGCGGCGGCACCTATCT
>CAIUWO010000180.1 GCA_903902895.1 Candidatus Hydrogenedentota bacterium | reverse complement strand
TCCGCCGCCGCCGCCGCCGCCGTAGCCGCCGCCGCCGCCGCCGCCGCGCGAACCGCCGCGACTACCCTCTTCCTTCGGACGCGCCTCGTTGACCTTCAACGCGCGACCGTCCATGTCACGACCGTCCAGCGCCGCAATCGCGGCCTGGCCTTCGGCATCATTCGCCATTTCGACGAATGCGAAGCCGCGCGAACGACCGGTCTCACGGTCCGTGACGACACGGGCCGACGAAACCTGACCGTACGCTTCGAAGGCGGCGCGAAGGCCGTCTTCTTTCGTCGTGAAAGAGAGGTTGCCTACAAAAATGTTCATACCGATCAACTCCTTGTTCGTTTTGGGCCTTACGCCCAGGTGTCTATGTCAGTCGGTTCAGCGCTAACGGGGCCGGGACTTTACTCAATCGCGTACACCTCAGGAGCTGATCGACGTACCGTTCCGGACAAACCAGACAGTGGCCGTCCAAGAAACGTTGAATATTATAACAGAAAACCGCCGCAGTGCAACAGAAATTTTTCCGGCGGGGCGCCCCCTGCCGGAAGAGCCCAAAAACGGCTCAGCCACCCGGCGCCTGCAACAGCGGTTTCACCAGGGACGAACACAGGGCGTATCCCTCCGCATTGAGGTGCAGACCGTCCTTCTGGAGCAGTTCGGCCCGCGGCTTCCCGTCGGAACCCAGCATCAACGGGGTGATGTCCACATAGTCCATTTTATCCTGTTTCCGGATATATTCCGCGATCATCGCGTTGGCCTGCTTCATTTTGTCCCACAGCGGCCAGCGGGCGACACTGGGCTTGATGGAAAGGACGATGACGCGCGTCTCGGGCAGGTCGTGGCGGATGCCGCGCATGAGCGCCTCGAAATCCGCAAAGACCCATTCGGGCGCTTTGCCGCGGGCGATGTCGTTGTCGCCGCCGTAAATGACCACGGTTGCGGGGCGGTACGGCAGAATGACGCGCCCGAAATGGTAGACCGCGTCGGCGTACTCCGAGCCGCCAAAGCCCCGGTTCAGCGCGTTCAGGCCGGGAAAGGACTCTTCAAGATTCCAAATCCGGATGGTTGAACTGCCCACAAACAGGATGCCCCCCGGCTTGGGCGGGTTCTTGCGGTCGCGTTCGGCAAACGACTGCATGTCCTTGTCGTAGCGGTCGTTTTTCCAGGAGACGGCAATCAGGGTGTCGGATGCGGCCGGGGCGGTCGGCGGCTCGATGGTGGCCGTGCCCGCATCGTGCGTGAAGGGCAGCGCCTTTCCGGTGGCAACTTCCATGACCAGTGAGGGCTTTTCCACGAAGCGCAATTCCACCGGGCCCTGATGCGAGGGGGGCACATGCAGCAGCCATGTGCCGCCGTCCATGGTGACCGGCACGTTGGCGCGGTTCTCGCCGGGCGACGCCGCCGCGCCGAGAAAGCCGCTCAACACCATCATCGCAAGGGTAAACACAGCCATGGAAATCAGTCCTCCGTGCGGTCAGCCGTTTCTTGCGTCACTCCGAATCGGGGGGCGTGTCGACCGTTGTCAGGTCGGGGTACTTGGGGGTGATGTTCGCGTAAAACGCCCGTATCTCCACAATATCAACGGCATAGTCGCCGGTGGGATAGAAGAGCCGGTTGACGCCGCCGCGCCGGCGGCCGTAGTCGAGATAGCCCAGGGCAATGGGAACCTTGGCCCCCACGGCGATATGGTAAAAGCCCGTTTTCCACGCGCGGACCTTCTTGCGGGTGCCCTCCGGGGGCACGGCAAGAACAAGCTGGTCATGTTTGGCGAACATTTCAACGCACTGGCCCACCACGCCGTTGGCCTGGCGCCGGTCGATGGGAATGCCGCCGAGCCACTTGAGAAAACCGCCAAAGGGCCAGCGGAACACGGAGTCCTTGGTCATCCAGAACATTTTGGCGCGCATCAGAAAGCCGCAGGCCAGCATGATGGGCAAATCCCAGTTGGTGGTGTGCGGCGCGGCAATCATCACATACTTGGGCGCATCGGGCAGCGTTCCCTCCACATTCCATCCGAGGATGCCAAAGAATATCCGGGCCCATAGGCGCCCAACAATGGTGACAAACGGCGTGTCAAATATGGTTCGCTGCATCACAACTCCTTGCGCGGCCTTCGGCGGCGCGCCGAAACAACCGCCATGACCCGGCCAAAGCCGGGGATGCCGGGCGACAGGGCCGCCCAAACAGACGATAAGGGGAAACGGCACATGGGACCGAGTGTGAGCCCATGACTATCGGGGGGGAGAATAGCACAAAAAGGCCAGAAATGTCGCTTTTGCCCGGAATAGTGGAGGCAAGGCATGCGCAGGCCTGGGACCGCCGTTTCTTCCCCTGCGAGGCCAGGCGGTCCACGCCCTTCAATGTGACACCCCCGCTGATGATGCGCGCTGACTGCCGGTGCGGTCCGCAGTGCCTATAGGGCCGTCACGGACCCGCCTGCACAATGACATCCAATAGGGCGGTCACATTGCCCGTGTCCCCCACCACAAAACTGACCTGGTGGCTGTGCATGACGGCGAAATCCGAGGCGGTCACGGTGACCAGCCGGGACTCGTCATAGGAACTGTCCGGCGTCACAAGCAGGGTGCCGGGGTCGGTGACGTAAGCCTGCCATGCCACCGTGTGGGGCCATTTCATCTCCACCGTCACCTGCGCGGAAGGCTGCGCGGCCGTAAGCACGACCTGCTGCGGTGAAACGGAGATGCTTTTCGCGCACCCGGCGAGTGTCGGCACGGAAAGCACGAGAATTGCGGCCATCGCCGCCCTGATCGATACGCGCATCATTTTCTGGCCCCTTGGGTTGTTGACAAGGACACAATCCGACCGCCCAGTGAATCCGCCATAGTTTGTCACAGGCGGCCTGTTTTCGCAAGCGGTTTCAAACGCGCCCGCGGCTTGTTTCGCAAAGGCGGGAAACGCTACAGTGGCGTCTTCTGGAGGTTTTGCCATGAGAAAGTCGTTTGTTCTTGCCGTACTGTTCGTGTCGGCCGCCGCGCTGTTGCCTGCGGTTTCCACCGCGTATGGGGCCGCCCCGGTTGATCTCGTCAACGCGACGGTGGTGGTCCGGCCGGGCAGGCTGCCCAACGCGGAGAAGACCGCCGCGCGCGTGCTGACCGAGGAGGTTGCCAAGCGCACCGGGCTGGCGTGGCCCGTGACCGCCAAGACGCCCAAGTCCGGCCCGGTCATAGAGATTTCGGGTAAGGGCGACCCCAAGGACTGTTCGCTCAAGCCGGAAGGCTTCCGCATTTCCGTCGACAACAGCGACGCGAAGAATCCCATCGTGCGCATCCAGGGGGCCGACGCGCGCGGCGCGCTCTTCGGCGTCGGCTGGCTGCTGCGCCAGATGGACTGGGGCACGGGCAAGGCGAAGGTCGCGTCCGACCTGGCCATCGTCACCAGTCCGGTCGACCCGCTGCGGGGCCACCAGTTGGGCTACCGCCACACGGCGAACAGTTGGGACGCGTGGAGCGTCGCGCAGTTCGAGCAGTACATCCGCGACCTGGTGATCTTCGGCAACAACGCCATCGAAACCATACCCTTCCAGGACGATGCCAGCCCGGTCATGCCCATCCCGCGCGAGGAAATGGACATGGCCATCAGCAAACTCTGCGAAGAGTACGGCATCGAATACTGGGTGTGGACCCCGGCCGAGTTCGACCTGAATGACACGGTCAAGCGCGCCGCGACGCTGGACCAGTGGGAGGCGTTCTTCAAGAAGTGCCCGCGCCTGGACGGTGTGTTCTTCCCCGGCGGTGACCCCGGCGACAACCCGCCCGAACTGGTCATGCCGTTCCTGGCGGACGTGTCCAAGCGCCTGGCCAAACACAAGCCGCACGCGGGGGTGTGGATCTCGCTGCAGGGCTTTGACAAGCCCGCCGTGGAGCGCTTCTACGAATACATGGACAAGAACAAGCCCGAATGGCTGACGGGGGTGGCCTGGGGGCCTTCGAGCCCGCCCGTCATCGAGACGCGCCACCGGCTGGCCCCCCGCTACAAGCTGCGCCTGTACCCCGATGTAACGCACAACATCATCTGCCAGTTTCCCATCCCCTGGATGGACCCGGCCTGGGCCCTGACCCTCGGCCGTGAGCCGGTAAATCCGCGGCCGCAGATGCATGCGTATCTTCACAACTTCTTCGCCCCCCAAAGCGACGGCTTCCTGACCTACTCCGACGGCATTCACGACGACGTGAACAAGACCATATGGAGCGCCATGGGCTGGGACCCGAAATCGGACGTGCGTGATGTGCTGGTACAGTACGCGCGGTATTTCTTCCGTCCCGACCTCGCCGACCGTGCGGCCGACGGCCTGCTCGCGTTTGAAACGAACCTCGAGGGGCCGCTGGCGCTCAACGGCGCGGTCGAAGGCAACTATGAACTCTGGTCCAATCTCGACGCGCGCGCGCCGGAACTGCGCAACAACTGGCGCTGGCGCATGTACCAGTTCCGCGCCGCTTACGACGCCTACACGCGCCGCCGCCTGCTGCGCGAGACGACCCTGGAGCAGGAGGTCAACGCGGTGCTGGCCACGGCGGACAAGACCGGCGCCGACGCCGCGATGAAGCAGGCGAACGAAATCCTCCAGCGCGTCGAAACCGCACCGACCGAGCCCGCGCTGCGCGCGCGCATCGAGCAGGACGCGGCCGACCTGTTCCGGATTATCGGCTACCAGACCAGTGTTACCAAGTACCACGCCAAGAACCCCGAACGCGGCGCCATCCTCGACTGGGTCGACCGTCCGCTCAACAACCGCTGGTGGCTCGAGGACGAGTTCAAGAAGATTGAAGCCATGGGCACGGAGCAGGAAAAGACCGCCCGGCTCAAAGTTATCGCCGACTGGGAGAATCCCGGTACCGGTGGTTTCTACGATGACGTCGGAAATATTGCCAAGAGCCCCCACGTACTGCGCGGCGGCTGGATCAATTCCGACCCCGAAATGGAGGGCCTTGTCATTCCGAACTACGGCACATGGAAGGGGCTCAAGAGCACCTGGCGCCTGTCCTGGCTGACGAGCATGGACTGGCCCACCATGGTCTATGAAGGCCTTGACGTGAGCGGCACCTACGTCGTGCGTCTCACCGGCATGGGCGACGCCTTGACCCGTATCAACGGCGCGTTGGTGAAGCCCACCGTTTACAGCAAGGAAATGGGCCAGATGAAGGAATTTCCCGTGCCGCCGGAGGCGCTCAAGACCGGCAAGATCACGCTCACCTGGGACAAGCCGGACGAGTCACAACTCAACTGGCGCGAATGGTCCAACCTGAATGAGGTGTGGCTGATTAAGAAATAGCCGCCACGCAACAGCCATATCCGCGCCGGACGAACCGCGTCCGGCGCGTTTCATTTTTTGGGTCCCGTGCCACGCCACGGCTCAGTCGGGTCTACGCCCAGGCAGGCGGAGCAAGCCGTCCAGAATGGTATAGAGGTGCGGCGGACGGGCGGGCATGTAAAGGTCCACAGGCAGCAGCGCACATCCGTCCCTTGTTTACATCAAGAGCACAAAAAAAGGACCTGCGAGAAACCTCGCAGGTCCTTCTTCTGTTCACTGGTGGGCCCTGTAGGACTCGAACCTACGACCAAGAGATTATGAGTCTCCTGCTCTAACCAACTGAGCTAAGGGCCCGATG
>CAIUWO010000179.1 GCA_903902895.1 Candidatus Hydrogenedentota bacterium | reverse complement strand
GCCCGCCGCCGATTTTCCCCCCGCCCGGCCGATCGGTTACAATCGGCCCATGCAGGTTGTTTTCGTCATACCCGTGTACAACGAGCAGGACACCCTCGCGCCGCTTGCCGAGGGGATCATCGAGCACATGGGCGGCCGCCCGCACCGCATTCTCTTCGTGAATGACGGCAGCACGGACGAGTCTTGGGCGCGCATCCTCGCGCTGCGCGCGAAACACCCCCACATCGACGCCATACGGCTGCGCCGCAATTTCGGCAAGACCATCGCGCTGACCGTCGGCTTCGCCCACGCGCAGGGCGGGATCATCGTCACCATGGACGCCGACCTGCAGGACAGCCCCTGCGAGATAGCGCGCATGCTCGCCCCCATCGAGGAGGGGGGCTACGACGTGGTCTGCGGCTGGAAACAGCGGCGCCAGGACCCCTGGCACAAGACGCTGCCCTCGCGCGTGTACAACGCCTGGATTGCGCGCACCTTCAAACTGCCGCTGCACGACATCAACACCGGATTCAAGGCCATGCGCAACACGGCGATTTGCGGCGTGCCCCTATACGGCGACATGCACCGGCTCATACCCGTCTTCGCCGCCAGCATGGGTTTCCGCGTGACCGAGATCCCCGTCGAGCACCAGCCCCGCCGCTTCGGCAAGTCGAAATACGGATTCGAGCGCTTCGCGCGCGGCGCGCTCGACGCGATCACCGCAGCGTTCCTCACAAAATACGGCGACGCGCCCGGACAATATTTCGGCCGCATGATCCTCTTCTGCGGCGCGATGATTGTGGCCGTCATGCTCGCCGCCGTCGCGGCCTCCCTGCTCGGGGCGTTCCTCCTGAGCGGCGCGAACTACGGAGAGCAGCTCGCCATGACCGCCATCATCCTGCTCATGATGCTGATGAGCCTCGTCATCGTCAGCGTCGGCACGGTCGGCGTCGGGCTCGGGTTCGTGGCCGAACTGCTGCTGCGCCGCACCCCGGCCCCCGATCCCGACCGGTACGTCGCCGAAAAGCACCTCGGCTAGCAAAGACGGCCGGGGAAAGGTTTGCGGGCGCGCCGCCCTTTCAGTCCAAAATCCTCCCGCACGCGGCAGAAGGCCCCATCCGGAAAAGAATCAGTAACGATCCCCCTCCTCCTCGTCGTCGATGCCGGGAATGTAGGTGGTGTCGTCGTCCAGGGCCTCTTCCCAGGTCATGAGGGGCGGCTTGGGATCCACCAGGTTGCGCAGGCTTTCCTCCCGCTCCTCCCGCTCCCAGCCGTCCAGCACTTTTCGCTGCCGCCGCCGCACGCTGAACCAGGCCACAATCGTCAGCACGGCCATGGGCGCGAAAAAGGACCCCGAGGCCATGGCCCCGATAAGCACCACCAGCCACAGAGAGCGCATGTAACCGCCCCAGAAATCCCGCACGTCGAATCCGGCGTGCTGGCGCAGCGCGTCGCCAAAGGACATGGTGCGCGTGGCCAGCACGACCTGCCAGAACCGGTCCGGGCCGAGCCGTTTGTACAGGTGCCGGGTGAGGGAAAGGGCCTGGGCGTAGGCGTCGCCGAATTCCATCTCCTGGCCGGGGTTCATGAACGCCGAATCCAGGTCCTTGTACGCAATCATCCGGTTCTCGAAAAACATCATGGCCATGGTCATGGGCGTGGCGAACTGGTACTCCTTCGCCATGAACATCGCCAGCCCCTCGTTGAGCCAGCGCGGCATAAAGACGTCCTTGGTGTTGCGCGCCACCAGCACATGGACCAGTTCGTGGCGCAGCGTGCCCAGGAAGTCGGCGCGCGCGCCGCGCAGCCGGGGGGATTTTACCGTGATGATGCCCCGCTCCGGGTCGGCCACGCCGCTCACCTGCCCCGGCATGAACCCGGGGGCGCGGCGGTTAAAGGCGGCCACCGTCGGCGCAATGAACACATTCACCGGTTGCGTGCCCAAAGGCAGGCGCGGCGCAAACTCGGCGGCCGCCTCGCGCAGTTCCCGCATGGCCCGCCGCGCGGCGTCCTCGTCCTCCGCCGCATATTCGACAATCAGCGGGCCTTCCTGAAGCATCGCGGCATGGGCGGCCCAAGAGGACAGCAGCGCCGCCGCCAGCAGTATGATCACAACAAGTCGTCTCATGCCCTCATCATACCCCACAGACGCACAGGCGGGCACCAAAGGAGAATGGAGAAGAACACGGCAGGAACCGCGTCTACAGTAGAGGAGGCTTCCAGCCTCCTTCTTCCAAAGCCCTGCCCGCGTAGTGGGCAACGGACGAGCGGGGCAGGGATGGCGGCTTGTTATGCTTGCCGTTCTTCACGCCCCCCTTGGGTTGTCGAAGAACGCGGCAGGATGCCGCGCCTACTTTGGGGCGCAAGAGAGGGCAGGCGGGACCTGCCTTCGCCCAAGGGCTGCGGCGAGGCAAGCGTCTGCGGTACGGGATCAGCCGCTCCACTTTCCCGGCAGCGGGCCGTTGCGGGGGCCGGTCCATTTTGGGTCGAAGAAGCGGACGAGCCGTTCGGTGGCGCCATAAGGCCGGGGGTCGACATGCTTGGGCAGGCTGTCGTAGATGGCGTAGACGCGCTTCCAGTACTGCTTGGTGAGGGTGTCGAAATCGGGCGCGTCGCCGCTGAGGTCGCGGAAGAGTTCGAAGAAGAACAGCAGTTCCTTTCGGTATTCCTCGGGGCTGGGGTTGAAGGGGACGCTGTTGTCGGCCTTGCCCTCAAGCGCGCGCAGCAGTTCGGCGCCCTCGGCCATGCGGGCGTGATACTCACTGCGGGGCAGGTCTATTTTGTTGTAGTTGCCCCAGTCTGGAATGATTTCAAACAGGGGCAGCAACTCATTCAGCTTCTCCGCTTCCGCGCCGAAGAGCCGCCGGTAGAATTTGCGCGTGAGCGCCGCCGGGTCCGCATCGGGATGGATGAAGGACTGGGCCGACTGGTACAGCGACAGTTGGTTGAGCAGCGGGGTCATGGTGAAGCAGATGCCGCCGCTGTAGGGCGCGGCGTCCTGTTCGCGTTTGCGCTGGGCGAAGAGGCGTCCAAAACGGTAATGGGGGGCCACGGCGTTCTCGCCCTCGGTGAGGCTGAAGTCCCAGGTGAGCACGCGGTTGGTCTTGGCAATTTCGCGGGCCCAGGGCCGCGCGTCCATTTCCCCGTTGCCCTGGTCGGGGTTGCCGTCGGGGTTGAACGCGAGGTTGATGGAGACCGAGGTGTCCTTCGGGAAATCAGGCAGGCGCTTGAGGAAATAGGCCATCGCCTCGTCGGCGCGTTTCTTGTCGAATTTCCACGCCGCTCCCTGGATGGACTGGATAAACTCGCCCTTCCAGCCCGGCGGGCCCTCGATGGAGCCCCAGCCCCAGAAGGGCGTGCCCCAGGTGCCGATTTCGATTTCGGCCTGCGGCTGGTTCTTCTTCACGACCTCGGCAATTTTCAGCGCGCCGTCCACGAAGGTCTGCGCGGTGCAGCCGTTGCGCGAGCAGCCGCCCGGGTCACCCGGGAAAATGCCGACCACGCCCAGCCCCGGCAGGCGCTTGGTCCAGCGGTCCCACAGCATGACGACCTCGTCCCACTCCTCGGGCACCTTGGGACAGTGGGTGTGCCAGTCGCCGCCGACCGTCGTGAGCGCGGCGAGCAGCTTTACGCCCACGCCCCGTTCTTTGCCGTGGGCGATGATGGCGTTCATCTGTTTGGCGAAGGCCTCGCCAAAGGGCTCTTCCAGCCCGGCCCGGCTGAACAGTCGCGGCACGAGCCAGAACTCGAAATGGGTAAACCCGAAATCACCGATCATGTCGATGAACCGGAACCAGGCCTCGTCGGTCCACCGGTTCGGCAGCTCGGGATAGATCATGTTCGGGTTGTAGGCGTTGAGCAGATGCTCGGCGAAGTTGTTGTAGCAACTGCGCCGCTGCCCCGAGGCGGGTGCCGGGGCGGGAACGGCCGGGCCGCCTTGCGCCAGGGTCGCGCCGCCCGCAAGGGCCGCCGCGCCCGCCAGAAAATTGCGTCGGGTGAATGGTTTCATGGTTTCATCATACCCGAGCCTGCGCAAAAATAGAAGTGTGAACGAAAAGCGCGCCGCGCGCGGATGTGCTATGCTGTCAGTAGAGCCGTGCGTCGCGCTCCGGATATTCTCCGGCCAATGGACGCCCGCCAAAACGCAACGTCCCGTTGCGGGAGGATATGACATGTTTTGCCCCAAATGCCTTTCGGAATTTGAAGCGGGGTACACCCGGTGCGCCGAATGTGAAACGGAGCTTGTCGAATCACTTGCTTCGGATGTGGAGGAGTACACGGAACTGGTGACGGTATTCGAGGGCGACGCCGAGGCCGCGGCAGTGGTCCGCGGCAAACTGGAGAGCGTCGGCATCGAAGCGTGGATCGAGCGCGAGGGGGCCCAAAGCGTTTTCCCAAGCCTGTCTCCGGGCGCGGTGCAGGTGCGCGCGGAGGACGCGGAGGCCGCCTTCAAGGCGCTGGCGGACGTGGTGGCGCTGGAGGAGGACGCAGAGTCCGGGGAGCAGGCCTGAACCGCACAGAAAAGACGTGCCGCCCAGGGAGAATGGCCATGTTTTGCCCGAAATGTAGTTCGGAATTTGAGGCGGGGCGCACCCGCTGCGCCGCGTGCGATGCTGACCTCGTTGAACCGCTTCCGGTGGACGAGGGGGAATACACGGAACCAATGACAATATTCGCGGGTGATTCCTGTTTGTACGACAATCCTGCTGTGATCAAGGAGTACACGGACCTCGTGACGGTGTTCGTGGGCGAAGAAGGGCCGGCGGACATCATTCGCGCCAAACTGGAGAGTTGCGGTATTGACGCGTGGGTTCCGACAGCCTTGACTGCCCGCTTCATCTTTGCCCCCAATGTGGGACCGAGCACGGTGCAAGTGCGCGCGGAGGACGCGGAGGCCGCCTGCCAGGCGCTGGCGGAAGTGGTGGTGTTGGAAGAGGGCGACGAGTCCGGGGAAGGATAGCACTCCGGGGAGCAGATCCGGTTCGGCTGTAATCCAAGGCCCAACGATTGCGGCGCGGGTTACCGGACCGGCGGGCCGGGCGGGCGTTTTCGGCGCACAGGCCGGTTGTACACCAACCGCCAGCCCAGCAGCCCCACACCGCCCAGCAGAACAAGCGCGACCACAACAACGGTCACGGCCTGCGCGGAGCCTTTCGGGCCGGCTGAAGCCGTTGTCGGCGCTTTGGGCGCGGCGGTGGGGGTGGTAAACGATGTGATTCCCGCGTCGGCGCGCCCCGTCTCTTTCATCGCGGCGGACTTCAGCATCTCCGGCGGCACCGGTGCGCGGTGCTGCACGGGAGGAACGGAGACCGCAGGGGATGATGCGGGCACCGGGGTCGTCGCGCCGGGCGGCGGCGCGGGCCTGTCCCCCGGTTGCGGTGTGGCCGGTGGACGGAACGCGGAGAGGTCCGGCAGTGTCGGCTTCTTTACCGCCACCCCCGCTTCCCCCCCGGCTTTTGCCGTTGCTGGGGCGGCGGCCTTGGCCTGATTGGCGGGGTTCTTTCCGGCCGATGCGGCGATGGGGTTGGACAGTTCCCGGCCCGCCGCGCCCGGCACGGCCGCGCCGGACCCGCCCGTGGTCGGGGGCGTTTGCTTGCCGGCGCTTTCCTTCACCACCACGCTGCGGGCCGCCGTCGCCTTCTGGCCGTCCTCTGTGGACAGGCTGTACGCAAGCGAGTATTCGCCGGCCGTGCCGGTGTCCACCGTGCCGCTGACGACAACCTTCCCGGTGATGTCCCGGTTTTGGCCGTCCAGCGCGGTGTAGCCCGGTTCCTGCCATTCATCACCGACGGTCAATGTGGCCGGATTGGAGCCCTTGAGCGTGATCGTGGGCGGTTTCGGGTCAGGCCCCCGAACCTCGGTCATCACCGGCGCGGCGTAGTGCGCCCCGGTCATCTGGCGGTATTCCAGCGCGCCGTGGAGGACCTTCGCGCCGCCGTCCCCCTCGGGCGGCGTGACCACATAGCTGAAGGTGTAGGGAAACGGGGGCATGGTGATCCAGGCAAACTCAAGCAGATTGGTCGCGCCGGGCTGGGGGGCGAGATCGGGCGGCGCTCCGCTTGCCCCGGCCACGGCCTCCAGCCGCCACCCGGCGGGCAGGGTTTCGCGCAGCCCCATCGCCGTGATCTGTCCGGCCGTGGCGGCGCTGATGGTCACGGAAATCTCAAAAGGCTTGCCGGGCTCGAAGACTTCCGCGTGCTGGCGCGTCATGGCCAGCCCGAGCGGATTTACCTGTTCGGGGGTCTGCGCCGCGCTTTGCGCGGGAATGCCCAACGGCGCAAGCCCCGCGAGCAGGGCAACCCAGAATATCCGTCTTATCCATGTGTTCGGCACGTGCATCTGGTCCCGATCCGTAGCGCCCGCCCTTGTGGCGGGC
>CAIUWO010000178.1 GCA_903902895.1 Candidatus Hydrogenedentota bacterium | reverse complement strand
CTGCGCTTCTACGAACAGCACAACGCCAACCCCGAATGGGACGACTACAAGTTCTTCAAACAGACCGAGGAGAAGCTCTCCGCGGACTGGATGCGGCTCGGCTTTGACGGCGTTTATGCGTTCCCCGAGGACATGCTCCGCGCCAGCCAGGAACTGCACTGCCGCCAGCGCACGCTCGGCTTCAACCTCATCCGGTCCAACCCGAATATCTGCGGATACAACCTCACCGGACTGCTGGACCACGGCTACACCGGCGAGGGCCTGTGGACCTTCTGGCGCGAATTCAAGCCGGGCATCATGGACACGCTGCAGGATGGCTGGTCTCCCCTGCGCTGGTGCCTCTTTGCCGCGCCGATGAACGCCTATGCCGGTCGTCCCATCAAGCTGGAGGCGGTTCTGGCCAACGAAGACGCGCTCGCACCGGGCAGCTATCCGGCATGGTTGCGCGTCCTCGGACCCAATGGCGTTGCATGGGAAAAGAAACTCGACGTGGTAATACCCGCCCCTGTGGAGGGCGAAGACGGCCCGCTGGCCGTGCCCGTATTCGCCGAGGACGTCACCCTTCCCGGCCCGGCCGGCCAATACACCTTCCACGCGACCCTGGAACGCGGCGGCGCACCCACCGGCGGAAGGCTCACTTTCCACGTGTCCGAAGTGCCTCAAAACAACACGCAGACCACCATCGCTACCGTAGGCATAGAGCCGAGTTTGCAGGACTGGCTAAAATCTCATGGCATCGCCACGGCAGAAGACGCCCATGTCATCCTTGTGGGGGAGTTGAAACAGGAACAGCGGGACAGTCTGCTGGAGCGCATCAACCAGGGCGCGACGGCGGTGTTTCTCATTCCCGGCGCCTTTGCACAAGGGGATGACGAAACCGCGTTTCTTCCGTTGAAGAACAAGGGACGTCTCACCCATTTCTCCGACTGGCTCTACCACAAGGAGTGCGTGGCCAAGAAACACGCGCTGTTCGCAGGCCTGCAGGCGCCCGGCATCATGGACTGGGAATATTACGGTCCGCTCATCTCCAACCTGTTCTTCGAGGGGCAGGACACGCCCGACGACACCGCGGCGGCCGCTTTCGCCGTCTGCCATTCCAGCCGCCCCGACGGATATGCCGCAGGCGTCATGCTCGGCGCGTACAAGTTCGGCGCGGGCCGCATTGTGCTGAATACGTTTAACATTCTCGACAACGTGGACAAGCACCCTGCGGCGGACCGGTTGCTGCTGAATTTGATAGACTATGCGGGAAAATGACGAGGAAACCACCATGCCCCACTCACGCAGACAGTTCTTCGCCGCCTCCGGCGGCCTGATGGCCGCCGGCCTCTGGAGCGCCGACGGCGCGGCCGCCACGCCAGCTCTCCTGCCGGAATCTTGGACCACACGCGAACTGAAAGCCGATGTGCTCGTCGCGGGCGGCGGCCTCGCCGGCGTGTGCGCCGCGCTGGCGGCGGCGCGCAACGGTGCCTCGGTGATTCTCGTGCAGGACCGTTCGCGGCTGGGCGGAAATTCAAGCAGTGAAATCCGCATGCACGTATGCGGCGCCAACCAGAGCAAAGAACTCTCCCTCTGGCGCGAAACGGGCATCATTGAGGAACTTAAACTCACCGAATCGGCCGTGAATCGCCAGCGCTCGTTTGAAATCTGGGACCTCGTTCTCTACGACAAGGTCATCAGCGAGCCCAACATCACGCTGCTGCTCGACACGGCCGTGGTCGAGGCAGAGGTGGCGGACGGAAAAATCCTGCGAGTCACGGCGGCAAGTTCCATGCTGGCCGAACGCTATCCCATCGATGCGCGCCACTTCATCGACTGCACCGGCGACGCGGCGCTGGCCGCGTTGGCGGGCGCGCGTTGCATGCGCGGCCGTGAGTCCCGCGACCAGTACGGCGAATCGCTCGCCCCCGAAACGGCTGACCTCAAAACCATGGGCAACAGCCTCCTGTTCCAGGCCCGCAAACACGACCGGCCGATGCCGTTCAAAGCGCCCGCATGGGCGCGCAAGTTCACGGAAGAGGACTTCAAACACCGCGCCATCCGCACTTGGGAATACGGCTACTGGTGGATTGAGTGGGGCGGCGAACTGGACACCATAAAGGACAACCGCCGCATCCGCCATGAACTGCTGCGCATCCTCATGGGTGTGTGGGATTACATCAAGAATGGAGGCCAACATCCCGAATCGGAAAACTGGGCGCTCGAATGGGTGGGCATGCTGCCAGGCAAGCGCGAAAGCCGCCGCATCCTGGGCGAGCAT
>CAIUWO010000177.1 GCA_903902895.1 Candidatus Hydrogenedentota bacterium | reverse complement strand
GGGGACCGTGTCGCTGTGGGCTTCAGTGGTGGAGCCCACGGTCAATTCCGCCTCTGTAAGCGCGGCTTGGGCGGCCATCAAGGGCATGAGCGCCACATCGGGCACGGTTGCCAACTCTTCCGGTTCGCCCTCCCCTTCCGCGGGGACGGGCCCCAAACTGACTTCAAGATTCACTGGCGAACCGCTCTTCAGGCGTGTGCCCGCTGCCGGGTTTTGGGACATGATGCGCTGCGCGGGGACCGTGTCGCTGTGGGCTTCGGCGGTGGAGCCCACGGTCAATTCCGCCTCTGTAAGCGCGGCTTGGGCGGCCATCAAGGGCATGAGCGCCACATCGGGCACGGTTGCCAACGCCTCCGCTTCGCCCTCCCCTTCCGCGGGGATCGGTCCGTCGCTTACTAAGAGCAGGACAGGTGTTTGCAGGACAGCAAGCGTGCCGGGCGCGGGACTTTGTGAAATCACACTGTCTTTAGCCACCGAGTTGCTGCGTGCGTTGGACTGCGCCCCCAAGGCAAGTCCCGCATCAAGAATCAACACCTTCGCACTGGCAAGGGGAAGCCCCGACAGCTCGGGGACGATGACCGGTGCCGGGCCCCGGCTAATGACCAGGCCGACTGGAAGGCCACGCTGCAGTAGGCTTCCGGCCACCGGATTTTGGGAAATTACGCGGCCAGCGGCCACCGTACCGCTGTGGGCTTCGGTCTGTTGGCCAACAGTGAGTTCGGCTGCAATAATGTCCGACACCGCCTGGGCACGGGGAAGTCCGGTTAGCTTCGGCACCGTGACGGGTTCGGGACCCTGGCTAACCACCACACTGACCGGTGTGTTGGCAGCCACCTGGGTCCCCCGTGCCGGGTTCTGGGTGAAAACCGTGCCAAAAGGCCGCGTGCTGCTGTATCCCGTGGTCACCGCGCCCAGAAGGAGCGTTGCCGAATTCAGCATCTGTTCCGCGCCAAGCAGGGGTAAACCGGACAGGTCGGGCACAGGCACCAGCGCCGCGGTTCTGCCGGACACCTCGGGACCCAGCACCGTTGTGACACCGGCGCCGTTCTGCGCGCAGACACCAAATGAATAGGTTGTGCCCGGAGTCAGCCCGGTGACGATCACCGAACCCCATGCCTCCGCCGTCTTAAACAGCGGCGCGGCGCCGAGGTTGCCGCCAGCTTGAAGCCATTGCCCCAGCGTGGTGCATTTTATGGCGTACGCCGTTTGCGGCGGGTTTCCATCCCCCTCTCCCACGGCCACCTCGAACGCGGCCGCACTCTTGAGCACCGGCTTGACCGGTGCAACGGCGAGGGTCCATGCCGACAGCGGCGCGGTTTTGGCGCTGGTTCCATAGACGTTTACGGCGGCCACTTGGAATGAGTACAGGGAATTTGCCGCCAGAGCCGTCTGCTTCCAGGTCGAAACATTGGCCGGTGTGGTTGCACGAATCATCGATGGGATAACCGCACCGGGTTCGGTCCACACTTGAAATCCGGTTTCATCCGAGGAATTGTCCACCCAGGTCCACACAACGCCGGTGGGCGTAAGCGCCGTGGCACCGGGACTTGCCGGAGCGGTGGGCGGGGTGTCAGCTACTGCAACATTTGAGACAAGCAAGGTCAACACTGCAAGAATAGGCAATCGTCTTTGGTAACTTGCGTGAACGCCCGTTCTTGCTCCTAATCCCGGCGGGGAGGAGGTTGTTTTAGCGCCTCCTGGTGATGAAAGAAGGTTTTTGCGTGTGTTTATGGTTGCTTCTGTGGGTATGGGTGCCGTCAGAAAGAAGAAGGTAATCTTTGAAAATACTACCTTAACCGTACTTGTTTTCAACCACACAAGACCTTGGCAACACAGTGACGCTCTTCGACGAAACGCAGGTATACAGTTCAAACTACACCGCTCCTGCCCCTGAATTTAACCCTGAAGTCCTACCCAGAAACCGACAGTGCCCAATTGTCAGTATTACCACTGAATCAGTTGTACCATATTTTTTTCAGATTGCAAGCGGAAATCTGATATTCTTTTTTTTTGCCGTAATCTTGCTCTGAATTGGTAGTATTATCAGTAAGGTCTTGCCGGAAACAAAACGTTCACAGGCCGTCAATTGCGCGACATGCCGTTTGCCTTGGCCGGGCACCGGAGGGTATGCTGTCACATTGAGGAGATGCTGGCTTCGATGACCAAAATACTGTCCTGGAATGTGAATGGATTACGTGCTGCCGTGAAGAACGGGTTTGTGGACTGGTTGGAGCGTGCCCAGCCCGATATCCTGTGCCTTCAGGAGACGCGGATGCTTCCGGAGGACCTGGAAGGGACACTCCACGCCCCCTTGGGGTACCAGTCCTTTTGGAACCCGGCAGAGAAGAAGGGATACAGCGGCACGGGCATCTACACCCGCATTGCGCCCAAATCAGTGACCAATATGGGCGTGCCCGAGTTTGACGCCGAGGGGCGGTTGCAGGTGGCGGAGTTTGACGATTTCACGGTCCTTAACGGATACTGGCCGAACAGCCAGTCCGAGCGCAAACGGCTGGAATACAAACTGGCCTTCTGCGCCGTGCTGCTAGATCTCGCAAACGGGCTGGTGAAGAGGAAGCGGAACGTGCTGATTTGCGGCGACTTCAACATCGCCCACCAGCCGATCGACCTGGCCCGGCCCAAAGAGAACGAGAACAACGCGGGATACTACATTGAGGAGCGCGAGGCGATGGGGCGGCTGCTGGACGCCGGCTACGCCGACACGTTCCGCAGCCTGCACCCCGAGGCGGTGGAGTACTCGTGGTGGTCCTACCGCATGAACGCGCGGCCGAAGAACATCGGCTGGCGCATTGACTGTATGTGCGTGAACAGGTCGTTTCTGCCCCATGTCAAAGCAGCCTGGATCGCGGGTGACGTGAACGGTTCCGACCATTGCCCGGTGGGCGTGGAAATCGGATAGGAAACAATCCATGAAATCACAGGTGACGACCAAGTACGGCGACGACGGCATGACCCGCATCCTGGCCGGCGACAGGATATCCAAGAGCCATCCCATTGTGGAGGCAAACGGCGCCCTGGACTCGCTGCGCACCCGGCTGGCCCGGCTGCGGCTGATGGTCATCGAGCGCAATCCGGCCGGCGCCGAAAAGCACGCCGAGTTCCTCTGGTGGCTGCTGCACGTGTGTTTCGTGGTCGGCTCGGAAATCAGCGACCCGCTGTGGAAACACCACGCGGCGCATCCCGGCAAACTTGGTCCGGAGCACGTCACCAAACTGGAGGGTGAGCAGGAACGGCTGGAGGCCTCCACCCCCCTGCCCCATGCGTTCATTGTGTCCGCCGCGAACATCGCCTCGGCCGAGGCCGACGCTGCGGCCACCGTGGCCCGCGAATTTGAACGGCGCCTGGTGGAGCTTCATGAGTCCGTGCCGGAGTTCGCCTGCAGTGACCTGCTGATCTTCGCGAACCGGCTCAGCGACTACCTGTTTATTCTGGCCCGCCGCCTCGATGACGGGCGTTTCCAGACCGTCGACTACAACGCCGCGAAGCCGTAACGGCCGCTGGGCTTTGGCGCCTTCCGGCCGGGGCGGCGACCGGCCAGGCCAGGAGCGGCAAGAAAAGGAACCGATTAATGCGCAAGACCGCATTCCGGCACGCGGCGCTTTTGTTTTACCTCCTTGTCCCGGTGTGGGCGTGCGCGGAGGGGTTTTATATCCCGCCGCATCTTCAGAATGTCACAACCGACGGGGCAACCCTCATTTGGGAAACACAGGACGAATCCGTCGGCGTGGTTGAATACGGCCCGAAGGGGCAGTACACCCAGCAGGCCGGGGAGGCGTCCACCGCAAAGCTCCACCGTGTCCGCGTCACTGGACTCTCCCCGGACACGGCGTACTCTTATCGGGTCCGCGCGGGCGCGGAAGAGCGCGGCGACGCGTTCAAGACCGCACCCGCCGAGCAGCGCCCCATCGTGTTCGCGGTGCTGGGCGATTCCCGGCGCTGGGAGGAACGCTGGCAGGAACATGGCATCACGGAGCACATGATGCAGTGGGGTCCCGAGTTTGTGGTCAACACCGGCGACCTGGTGCTCGACGGGCAAAAGCATGACCTCTGGACCGAGCATTTCGGGCGCTTTGCCGGGTTCAACAGCAAGCTCATGATGGCCGCCGCGCGCGGCAACCATGAAGGCCCCCGAACAGGCGAGCCGGACACGGACTGGTTCGCCCGCTATCATGAACTGCCCGGCAAAGGGGAGCCGTTCAGCGTGTTCGACTGGGGCAACAGCCATTTCGTGCTGATTTCCATGGACTATGTGTCCCGGTGCGCGGAGGAACTCGAGCGGGACCTTGCCGCCAACACCCGGAAAAACAGCTTTGTCGTCTTCCACAGCCCCGTCTACTGCACGGGATATTCCGGTCCTGAGGATTCCCGCAAGGAGGACGGCCAGTCCTCGGAAAAAATCCGCGCCATTCTTGACAAATACAACGTGCCGGTCCATCTCGCGGGGCACACGCACATCTACGAGCGCTCGTGGCCCATCCGCGAGAACAGACGCGACGACGCCCGCGGCACCACCTATATCGTCCAGGGCGGCGACATCAACGCCAACTATCCCGACTGGTGGTCCGCAGTTACCGACAACCGCGAAACCCAGAGCAAACCCACCTACACCGTGTTCTTCTGCCAGGATGACCGGATAGAGCACCGCACCTTTGCCGTGGACACGGCGGCGAACGGCTTCATCGAGGTGGACCATCAGATTATCTGGCGCGATGAGTCCGTGCCGAAGGCGGCGCTGGCGGCGCTGGAAGGCGCGCAGGGCGCGGACCTTGCAAAGGCGATTGAGGAACTCGGCGCGATGGTGTACACCCCCGCGGGGCAGAAACTGGCGGGGTGTCTGAGCCATCCCGAACCCGATGTGAAACGCGCCGCTGCCACAGCCGTGCGCCGCACCGGCAGCCCCGACGCCGCGGACGCCTGCATGCACGGCCTGGAGGACGGTGACCCGGAGGTGGTCCGCGAACTGGCACGGGCCCTCGAGGTCATGCTGCCGGAGCGCCTCGCAGAGGACGCGGTGAGGAAGATTAACAACGCGCAACTGGATACCCGGGCGCGCGTGTCACTCGTTGGGGCGCTTCAGTTCCATGCCGCCCCCGACCTTTGCAGGAAAGTGTTCGTTGCCCTTCTCGAAGAGGAAAACACGCCCGGGGAAGTGCGGAACCGCGCCGCGTACGCGCTGGCATCCGTGGCCGGGAAAGATGACGTCCGCGTGCTGGCGGGGCTGTTTGAGAAAGAGACCGAACCCTATGTTACGGTTCGTCTGGCGGTTGCGCTGAACAAGATTACCGGAAAATCCAACAGGATAGACGGCAAAGGCCCGCTCGCAAAGTCCTCCCCCGGCCAGCGAGGCGATTTTGTGAAAAAATGGCTGGAAGAATAGTATCGGCCTCTTAAAGAACACCTATAAACTGGCGGCATTTCACACGCCAAACGCTTAAGGGCCTGAACACCTCTTCCACGGGCGGAGTGTGGCTACAACCGGTCGCTGCCCCTGCCGCGCAACTCCTCGACAATCTTGCGCACATCCTGCGCGCGGTCGCGGGGCATGACGAGCACGGCGTCGCCGGTGACGACGACGACAAGGTTGTCAACCCCCAGCGCGGCCACGGCGATATCGGCGGCGCCGGGCGTCTTGAAGACGATGCTGTCGCGCGTGTCCAGCACAACCGCGTCGCCGTTGACCACGTTGCCGTTTGCATCATGGGAGAAGATGCGGCTGACCGCCTCCCAGGAACCGATGTCCTCCCATTCAAAATCGCCGCGCGCCATCACGATGTTCCGCGCCTTTTCCATCAGTGCATAGTCGATGGAGATGTTGGACAGCGCTGTGAACGCGGCCTCCACACGGGCCGTGTCATTCTTGCGCAGGGCGTCCGTCATCGTCGCCACGGCGGCGGCGTGGTCGGGGCTGGCCTGCCCAAGTTCGGCAAGAAACGTGGACAGGGTCCAGAAAAACATGCCGCTGTTCCACAGATAGCGCCCTGATTCGACAAATTCCGCCGCCGTCTTCACGTCGGGCTTCTCGTGAAAGCGCAGCACGGGATAGACGCCAACGCCTTCCGGCGAGACGAACACCGGGGCGGCGGCCTCGGGCAGTTCAATGTAGCCGTAGCCCGTTTCGGGTCGCGTGGGGGCGATGCCGACCACGCCGAGCGCGGGCTGGCTTTCCACAGTTTCAAGCGCCGCGCGCACGCAGTCGCAAAACGCGCCCGCATCGCCGATGCGGTGGTCGGCGGTCAGCACGGTCATGGTGATTTGCTCGGCGGGCACGTCGAAGCGGGCCAGGATATGGGCTGCGGCAAAGGCGAGACAGCCCGCCGTGTTGCGCTTGCACGGTTCGGCGAGCACGTTGCCGTCGGGCACGCCGCACGCGGCTGCGGCGGCGTCGCGGATTTGCGCCGAGGTAATAATGAACACGCGCTCCGGCGGAATGACCGAAGCGACGCGCTCCACGCTTTCCTGCAGGAGCGTCTGCCCCGTTTCAGTGAGCGGCAGGAGTTGTTTGGGTGTGCTTCGGCGCGACAGGGGCCAGAACCGCTCTCCCGACCCGCCCGCCATGACCACGGCCACTCTGATGCGTTCCATCTGCGTTACCCCTGTGCTGTGCTACTGC
>CAIUWO010000176.1 GCA_903902895.1 Candidatus Hydrogenedentota bacterium | reverse complement strand
AGCCGCAGGTCGGTCCAGATGGACTTGTAGGGCCGGCCGCGGTTCACGTATTGCGGGTTGAGCAGGAGGCCCACCCAGATCATGGTCAGCACGAAGATGCCGACGCCGCACCATCCGGCCACCCAGTCGGGAATCCGGCCGAGGGCGTCGTTGATCGGCACGAAGACCGAACGCAGCGCGGGTCCAAAGAACTTGTCGCAAAAGGCTGTGATGGCTTCTTCCATTAGGAAACCCTTTCCTGCAGCGCCTCTTGGGCGTCCTCATCACTGACCACTGAACTCCAGCAAAGTCCGCGCAGTTTTTCCTCGGACTCGGGCTTGGTCAGGAGGCTGACCACCACCGTGACTATGAGCGAGAAAATGAACGACCACCACGCCACAAAGAGGAAGGGGTCCTCGGAGGCGAAGAGTCCCGGCGTGTACTTGAGCACGAAGCAGCACATGACGCCGAGCACCAGGCCGGCCAGTCCGCCGTAGCCCGTGGCGCGGGGCCAGATGATGCCGAGCAGCAGGATGGCCAGCAGGGGCCCCTGGAAGAGGGACAGGATGGTCTGCATGAAGACGTAAATGTGCTCCCGGTTGGCAATGGGCTCCGCCAGCAGGGCGGTGGAGACGATCAGCGCCAGCGTGACGAAGCGGCCCATGCGCAGCGCCATTTTCTCGGTCATGGGGCCCTTGCCCATCCAGGTCCTTATCTGGCCGAAGATGTCGGTGATGAAAATGGTCGAGGTGGAGTTCAGAGAGGCCGAGATGTGCGACATCATGGCGGCGAAGAGTGCGGCGAACATGAGACCGCGCAGTCCGGCCGGCATGAGCAGGCGGATCATCTCGGGCACGGCGCGGTCGGCATTGGCGTTGCCGAGCTGGGGGATGAGCACGATGGCGCAGAGGCCGGGGAGGGCGACCATGAGGGGGATCATGGCCTTGAGCAGGCCGCCGAAGAGCATGCCGCCCTTGGCATCCCATTCGGAGCGCGCGCCGAGGGTGCGCTGGACGATCACCTGGTTGCCGCTCATGTAGGCGACGGCCATCACGAGGGCGAGTCCGAAGACGATGCCGGTCCAGGGGAAGGGGCCGGTGGTGTTGTGGGGGAGCAGCAGCCTGAAATGGTCGGCGTACTGCGGGCCCATGGCGAGCACCTTCTCATGGAGCGCCGACCAGCCGCCGACCTCCCAGAGGCTGAGGGCGAGCAGGCCGAAGCCGCCGACGTACATGACGATCAACTGGACCACGTCGGTGAAGACCACGGCGGTCAGGCCGCCGGAGAAGGTGTAAATGCCGGTGATGGCGGCGGTGAGCCAGAGCGTCACATAGGGGTTCCAGCCGAGGATGGTGTGCATGAGCTTGTCGGCCGACAGCCACTGCATGATGGCGAGCATGAAGAACAGCACGACGGCCCAGATGATGCCGTTGATGAACTGGACGGCCGTGTTGTAGCGGCGGCCGAGGAATTCGGGGATGGTGAAGACGCCGGAGCGCCAGAAATAGGGCACGAACACGAAGGCGGCGATGACCATGGCGGGCATGGAGCCCATCCAGTCGAAATTGGCCGCCGACACGCCGTTGGTGTAGGCCGCGCCGGCCACGGCCACGAAGTCGGTCGCGCCGATGTCCGAGGTGACGATGGAAAAGCCGATGGCCCAGAAGGGCAGCGCCTTTCCGGCGATGAAGAAGTCCTCGGCACTGTCGACGAAACGGGTGCAGTAGCCGCCCAGCAGCAGCGAGCCTATCATGTAAACGAAGACAATGAAGATGTCTATGGGATGAAGCCCAATAAATTCCATGAGGCATTCCCCGCGGTTGTAAGAAATTCCAGAAATAGCGCTCAACGACTTGTTTGGGACGCGGCATTATGCCAGAATCTCCGTGTCCATACAAGACGTGGATAACGGAGGTGTTTCGTGGGTGTTAGGCTTCAACCAGACACGTTGGACTTGACCGTGGTGCTCCCCTGCCTCAATGAGGCGGCCAATTTGCGGGTGCTGCTGCCGTCGCTGCGCGAAACGCTGGACGGTCTGGGCGTTTCGTGGGAAATCCTGGTGATTGACGGCCCTTCGACCGACGACACCCGGGCCGTGGCGGCGGAAAACGGCGCGGGCTACGTCCGCGACGACCAGCGCGGCTACGGTCGGGCCATTCTGCGGGGCTTCGAGGAGGCGCACGGCGCCTGGGTGCTTACCATGGACGCCGACCTGTCGCATCCGAGCGAGTTCGTGGCGCGGCTCTGGGAGGCCCGGGACAAGGGGGACATCGTCATCGCCTCGCGCTATGTGGCGGGCGGCAGGGCGGATCAGCCCTGGTCGCGGCTGATGCTTAGCAAGGTGCTCAACGGATTCCTGCGCACGGCGCTCACGCTGGAGCCGCTCGACTTGTCGAGCGGGTTCCGTCTTTACCGGAAACGGGTGCTGCGCGGGCTGGAAATCGAATTCACCAACTTCGCCGTGCTCATCGAAATCCTGCTCAAGGCCTTCGCCAAGGGCGCCATCATCGCCGAGACCCCCTTTCATTACAGGCCGCGCATCGAGGGCGTTTCCCATGCGCGGATCATCGCGTTCGGGATGGATTACCTGCGGCTCATCCGCCGCATGTGGGGCATCCGCAATTCGGTCGATTTCCCCGACTATGACTGGCGGGCGCACAACGGCCGCATCTGGTTCCAGCGCTACTGGCAGCGCAAACGTTACGATATTGTGCTGCGCTTCGCGCCCATGTCGGGCCTCGTGTGCGACATCGGCTGCGGCAGCAGCCACATTCTGGCCGACCTGCCCCACGCCGTCGGCATTGACCTGCGCCTGGAAAAGCTGCGCTTCATGCGGTCCCGGCACCGCGGCGCGCTGATGCAGGGCGACGGCATGGCGCTGCCCTTTGCCAACGAGTCGTTGGACGGCATTATCTCTTCGGAAATCATCGAGCACATCCCCGATGAAAAGGGACGCCACATCGACGAGCTGCTGCGCGTGCTCAAGCCGGGCGGCATCCTGGTGCTGGGCACGCCCGATTACGGCGGCTGGCAGTGGCCGCTGATCGAGTGGGTTTACGGAAAGGTCGCGCCGGGCGCCTACGCGCACGAGCATGTCAATCCGTACACCCGCGCCTCGCTGCTTGCGGCGCTGAAAGAGCGGGGCTGCGAGATACTCGACGAGGACGCCATCTGCCGCGCTGAACTGATTGTGAAGGCGAAAAAGGCGGGCGCGGCCAAAGCGTAAGACGGCGCGCAGCACCACCCCCAAACCCACGACAGTTCCGGAAGACGGTGGGTTCCGTTTCGTTGCGCTTCATTTCAACCACCCTACAAAACTATGTCCCGGTCAACGGTTCAATCGAACCACGGGGTCGGGTCGGTCAGGGATTCAATGACGAAACCCTCTTCGCCATCGCCGCCATCCTCTGCAACGTCGGACGGGGAGGAGTGGACTCTGCCCCCCCAGCCGCCATCGCCGCCGCATGCGCCGCCACCGCCGCCGCCGGACCTGTCTAAGTCGTTAATCCCGCCGCCCACCCCTCCGGACCCACCGCTGACATTCACCGTGCCGGTAGACGTGCTGAGCGTGGGACTCATGAGACGGACGATCCCGCCGCCGCCACCGCCGCCTGTTCCCCTGTTGTAGCCAAACCCGGAGCCATTGCCACCCGCCGCGCTGATCAGGCCGGTATTGCTGACAGAGCCCGGGCTGGCGAGGATGACGCAGCCGCCGCCGCCACCACCTGCGCCTCCAAGGGGGCCATTGGCGCCGTCGGCACGAATGGCGCCTGTGTTCCGTATCGAACTTCTGGCGAGCGCAAGCAATCCGCCGCCGCCATCGCCGCCAAGGACAGACAGGGCAAACCCGCCGCCGCCGCCGCCGGGTCGGACATCAAAGAGCATGCTGGCCTCGGAGAGGCTGAGGCCCAGGCCTCCGTTGCCGCCATCCGCGTAACCGCCACCCGCAACTACGGTGCCGCCCGCGGCCCCGCGGCGGCTGACACCCAAAGCGGCGATGGCGGGCGACACGATGCCTTTGCCCTCGCTGCCCACGCCGCCCGCGCCGCCTGGGCCGACGACCACGGTGCCGTTGTTGATGAAATTGCCGGTACAGCGGATAACCGTGCCCGTCGGGGCCGTCAGCGTGACATTGGCATTGACCGTCAGGTTGCGAAACTGGAGGTTGCCGTTCGGGTCAAGCGCGGTGAATTCGGCGTTGGCCGACACGACCACGTCGCCGGCCGAGCCGTTGCCATAAATGCGAAGCTGGCCGTCGGCGCCCGCCGGACCCGCCACTCCTGCCGCGCCCTGTGGCCCGGTGTCGCCCTGCGGCCCCTGCTGGGGACAGCCCGCAAGCAGCACCCCGGCCAATAGAATTGCAATGGTCGCGCCCACAAGGCGCATGCGTCCGGCGCATCGCGCCGCATGCTCCGTTGACATGACTCCGCTCCTTCACCGTTTGCCTGCAAACAGGCGGCCAATATCCCGACAATGCGGCCTGACCGTCAGGCGCTTGGAAAGTATTTCATAGTCAGGACGGTGACCGCCAGCGCCACGGCGGCGCCCGATGCCATGAACGCGCTCAAATGCTCCTGCCCGTTGGCGGAATGCGGGTAGCGGAAACAAAGTCCAACACGCACGTGCGGGCACTATGACCAATCCGAAACCACGGAAGCAAAGTGGATCATACCCGGACTGCGGGGGCAGCCCCCGCGACGCGTCTTTGGATATTGGGTGTCCGGTTTCACGCGAGCCCCGTTTTGACGTACAGGGAAGGTTCGTGCAACCATTCGGTGTTAGACCAAACCTTTGGCCAGAGGCGGAACCTGAAAACGTGCAAAGAGGAAGCCAGAGAACATGAGTTTGGACGATGTCATCACGATTGACTGCCTCTACCGGCGGCCGCGGCACGCCGCAGCCTTCCTGATGGTTGAAAACGGCGAGGCTGCGTTTGTGGAAACGAACACCGTGCATGCGGTGCCCCTGCTACTGGCCGCGCTGAAAGAGACCGGAATCGCGCCGGAGCAGGTGCGCCACGTCATCGTCACCCACATCCATTTCGACCACGCCGGCGGGGCCTCGGTCCTGCTGGACCATTGTCCCAACGCGGCCGTAATCTGCCATCCGCGCGCGCAGCGCCACTTGGTGGACCCGGCGCGCCTGATCGAAGGCGCAAAGCGGGTGTACGGCGCGGAGGAGTTCGAGCGACTGTACATGCCCATGCACGCCATTGCGGAGGACCGCGTGCGCGGCATGGACGACGGCGCGCGGTTGGTGTTCGGCGGGCGCACCTTCACGTTTGTGCACACGCGGGGACACGCGAACCACCACATGGTCATCCACGATTCCAAGACCGGCGGGGTGTTCACCGGCGACGCGTTCGGCGTGGAATATGACGCCGGGCGTCGGAGCGAAAGGCCGTTCCTGCTCTGCTCGTCAGCGCCCACCGATTTTGACCCGGACGAGGCGCTGGCCAGTGTCGACAAGGTTCTGGCGCTCCGGCCGTCGCGCCTGCACTTGACGCATTACGGCGAACTGGCCGACGCGGCGGCGGCCGCGCTGGTGCTGAAGGAATCCATCACACGGCTTGTGGCGGTGGCAAAGGCGGCGGCGGAATTGTCCCTGCACGGCCGGGAACTTCATGAATTCTGCGTCGCCGGCGCGCGAAGGGCGGCGCGGGAGTTGGCCGATGGTTGCAGCGTCATCCTCACCGACGCCGACCACGCCGCACTGGAATCGCACATTGAAGTCAGCGCACAGGGCCTGGCCGTTTACGCGGAAAAAGCCATGGCCGGGACAACGGCTTGAGTTTGCCGCCCCAAGACGCGTTTGCCTACCGGTACCTGCCTTTCACGAACGGACTGTTCAAGAGCCAGCCCGTCAGGAGCGTATAACCCGCCACCGTTCCCAGGATGACGACCGCCACTTTCCAAGGACGTCCCTCGGTCAGTCGCTGTTGAATGATGCCATTGAGCGTGACAAGCCAAATCACTGCCGCAACAACCGTCAGCGACTGAATGGCACGCAGAGCCCCGCGTTTTCTGATGACCAACAGAAAAGGCGCGGCAAGACAAATAAGCACGGGAACGGTCTCGGCGGCCCGCAGAAAATGAGCCGCAATCAAGATGGTCGCAACCGTCAACAGGGGAATTCGCAGTTTCATCTTGTGCCCTTTATGTGCGGAGAAATGGGGGCGTTTCCCGGAAAACCTGTCAACAATCAACAATGAACCCGTTAACGAAGAAAGTGTATCACGCCAATACGCAAGGGTCGCAAAGGGAGTGGCCCGCAGTGCGCGGCTGCCCTGACCTATCCCCAGTTTGGCGCCACCTGCAAGGTGACCAGATGCCGTAGCGCGTCCAGGGCGTATTCCAAGCGCACACCCTTGTTCCTGATGTAGAAGAACCCCATGCGCAGCAGGTTGATGACGCGCGTCCTGCGTGT
>CAIUWO010000175.1 GCA_903902895.1 Candidatus Hydrogenedentota bacterium | reverse complement strand
TCTCCGAGTCGGGCGAAACGCTGCGCGCGGCGCTGGGCGCCGCGGCCGGAAAAATAGAGCAGTCGCTGCGCGACTACGACTTCGAGACGGCCCTGTCCCTGCTGCGCGGGGCCAAAACCCGCATTCCCGAACTGGGTTAGGAGACCATCATGACTGAAACGGCAGAATTGCTCGACAAACCGACCATCCTTGTCGTGGACGACACGCCGGACAACCTCACGGTGATGAGCGGGCTGCTCAAGGACCTGTACAAGGTGAAGGTCGCCAATTCCGGGGAACGCGCGCTCAAGATTGCCGCCTCGGCCGCGCCGCCGGACCTGGTTCTGCTCGACATCATGATGCCTGGCATGGACGGGTACGAAGTGTTAAGACAGCTTCGGACCGACACGCAAACCCGGGACATTCCCGTGATCTTCCTGACCGCCAAGAGCGAGGTGGAGGATGAGCGCAGGGGACTCGAACTGGGCGCGGTGGACTACATCACAAAGCCCATCAGCCCCCCCATCGTGATGGCCCGGGTCAAGAACCACCTTGACCTCAAACTGATGCGCGACTTTCTGAAATCACAAAACGAATTTCTGGAGCAGGAAGTGGCCAGGCGCACCCAGGAGGTCAAGGCGATCCAGGATGTCACGATCCTTGCCATGGCTTCCCTTGCCGAAACCCGGGACAACGACACGGGCGCCCATATCCGCAGAACCCAGTTGTACGTGCGCGCCCTGGCCCGGAACCTGCAGCGCCATCCGCGCTTTGCGTGGTTTCTGACCGACGCCAACATTGAGCTCCTCTACAAATCCGCGCCGCTCCACGACATTGGCAAGGTGGGCATCCCGGACAACGTGCTGCTCAAACCGGGAAGGCTTACGGATGAGGAGCGGGAGGTCATGAACAGCCACACCACGCTCGGATACAAGAGCATCGAGCAGGCAGAAGCCCGGCTGGGCACCAAGGTCGGATTTTTGACCATGGCCAAGGAGATTGCCCTGTCGCACCAGGAAAAATGGGACGGCAGCGGCTATCCGCAGGGATTGTCCGGCGACAATATTGCCATTTCCGCACGTCTTATGGCCTTGGCCGACGTGTATGATGCCCTCATTTCCAAGCGTGTGTACAAGCCCCCGTTCACCCACGAGCAGGCCCGCGACATCCTTGTCAAGGACCGGGGAACCCATTTTGACCCCGACATTGTCGACTCTTTCCTTGCCGTGGAAGGCGAATTCCGCGCCATTGCCACCGAACATGCCGACGGCGACTGAGCATCTGCCAAGGGGCGCGACCTGAAATCCACAGCGCCGCGCCTCCGCATGTATCGAGCGGCCGGCGCGGCCGCAAGTCTCCCGAAGGGCAACAGCCTCTGAAGCTCCCGGCCCGGGTGGTCTCGTTGCGGGAGTATCAGGCTTTTTTACGCATGTTTTTCCCACCAAGCCAGTATACAATTTATTTCGTCTGTCGATATTGGCCGAAATGGGATGGTTTTCGGGTCGCTGGCGGCCGGACTTTAGCGCAATAATTCCTTATTATTCGCAGACTTGACCGGCGCCGATGATTTAAGTAAACTGCGAAAAAGCCGTCCCTGCGTCCGCCTGTGGACGTTGCAGGAATGCTTGGCTGATCTTGGGCGTTGTGTGAAATATTCAAAAAGTTATTGTATGCGCGTTCTTGGTCTGTTGTGTTTAATGACCGTTAGGTAAAGACCCGCCGTGTGGCGGGTCGTTTGGGATGCAACCTTGGCAGGAGTGATGGACCCATGAGGGAAATCAAACGTGTCGCCGTGTTGGGTTCCGGCGTGATGGGCGCGGCAATCGCCGCCCATGTGGCCAACTGTGGAATCCCCAGCATCATGCTGGACATTGTGCCGCCCAACCTTTCCGACGAGGAAAGGAAGGACCGGCGCAAGCGCAACGGGTTTGCGGACAAGGGCAAGGCGGGGCTGTTGAAGGCCAAGCCGGCGCCGTTGTACGTCAGCGCGTACGCGGACCTGATTGAGACGGGCAACTTCGAGGACGACATGTCCAGAATCGCCGACTGCGACTGGATTATCGAGGTTGTCATGGAACGACTGGACGTCAAGCACCAGGTGTTTGAGCAGGTGGCGAAGCACCGCAAGCCGGGGAGCATCGTCACGACCAACACGAGCGGCATCCCGATCCACGCGATCGCCGAGAAGATGCCGGAGGAGATGCGGCGCAATTTCCTGGGCACGCACTTCTTCAACCCGCCGCGCTACATGAAACTGCTGGAGCTGATTCCGCTTCCGGAAACGGACCCGGACGTGCTGGCGGGCATGGCCAAGTTTGGCGAGAACGTGCTGGGCAAGGGGATTGTGTACGCCAAGGACACGCCGAATTTTGTGGCGAACCGCATCATCACCTTTGCGATGCAGTACCTGATGCACGAACTGACGAAGTCCGAGCTGACGGTGGAGGAGGTGGACGCGCTTTCGGGCACGGCCATCGGCCACGCCGGTTCGGCGACGTTCCGCACGGCCGATCTGGTCGGCCTGGACACGCTGCACAAAGTGGTGGGCAACGTGTTCAACGGCTGCCCGGACGACGAGCGGCACGACCTCATGCAGGGTCCGGAATGGTTCACCAAGATGGTGGAAAAGGGCCTGCTGGGCGACAAGTCGGGTTCGGGCTTCTACAAGAAGACGAACGAAAAGGACGAGAAGGGCAAGAAGATCGTGCTGGCCTACGACCCGGTCGCGGGCGATTACCGGCCGCCGATGAAGCCCAAGTTTGCCTGCACGGGCGCGGTGCGCAACGTGGACAATCTGGAAGACAAGATCCGCATCATGCACCTGGGCGACGACAAGGGCTCAAAGACCCTGTTCTCGTTCTTTGCCAACCTGGCGCAGTACGCGGGCAACCGCATCCCCGAGATTGCCGACGACATTGTCAACATAGACAACGCCTGCAAGTGGGGGTTTGCCTGGGAGAAGGGCATTTTCGAGACCTGGGACATTCTGGGCTTTGACACGGTGTGCGAGCGCATGGCGGCGGAGGGTGTTGCCCTGCCGCCGGTGGCGCAGGCGCTCAAGGACAGCGGCGGCAAGTCGTTCTACAAGCTTGAGGGCGGGAAGAACCTCTATTTTGACGGGGCTTCCACATCCTACAAGCCCGTGCCGGTGAACCCGCGCGAGCTGAAGCTGATCAACGTCAAAACCGACAGCACGCGCGTCGTCAAGGCCATGGACGACGCCAGTCTGGTGGATCTGGGCGACGGCATCGTGTGCGCCGAGTTCCACTGCAAGATGAACGCCATAGGCCCGGACATCATCGGCATACTCAGCGCGGGCGTCGACCTGCTGGACGAGGGCAGGTTCGAGGGCATGGTCATCGGCAACCAGGGGCCGCATTTCAGCGCGGGCGCCAATCTGATGCTGGTGCTCGGCGCGGCGATGCAGGAGGACTGGGCCTCCATCGAGCTTATGGTTCACGAACTGCAGAACGTGGGCACGCGCATGAAGTACTGCCGCAGGCCCATCGTGGGCGCGCCGCACCACTACACCTTCGGCGGCGGCGTCGAGGTGAACATGCACTGCGCCAAGGTCGTCATCGCGGGCGAAACGTACGCGGGCCTGGTCGAGGTGGGCGTGGGCGTGATACCGGCCGGCGGCGGCACCAAGGAGATGCTGGTGCGCGCGCTGGAGAACATCCCGGCGAACGTGCCCGCCGACCCGATGCCGTTTGTGCGCCGCGCGTTTGAGAACATTGCGACGGCCAAGGTGGGCACGAGCGCCGCCGAGGTCATCGAGCTGGGCTATTTCCGGCCGACCGAGATCATCGTGCCGAATTTCGACCACCAGCTCCAGCGCGCCAAAGACGTGTGCCTGGGCCTGGTCAAGGCCGGCTACGCGCCGCCGCGCGCGCCGCGCCTGGTGGCGATGGGCGAGACGGGCAAGGCCATGTTCCGCGCGGGCGTGTGGGGCATGACGCAGGCGGGCTATGCGAGCGAGCACGACGCGCTGATCGCGGAGCATCTGGCCAACACGCTGTGCGGCGGAAACCGGATCCAGGGCACGGCCATGACCGAGCAGGACGTGCTGGACCTTGAGTGCGAGGCGTTTGTGAGCCTCTGCGGCACCGAGAAGACACAGGCGCGCATCCAGAGCATCCTTGCCACCGGCAAGCCGCTGCGCAACTAAGGGAGAATTGCAAATGGACAACGTATATATCGTTTCCGCGGTGCGCACCGCGGTGGGCCGTTCCAAGGCGGGCAGCGCCATTGCGCACGTGCGCCCCGACGATCTGGGCGCGGCGGTCATTGCGGAGGCGGTGAAGCGCTCCGGGGTGCCGGCCGACCGGATTGACGACTGCATCATGGGCTGCGCGTTTCCCGAGGCGGAGTCGGGCATGAACGTGGGCCGCATCGCGCTGCAGGCGTCCGGACTTCCCGATTCGATTTCGGGCGAAACCATCAACCGCTTCTGCTCCTCCGGGCTCGAGGCCATGGCCACCGCCGCGGCGAAGATTGAAGTCGGCATGCTGGACTGCGCCATTGCGGGCGGCCTGGAGTCGATGAGCATCATCCCGATCGGCGGCAACAAGCTGCTGCCGAACCCGAAACTGACCAAGGACCGCCCGCGCGCCTATTCGGGCATGGGCCTGTGCGCGGACAACGTCGCCAAGGACTTCAAGATCACCCGCGAGGAGTGCGACCAGTGGGCGCTGCGCAGCAACCAGCGCGCCGTGGCCGCCATCGCCGCGGGCAAGTTCAAGGACGAGATAGTGCCGCTGACCGTGACCGGCGCCAACGGCAAGACCTACGTGTTCGACACGGACGAGGGGCCGCGCGCCGAGACGACACTTGAGGGCCTGGCCGCGCTGCGGCCCGCCTTTGCGGCGTCGCCCAAGCTGGGCGTGAGCACGGCCGGCAACTCCAGCCAGACGAGCTGCGGCGCCGCGGCGACAGTCCTTGCCAGCGAGGCGATGGTGAAGGAATTGGGCTTGAAGCCGCTGGCGAAGCTGCGCGGCTATGCCGTGTGCGGCGGCGACCCCGGCTATCTCGGCCCGCCGCAGGTGCCCGCGATTGAGAAGGCCTGCGCCATGGCCGGCATCACGGTCAAGGACATTGGCCTGGTCGAGTGCAACGAGGCCTTCGCCGCGCAGACCCTCTACGTGGTCAAGACCCTCGGTCTGGACGAGGAAATCGTCAACGTCAACGGCGGCGCCATCGCGCTGGGCCACCCGCTCGGCTGCACCGGCGCCAAACTGGCCACGCAGCTCATCAGCGAGATGAGGCGGCGCGGCGTCAAGTGGGGCCTGGAGACCATGTGCATCGGCGGCGGCATGGGCGCCGCCGGCGTCTTCGAGCTCTGCGACTAAGTCCCGCGTAGAAACCATTATGCGGCGGATCGGGCTTTGGCCCGGTCCGCCGCTGCTATTTCCGGTTGGCGGGCGGGGGGCCGTCGCGGAAACTCCACTGCGGCCATTTCATTTCGGCGGACCGCATGGTCTTTTCGCCGTTGACCGACCCGGCCGCAATAACGGTAATCACAAGTAGCGCCAGCAAGCCGGCTCCCCATCCGAGCGCGGCGCTTCCCCATTCGTCCTCGTCGTCCACATCAAGGGGTTCATGCTGCGTTCGCAGGGCGATGTAAAGGGCCATAAGCGCAAGCATCACCCACAGCACCGTGTGCATGTCGAGGAAGTCGGGCTTGTCGGGATACTGGAAATAGAGCGCGTTGAGGCACTGAAAGACGAGCATGATCAGCGACAGACCGAGCGCGGGAATCCACGCCCACTTGAGATGCTCGCCGCTGTGCCACCAGTACCAGGCACCCGCCACGGCCACGCCGCACAGCGCCACCACTGAGATGAGCGAGTAAATCCTGTCGGCCGTGGCGGCGGGGTCCGCATGGCCGTACTCCGTCAGCAGTTTCATCCATTCCGGTTTCGCCACTGCGGATTTGACGTGCACAGCCAGATGTTCGAGCGGGATGAATGCCGCCGCGTAGATTATGCCCGCGAGCGCCCACGGGGAGGTGCCCGAATCGGGGGTGTCGTTGCCGTCAGGCAGGCCGACCATGCCCCAGGTGAACACGAATCCCCCGATGAGCCCGCAACCAACCTCCATCACGTTCCAGTTGTTCATGGTCCACGGGAAATGCTCTGAGCCGTTGCTCAAGAAGCGCCCGAAGAACATGCCTGCGCCAAATCCGGTGAATCCAAAGAACGCGCCGCGCAGACCGTAGGCATATTTCCTTGCGGCCAGCCACGCCACAAACACGGCACCGCCGCCCATGAAGGGAACGAGCGAATTACCTCGGGAGTCGATCTCGAAGCGCACCACATTGGTGACGAATTTCTCCAGCAGCACGCCAGTCACCACCACCGCTGCGGCCACCGCGAGAGCCTCGCCCAGTTTCGGCCGCCGGTCGTCCAAGGCGAGTCCCACCGCGCCGCCGCCAAACAGCCCCCAGCAGCCCCCCTGAAACAGCAGCATCAAGAACCCGTAGGAATAGTTCGGCAAGGTGTCGGACTTCGCGTAGCCGTGCAGGATGCCGTAGGACATGTTTCCGCCCAGGCCGATAAACAGGCCCGACAGCAGCGCAATCACCGGCATGCGCCGCATGACCGACTCCTGCCCGCTCACATAGCAGAAGGCCAGCCCCAGCATCGCGCCGGGATACATCGCCCCGTCCACCCCGCCGAAATCGCCGCGTATACCCCACGCCATGCCCACGGCCAGGCCGACAAACACCGCGCGCAGCGCGCGGTCGACATGTTGGTTTTCAAGCATTCAACGGCCTTTCAGAGGGTGAAGAAATAGGCGCTTTTCCCACCGGGACGAAACTTGGACAGGGTTAACCGCAACAAGGCGTCATTCTAGCATCGTTTCGCAGGGGCTTTCGACAGCACCCCAGGCCGCCCCTTGGGAGTTTCGTCCCACCTGTTTGAGAGTCCCTGAACGGCGGTGCTTTTCAAAGGGTGAAACTGATATTATCCCAACGCTGTCCAATGATTACGGATTGTTGTGTTCCGCCCCCGACGAGGCGGGATGGGCGAGTTCGCCGGATGAGGTCCGCCGGCGGCGCACGCCATAGCGTTTCAAGGCGTCCAGGACCAACCTCAACCCCAGATGGAAACGAACCAACATGGACAAGAACCAAATCACCCGCAGGGCCTTTCTTGCCGCCTCCACCACCACGGCGGTGTTGACGGGCTGCGCCTCCAGTCAGAAGCCGAACACGGCCAAGGTCGTGCCGGGCAAGGTGTCTCCCAACCAGAAGGTCAACGTGGCCTGCATCGGCGGCGGCGGCAAGGGCCTGGACGACATGATGAATGCCAAGAAGGCGGGCGCGAACATCGTCGCCATCGCCGACCCGGACTGGAATCGGGCCGCCGAGGGGTTCTACAAATGCAAGGACGCCAAGCAGTACAAGGACTACCGGGTCATGCTGGACGAGATGGGCAAGGACATTGACGCCTGCACCGTCAGCACGCCGGACCATACCCACGCTCCGGCGGCCTACCGCGTCATGAAGCTGGGCAAGCACGTGTACTGCCAGAAGCCGCTGACCCACACCATCGCCGAGGCGCGGCTCCTGCGCAAGGTTGCCCAGGAGGCCAAGGTGGTCACCCAGATGGGCAACCAGGGCCACTGCCAGGTCGGCGTCCGCGAATTGTGCGAAATGATGTGGTCGGGCGTGATTGGCGACGTGAAAGAGGCCCATGTCTGGACGAACCGCCCGATCTGGCCGCAGGGCATTGCCGCCCCGCTGCCCGCAGAGCCGGTTCCGGCGGAGATGGACTGGAACCTGTGGATCGGCACCGCCCCGGAGCGGGCCTACAACAGCAAGTATGCGCCGTTTAACTGGCGCGGCTGGTGGGATTTCGGCTGCGGCGCCATCGGCGACATGGCCTGTCACATCATGGACGCGGCCTTCTGGTCGCTCAACCTGATTGAGGCCGAGACCTTCACGGCCCAGGCAATCGTTTCCGAGGGCATGACCGACCAGACGCCGCCGCTCAAGTCCACCATCAAGATCGACTTTCCGGCCCGCGGCAAAATGGGCCCGGTCAGCGTGTACTGGCACGACGGCGGCATCCTGCCCACGCGTCCAGCCGACATTCCGGCCGACCAGAAAATCGGCGACGGCAACAACGGGTCGCTGTTCATCGGCTCAAAGGGCTATCTGACGGCGGGCGAATACGGCGGACATCCGCGCCTGCTGCCCGATTCGAAGATGGCGGATTACAAGAAGCCGGCGCCGTCCATCAAGCGCGTGTCGCACAACGACCCGTATTACGACTGGATCGAGTGCATCCAGAACGGTGGAAAGACTGCGTCGAACTTCGACTACGCCTCCCCGCTGACGGTGGTGGCCAACTTCGGCAACGTGGCCCTGCACGCCAAGGGCGAGCCTTTGATCTACGACGTGAAGAATGGCAAAGTCACGAACAACCCCAAGCTGAACGCCCTGCTGACCAAAGAATACCGCAAGGGCTGGGAGCTGCCGGTCTGACCGGTTTCCATAATTGAATTGACTCCTCGCGCGCCCTGCCCGGATGCCGGGCAGGGCGCCTGGCCTTTGACGTGTTCTTTTTGGTTTGCTATGGTTCCCCGCAGGGTTCAATGCGGGCGATTGAAGTCCTTGAACACCAGAGGTCCCCGAAGGGAGGCTCCGGAAAACTGGCCAATAATGGCAACCCCGAATGGGGTTGAACCCGTATTTTGCGGCGCACTCATCTTCCCCGGGAAATTGCGCAAGGCTGGCCCCTGTTAACCGCATAACTATGGATGGCGTTGAAACAAGATGAAAATCAGAGCCGTTAAATGGTTCGCGCCGCTGGAGATGCGGCTGGTGGAGACGGACAAACCCGAGCCCGGTCCCTTTGGCGCGCTGGTGCGGGTGGAGTCGGTGGGGGTCTGCGGGTCGGACGTGCACTATTTTCGCGACGGCCGCATCGGTGAGAACCGGCTGAAGGAACCGACCATCCTGGGCCACGAATACGCGGGCATCGTGGAGGCCGTGGGCGCGCAGGCAGACCCGGCCCTGGTGGGCCGACGCGTGGCGGTGGAGCCGGGCATCCCGTGCATGGACTGTGAATGGTGCCGCACGGGGCATTATAATGTGTGTGAGCGGATGTTTTTTCCGGGCGGTCCCGGCTGCGACGGCGCGCTGCGCGAATACATGGCCGTGGACGCCCGCTTTTGTTTTCCCGTGCCCGACGGCATGACGGCGGCGGTGGCGGCGATGATTGAGCCGGCGGCCGTGGCGGTGCACACCGTGGAACTGGCCCGGCTGCGGCCGGGCGACGATGTGGCGGTCATTGGCCTTGGACCGGTGGGCCTGCTGACGGCGCAGATGGCGAAGCTGTGCGGCGCGAGCCGCGTGCTCGGTGTCGATGTGCTGGACTACCGCGTCGAGGCGGCCTCACGGCACGGTGTTGACGACGCGTTTGCCGGCACTGTCGGCGGGCCGGTCGAAGGCGGCGCGGCCACGGTTGCGTGGCTCCGCGAACGCACCGGCGGACGCGGCGTGGACGTGGCGATTGACTGCACGAACGGTTCGGACGGTCTGGCGCTGGCGTGCCATGCGGCGCGGCCCGCGGGTCGTTGCGTGCTGACCGGCATCAGCGGCCGGGAAAGCGACCCGCTTCCGGTGAGCCTGGCGCGGCGCCGTGAACTGACGCTGCACTGGTGCAGAAGGTTTTTGAGCAATTATCCGGCAACCCTTGCGCTTGCCGCGTCGGGACGTCTCGACGTGGCGTCGTTGATAACGCATTCGTTTTCGCTCGAACGCGCCCAGGACGCGTTCCGGCTGGTGACAGACAACGCAGACGGCGTTCTCAAGGCCTCGGTTGATTTTTGACCGGCGGCGGACCGGGAACGCCCTGGAGGTTAGACGGTTATGAGCCTGTTCAAGAAGATTCTGGTCGGTGTCACGGTCTTCGTGCTGGTCGCGGCGGGGCTGTTTGTGGCCGTGGTCGGCCCGTGGCCGGTCTACAAGGACTCCAAGTTCGCGTCCTCCGCCTACTGCAAGAAAGCGCTTGCCGACATCGACAAGAATGTCGCCCTCTCCGACTTTACGGCAACGCCCGGCACGCTGAAGGCGGGCTGGGGTGTCGCCAAGATGACACCCAAAGTGGGCACGCCGCTGGGCGGCCTCGGCGCCCGCAAGGGCAAACCCTCGACAGGCGTGCGCGATGACCTGTATTCCAAGGCCATCTGCCTGAGCGACGGCAAAGACACGGTGGCGCTGATCGGCAACGACATGCTGATCGTCCCGCCGAACATCGCCGCGCTGGTGCGCCGGAAGGTCGCCCTGGAAGTCGGCCTCAACGCGAACAACATCCTGTTCTGCGCCAGCCACACCCATTCCGGAACCGGCGCCTTCGCGCCCGGCCTGGCCGGCACCTTCTCGTCCGGCAAGCTGGATCCCGCCGTGCCCGAGCTGGTCAGCACGGCCATGGCCGACGCGGTCATCGCCGCGTTCAAGAGCATGGCCCCGGCAAAACTGGCCGACGCGCAGGTGGACGCGCCCGAGTTCATCCGCGACCGCACGCGCAACGCCCCGGTCGACTCGATGCTCAAGTACCTCGTGGTGGAGAAACTGACCGGTGAGAAGTGCTTCGTCATCCGCTACTCCGCCCACCCGACTGTTTTCGGCACCTCCCAGATGCGTTTCAGCGCCGAATTCCCCGGCGCGCTCCAGCGCTGCGTCGAGGCGGAAACCAAGGGCACGGCCATCTATCTCGGCGGCGCGGTGGGCTCGATGGGCCCGAAAGCGCCCGACGCGCCCACGCCCGACGAGCGGGTCGACCTGATGGGCCAGGGACTGGCCCGGAAGATGCTTGACGCCCTGGCCGCCGCGCCCCCGAAGTTCCAGACCAATCTCGACATTGCCTCTGTCGGCACCACCGTCGGCATGCCGCCCGCGCAGATGCGCCCGATGAAGCCCTCCTTCCGCGTGTCGCCCATGTTCGCCAAACTGGCCGGCATCATTCCCGAAGGCTGGGTGCAGGGCATCCGCGTCGGCGACATCCTGTTCGTCGGACTGCCCTACGACACCAGCGGCGAACTGGCCCGCCAGTGGCGCGAGGAAATGGCGCCCAAGGGCTGGGACCTGTGGGTCCACGGCTTTTCCGCCTCCTACTGCGGCTATCTCTCGCCGGACAAGTACTACTACGAGGTGGACAAGGACGGCAACCTGGGCTACGAGAACGGGTTCATGAGCTGGTTCGGCCCCAACGCCGAGGCGTACATGCGCACCCTGCGCGATGAAATCGTCAACAAGATGGGCGCCTCCCCCCTGCGCGCGCAAAACGGCGCGCCGCTCCAGGGGGCCCCAGCCAACTCGTGATTGAGCCACCCCCCATTCCCGAAGGGCAGACTTCCGATGTTCCGGCCGGACCTCCCCCCGTTCCCGGGGAGGAGGCCGAACCGGTGGTGCCGTGTTCCTCCTCCGAAGGGGACAGGCCCCCCATAGCACCCGCCGCGCCGCCGGTGCGGCGGGGGTTGCTATACTCCTGCATGCTCCTGCTGTGCGGCATGAGCCTCATCGCCGCGGTGGCCGACATGGAGGCGCGCCGGATCGCCGGGCAGCCATGGTCACAGGCGCTGCTGGTGCTTGACGATGATGACGAGGGCATTCCGCCCGGCGCCCTGGAAGCCTATGCCTATCCGGTAACCATGCACACGGCGTCGGACGGGGACACCGTGCGGAATCTGATGCGGCGTTTCTCCGAAGCGGAGGGGAAAGAGGAACAGTTCACGGGACACGACGAGCTTGCCATCGCCGTGGTCATGCCGGTAAGCATGGCCGCGCCGCTGCTGTCCTCGGGACGACTTCCCCAGCCCGGCGCGCGCGAAGCGCTGGCCGGGGACCTTGCCCCCGACGGGTACTTTACCCTGAGTGACGCCGGGCAATCGGTGAGGTACGAGGTGGTCGGCCGCCTCAAACGCACCGTCAGCGGCTTTACCAACGGCTACATGATTGTCGATGATCCAATCGTCGAGAAGAGCATCACCCCCGAGGATGACATACGCTGGGGCTGGATTGTGCCCGACGGCTGGCTGCGCATGGACGAACTTCGGCCATGGGTCGGAAGGAACGACCCGGAAGTGGGCGGCGGCAGTTCCAGGGAGGAAGAGTATTCCCCGGACGACCAAGAGTATGACGGGGGCGGGTCGCCCGACACGGCGCCGATGGACCCCGAATCGCCCGACACAGAGTCCGGCGAGCGGCCCCACCTGTACGCCGAACCGGAACTGGTCCCCATTTCCCCCCAAGACGCCGCTGTGGAGGACGAGAAATACGCGGATGTGACGGTGGTGCAGCGGCAAATCCGCACGTCCGCCGCCATGTTCTGGGCGACGCTGACCGGTCTGATGCTTGTGGCCGCGGGCGGATACAGTCTGGCCACCCGTTTGTGCCTGCGCATGAGCCTGGCCCCCGGCCCGCTGCTGGGCCCGCTGTTCCGCGAGGTTGGCCGGCGGCGCAGGCTGTGGAACGGCCTTCACGCGCTGCTTTACATTCTGTTCTTCTACGCCATGATCGGCGGCTTTGTGCTTCCCGAGGCCAACTACCAGCTGGTGCAGTACGTCAGCGGCATTTTCAGCACAAGCGGCGACCTGGGCTATATCGGCGACGCCTATGCGTCGCGTGACATACTGCGCGCCGCATGGGCCACGTTCCACAACAACTACATTTTGCAGACGCTGGTGATGACCATTCTCATCTCGCTGTTTGGCGTTCCGCTGGGGGTGTTCAAGACCTTCGGCAGCTTTCTGCTCGCGGGTCTGGCGCTCAGCCCCATCTGGGTCGACAACGCCTCGGGGTACATTTTCCACGCGCTCACCATGGCGCTGGAATTTGAGGGTTACATCATCGCCTGCTTTGCCGTGCTTGTCTGGACTATTCGCCTGTTTCGCGCGCTGGCCGTCCGGGACGCGCGCGCGCGCGAACTGGCCGACGGCGCGCGCGTGCTGTTCGCCGCGGTTCTTGTGAGCGGCGCGGTGCTGGCTGTGGCTGCGCTTTACGAGGCGGCCACGCTGATCCTGCTGGTTCGCGGATAGGCGCGGCGCGTTTTTCAGGCCGTGCTGCCGGTGCGGTACCCCACCAGGTCAAGGCTGACGTGCCTGTAGCCCAGCGCCTGCAGGCGCTGCACGACCACGGTGCGCACGGCCGGATCGATGATGCGGGCGAAGTCGCCGGGCTCAATCTCGATGCGGCACAGGTCGCCGTGGTGCCGGGCGCGGTACTGCCGGAAACCCATGGCGCGCAGCACCTCCTCGGCCTCCTCCACCCGGCGCACCTCCTCCGTGTTGAGCCGCGTCCCCTTGGGAAAGCGCGAGGACAGGCAGGCAAAGGAGGGTTTGTTCCACGTGGGCAGGTGGCGCAGCTGGCTCAGCGCGCGCACCTCGTCCTTGACCAGTCCGGCCGCCGCCAGCGGGGCCACCGCGCCGCGCTCGCGGGCGGCGCGCACGCCCACCCGGGTCGTGTCCAGCGCGTCGTCGGCCAGCTCGCCATGGGCCATGAACGCGACACCGTGCTCGCGGGCGTACCGCTCGATCATTTCAAACAGCTGGCCCTTGCAGAAATAGCAGCGCATGCCGTCGTTGCGCAGGTACTCCTCGTTCTCAAACTCCGTCGTCTGCACCACCTCAATGTGCCAGCCGCGGTCCCGCGCCAGGCGCAGCGCCCCGCCCAGTTCGCCCCGGGGCAGGCTCGGTGAGTCCGCGATGACCAGGTGCGCCGCGTCGCCCAGGGTTTCCGCGGCCACATCGGCCAGGTAGGTCGAGTCGACGCCGCCCGAGTAGGCGATCACGATCGAGCCGTACCCGCGCAGGATGTCCTTCAGCGCCTCTTCCTTGTGCAAAGTTTCCGGGGCAATGGCCATGATAACGGCATCCTTGTTGTGCGATGAATCAACCATGTCATTGCGAGCAAAGCGAGGCAATCTCTTGTTGTCAGCGCCCTGGCGGTCAAGAGATTGCTTCGTCGGACTTTGTCCTCCTCGCAATGACGGCTCTATTTTGTTTAATTGGTTCAATGTGGGACAGCCGCCCTCGGCTGTCAGTCTGTAAGAAATACCATGGGACGGCTGGCGAGGGCGCCTGTCCTACATGGTCGTCAGCGTTCCGGTTATCAACTCTCCTTCGATGCCGTCAACAACTACCCGGCACAGCCGGTTCGTCATGTCCTCCGTGGAACGCACGGCGACTTCAAGGTAATTCCCCATGTGGCCGCGCCATGTGTTGTTGCGCCCGCCCTCAAACAGCACCTCGACGGTGCGGCCCAGGTGGCGGTCCTGGAAGGCGCGCAGTTTCGCCGCGCCCAGGCTGCGCAGGGCCTCGCCGCGCGCCGACGCGGCGGCGGGGTCGGTCTTTTCCGGCAGCCGCGAGGCCGCCGAATTGCGCCGTTCCGAATACTTGAACACGTGCGTGAAACACACCGGGCTCCCGCGCAGCAGCGCGAGGCTGTCGTCAAAATCGGCGTCCGTCTCGCCGGGAAAGCCGACGAGGATGTCCGCGCCGATGCCGAGTCCGGGCACCGTTTCCGCGGCGTGCCGAACCAGCGCGAGATAGTCGGCGCGGGTGTAGTTGCGCCGCATGGCCGCCAGGATGCGGTCGGACCCCGACTGCAGCGGCACATGCAGAAAGGGCACGAGCCGGTGACTGGGGTCAGCCATCCGCGCCAGCATCCCGTCGGGTACGGTGGTCAATTCAATGGAGGCCAAACGCACCCGCGCCAGTTCGCCGATACCGTTCAGCGCGTCCACCACATCGAGCAGGGTTCTGTTTTCGAAGCGGTAGTCGCCGACATTA
>CAIUWO010000174.1 GCA_903902895.1 Candidatus Hydrogenedentota bacterium | reverse complement strand
TCTTCATCTGAAAACGGAATGGCACCCACCCAGCGCATGACACAGGCCTGCGTAAGCGTCTCCAATTCGGCCAGCCCGCCGGTCCACTTGGCCCGGTTATCAACGGCCTTCAATCGTGCCTCATTAAGCATATCTGCAAATGACCGGAGATCGGTCTTTGAGACGGCTAATCCCTCCCGGAAAGTTATCACGTGAGTTGCGATGTTCCGATAATCTGAAAGGGTCATCTCTTTCGGTGGGCAATAACGTGTGCCATGCTTTCCGTCGACGGTCTTGATTGCGAACAGTAAACGCTCTTTGAGGGTCCGTTTGGTCCCGTCCTGTGCGGCCCTCGTTTCATCATTGGGATCGTTCTCCATCGGCGATATCCTTCCCATGGTACTGCAAAGATGCTACACCCAAGAGAGTGAATGGCGCCACCGTGTGGCCGAGAAGGGTTCCCAATGGCCCATATGACATCCCAAGCATACAATGCTGTGTAGAAGGAGGTGCCAATGGAAACCAAGACTACGTTTTCCAGAAAGGACCTGTAGTACCTCCTCTGTGGAGAGCCACGGACGCAGGTTGCGGCCAGAATTAGTATCAAGACCTTACGCCTGACGCGCCCGTGCGAGCAACACAACATCTCACGCCCTTAGAGCGACTAGTGGACCACGCAGCCGCTAGGTCACGTGGTTCTCTAACCACCCTTGGTCTCGGCAGAAATATCGGGCGGTGGTTTCGGACAACTCTTAGAGGTTGCCTGGATGTCCTTGGGTGTTTTGGCAGACAGATTCACTGGCCGGTACGCCAACGGTGAAATCGATGCCTTGAACTTCGGCAGTCTCACATCTGGCCAGTATCGCGCGCAGCCACAGACCCGTTTGCTGTGCCCGTGGCGCGCCCCGGCACTTGAGGACAACCGGGAACCGGATTATATCGTGCTGTCACGTGTGCGGGGAGTGGGTGGAACGCGGGTGACAGCTGTGGGCACGCGTCCTGACCTCAGATGTCTTGTAGCGCAATTGGTACGCCTTGTTGATAGCCCCATGATGCGCTACAACCAAAGCCCCGACAGAGATGCCATCGAAACCGAGGTGCATTACTGGGCTTACACCTGAAAGTGTCCGAGTCAGAAAGTGTCCGAGTCCTTGACCATTGGGACTTAGGCCCCCTATACTGGCCCCCATGCAGTTCATGGGACCGCCTCCGCACGGTGTAATGCGCGAAGGAATGTCATAGGCCCGGGTATGGAACTGCGGATACTGGTCTGTCGGGGATATTGAGGGTGGTTGCATGTTTGCTCCCTTGTTGTCAGAGGTCGATCCAAAACAGTCCGAGGAAGGGGCGATCAATCCCCTGGGGACATATTCAATTGCCGATGCCCTAGCCGTTCAGGTTGCTCCCGGCATTCGTGAACGCCAATTCCGTCCGCGCTTCCTTTCCGTCATGGCGGTCTCTTTCGCCGTGTGCAACGCCTTTGACGAGGAGCGAGTTGCCGCTGATGAGGTCAGCGAGCCATGGCAGGTGTTTGAATGGTACGTAGTTGAGGGACTGGTTCGGGGCCTTGGAGGAACGGGCCGCCTAAGCCGTGTGCCCGGCAGCGAGAAGGTCGCCGCTGCAGTTCGGAACAACATTCCTCTTTGCGCATCCCAATATCTTAAGACCCCCCGTGTTTTTGGCTTCCATGGTGTCTATCGCACACTGGCCCGAGAGCTCCATGTGGAAGACCTTGACTGCATTGGCGAGACAGGGCGCGACATCCTTGCTGTCTGGGCCGAGGAGCAGGCCTTGGATGGTTTCTTTGATTCCACCGGGGGGCCGGGATATCAAGCGCGGCGCCTCCTTGTCGAAGCCGTCGATGATGGTCTCTCCAATGGGCGCACGTGCCGGGGGCCCGGCTGGGAAGGCTGGAAGTTCATCGCCAAGCATCTGGCACCTGACCCTAAAGCCATGGGCAAGAAGGAGTCCAAAGCTCTTGTCAGGGCTCTGTTCCGCGATGATGAGGGTTTTCGACGGCCCGTAATGGAGTTCCTCGCCTCCCCAGAAGGACAGGCAGTTCTGGCAGAGAGACATGAAGATGGATCGATTTCGGAAAGGACGTTTCACAAAGGATTACGCAGGGTAGCCAACGCTGCACTGCGCAATTTGCTGGACACTGTCCAAGTGTATGAACGGTTTTCCCGATTGCTGCAGGATGCGTTTGATGACTGCTTGTATGAAATGTCCCCTGGCACACGGGTTTCACCCCGCAACCTCGGAACATGCAAGAACGTCGTTTCTGCCGCCGAGAAGGTCCCCGACCTGTTCGCTGAGTTACTGGAAATGCTCAGCCCCTACGGGCTTGCCCCCAGACTCCAGGAGACCTTTCTGAACGTTTCCGAGCGCCAAACCCCCGAAACATGGGCGGCATCCCTTTTGGAACATCACCGCCGCATCCAACGCGAAAAGCCGCCCCACGGCAAGGCCCCCTGGTTTGAGCGTTGTGATGATGGCACGTACGCAATTTATCCAGCCTACCGCAGGGATACCCCCGGCGCGCGCAGTACCGAGTATGTGCACTTTTACCGCACCAACCCCCTGGACCGGTTCGTGTGTGACCTAGGAATGGTGAAGTAGATGGCAAAACGGAAAAAGGAAGAGCAGAAGGGTTTCGGCAAGCTCCTGGACGCCTGGACGCCGCCGGCTGATGCGGGCGCGCCCATAGGATGCGCCGCGACAAGTTTCACTTTCTCATCTGCCTTCTTCGAGGAAGAATGCCTGAGCCGTTTTCTCGCTTTGGAAACGGACCCCACAGAAGACGGGCCGCTGTATCTCATCGAACGGGAGGAGAAACTCTCTCCCATCGTATGCGCCTGCGCCATAGTGGACCAGCACCATTGCAAAGGCCCCCGGAGCCTACGCTGGGACCTGTTGCCCGCACGCCTGTCCCGCGGAATACTGCATGCGAAGATGAGTCTTCTCGTGTGGTCAAATGTGGTACGGCTCGTGATTACGTCGGCCAATCTGACGGAAGACGGTTATCGAAGAAATCTTGAGGTGTTTGGCATTTTTGATTATCGGGAAGGTGGTCAACTTCCCAGTCGAGTACTTCATGATGCCGTTGATTTCCTGCGACTTTGCGCCAATCACAGCCAGATGGAGACTCAGCCGGCATCCCAGCCATTGAATCGCATACATGCACTCTTGGACAGGGTGGCAAGAACACCGGTGTCCTGGGGACAGTCCGATGAAGAAGGCCTTCGCAAAGGGGCGACGGCATATCTGGTCACCGTGCAACCGGACAGACCCCATGCGTTGGACTCTCTGGTCCGATTATGGCCGGGCTATGCGCCGCCGACAGATGCGCACGTTGTGAGCCCGTTCTTTGACCCCCCTGAATCGCCCAATCGCCCAGCGCGAGAATTGTGGCAATGCATGCGCAAGAGAGGGAGTGCACAAGTCTCCTTCTACCTCGAAAAAAGCAAGACTCACGATGAAAAGGTTCATGTTCGTGCACCGGAGTCCCTTTTGTACGTTCAGCCCTCGGGAAGACCCGGAGTAGAGACGCATATTCGCGGGATAGACCTTGATGCCATCCGTTCGCTTCACGCGAAGGAAATCACTCTGCACGATGACAGATGGTGCCTCCAAATGATTGGGTCGAGTAACTTCACGAGCGCCGGTTTGGGCATCCCCACGGCGCGAAATCTTGAGGCTAACGTCGCCTTTCTTGTTGATTCGAAGAAACAGCCCAAAACAGCGGAAGCCCTTCGATATTCGCTTCCCCCGAGTGTTGCGCTGAAAAGGGGCGATATCCAATGGTTGACATCTGTACAAAATGAGGATGAGGCAACCGCGGACCTTCTTCCACTTCCTGAAGCGTTTGTGGCGGCAACCTACATGAACGACGAAAAAGAATGCGCCCATGTTGTCCTATCCATTGCTGGAGATCCACCCTCGGGCTGGGCAGTCTTTTCCGAGCACGACGAACCGCTGCTGACGGAACGCAACTGGGCAGATTCCAAGCCATCCGGTACTGCCACTATTGATTGGGTGCCCGTCCGACCGCCATCGGGGTTCTGGGTTTCTTGGGAAGGGACAAACGGGCGTGCATGGTGGCCCGTCAACGTGGAGTCGTCCAGGAGCTTGCCTCCGCCGGACGAACTTAAATCGCTTTCCCTTGATATCCTCATAGACATCCTTAGTTCAGCCCGTCCACTGTATCGCGTCTTGGGGGATTATCTGAAGCGACAGCATGGAAATGGACCCACTTCGCCGCCGCCAGAACTGGCGGACCCGCATAAGCGTGTTGACACGAGCCAGTTCCTGTTGCAGCGCACGCGGCGCGTCTCATGGGCGCTGTGTGCCCTTCGGGAACGTCTTGAACGTCCGGTGGCCACGGAGGAAGGGCTTAATTGGCGGCTGTACGGCCCGGTGGGAGTTCGGGCCGTAATGACAGCTCTCTTGAAAGAGGGTCATAGCCCGGAAGAGAAGGCATTTCTTCTGTCTGAACTGGCCTTGGAATTGGCCCGCGTGAGGCCGTTGTCAGCCCCGGGATGTCTACCGGGTGAACGTATCAAGGATGCGATCCGGGGGATGATTGCCGAGTTGCGGGAGGCCACTGCGACCAATCTCGACGGCGGCATGTCAAACCTGAATACGTACGTGCGGGAAGTGTTCGAGGCGGTTCTGGCATGAATTATCTTTACCCATACCTCAAAGCCATACGGCTTCACGCAAAAGAGCGCATTTCCGAAGGGGACGCCCAACGGCAGGAACAAACGGCCAGGGAGATCCTCAAGCGACTGAGCAAGCGCCCCGGCATCATTCTCGCGGATGAGGTGGGGATGGGGAAAACTTTTGTGGCGCTGGCCGTAGCGGTTTCTGTTGCTTTGGCTAATCATGGCCGCAGACCCGTTGTGGTCATGATTCCCCCCTCCCTGCGAGACAAGTGGCCCCGCGACTTCCAGTTCTTTCTGCAAAACTGCCTATCGCCCGAGATAGCCGGTCAGATTCGACACGGCCGCGCGGAGCGCGCCATCGAGTTTCTCAAACTTCTCGATGACCCTCCCAGTCGGCGCAAGCAGATTATCTTCGTGACACATGGGGCCATGAGCCGCAATCTCGATGACAAATGGGTAAAGCTGGCCATTGTTGCGCAGGCGATTCGTGGCCGCCACGGCGCCCCCCAACTGCGAAAACAGCTTTCTCGCGTCTTGGCAGACTTGCTCTACATGCCGTGGGTGGAACGGCAAGGTCAGGACATTTGGCATGACCTTCTGACAAAGCCTCCAACGGAGTGGCTAACCATACTTGAAAAGAAGGGAATAGACCCCGAGGGGGACAACAATCCGGATACTGATGACGAACCCGTACCCAAGGCGGTTCACGGCCTGCTTTATCGCATGAATACGGATAATGTATACGCGGCCCTTCAGGGGCTCCCAAAGCGTCACAATGAAACCTACAAGAAGCGCCTTAAGCT
>CAIUWO010000173.1 GCA_903902895.1 Candidatus Hydrogenedentota bacterium | reverse complement strand
TGTATGCTAGCGCCCGGTCATCGGGCCCGAACAAAGGCTGTTCGGGAAACTTCGCCATGAGCGAACGCCAGTTTTGCCAATGAAACCGCGGACAACGCAGGACTCTCAAGTATGAACAACAGCAACCCCATCTTTGTGCTCGGCGGTTCAACGCTGACCGGCCTCGACTGGTTGGCCATTGCCGCCTATTTCAGCGTCCTCCTTGGTGTCGTGTGGTGGGTGGTGGCGAGGCGCAAAGACACCGCCGCGGACTACTTCCTCGCCGGCCGCGACCTGAGCTGGTGGGTCATCGGCGCGTCCATATTCGCGTCGAACATCGGCTCCGAGCACATCGTCGGCCTGGCCGGTTCGGGCGCGAAGGACGGCGTGGCGCTGGCGCACTACGAACTCCACGCATGGTGCCTGCTGGTGCTCGCGTGGGTGTTCGTGCCGTTCTACGCCCGCTCGCTGGTGTTTACCATGCCGGAGTTCCTGGAAAGGCGCTTCAGCACCAAATCGCGCTATCTTCTTTCCATCTCCTCGCTGCTCACGTTCATCGTTTCGAAAATCGCCGTGGGCATTTTCGCCGGCGGCGTGGTGTTCGGCGCACTGCTTCCCGAACTGCAGTTGAACCTTGGCCCGATACATCTCGACAGTTTCTGGGTCGGCTCGATCCTGGTCATTGTGCTGACCGGTCTCTACACGGCGCTCGGCGGCATGCGCGCCGTGGCCTACAACGACACGGTCCAGGTGGTGGTCCTCATCTGCGGCTCGCTGCTGCTGACGGTGTACGGCCTCATCAAACTCGGCGGCTGGGGCGAGCTCCGGGCCATCTGCGGCCCCGAAATGTTCAATCTCTGGAAGCCGCTTGTGCCCGCGGGCACCATCGCCACTTGGGCGCCGGTCAAGGAATTGGACGCCTCGGGCAATATCGTGCGGCAGGCGTGGTATTTCAACAACAACTACCCGTGGCTGGGCATGGCGATTTGCGCCCCGGTCATCGGCCTCTGGTATTGGTGCACCGACCAGTACATCGTCCAGCGCGCGCTCGGCGCGCCGAACGAGAAGGTCGCCCGTCAGGGCTCCATCTTCGCCGCGTTCCTGAAACTCTTTCCGGTGTATCTCTTCATCATCCCCGGCCTGATCTGCTTCGCCCTCGCCAAGAGCGGCAAGATTCCCGCGCTCACGGAGGCCCTGAACCAGCCTGACGGCGCGCAGAGCGCCTTCCCGCTGATGGTGCAGCACCTGTTGCCCGCCGGACTGCGCGGCATCGTCGTCGCCGGCCTGCTCTCGGCGCTCATGGGCTCGCTCGCGGGCGTCTTCAACGCCTGCTCCACGCTCTTCACCGTGGACATTTACGAGAAACTGCGCCCGAAAGCGACGCAGCATGAAATCGTCCGCATGGGCCGCATCGCCACGGGCGTGATGGTGCTTATTGCGATGGCATGGATTCCAGTCGTGAAAGGCGCCCACGGCCTCTACAACTACTTGCAGTCCGTCCAGGGCTATCTGGCCCCGCCCATCTTCGTGGTGTTCTTCTTCGGCGTGTTCTGGAAACGGCTGAACGCGGCCGGCTGCCTGTGGGCGATGATCATCGGCTTCATCGTCGGCGTCTTTCGCATGGCGGTGGACACGCCGTGCACGCTGGATTCCAATTTTCATTACACCGAAGGCTCGTTCTTCTGGGTCGTGAGCAACATCAACTTCCAGTACTTCAGCATCCTGATCACCATCATTTCGGCCGTGGTCATGGTGGTCTTCAGCTACCTTACGCCGCCGCCGGACGAGGCCCAGATCAGGAGCCTGACCTTCGCCACCACCACGGCCGAGGACAGGTCCAGCAGCCGCGCCAGTTGGGGCACCGGGGAGATTCTCGCCTCGTGCTTCGTGATGGCGTGCATCATCTTCGCGTACCTTTATTTCACAGGGTAACAATCGGGCTAATCCGGCCGCATCCACGCCTTTTCCGGGCTCCAAGACGCTCTTGGAGCCCGTTTGTATTTCTTCCCATTCCTGAAAACTGTGATAGAATCGAAGCGCCTGTGGCAGGGAAAGGTTTTCCCTTGCGCACGGCAAAGATGGAGGATGGGTTGGGGCCTTTTCGGGCCAATCCGCGGCCATACGCAAGGAGAAGGGCATGTCACGCAATTATTCCGCTTTATCCGGGGCCTTTTCTGTTCGATCCCTGGCGGTGGCGACGGGCCTGTTCCTGCTTCTGGCCGTCGCTGTCCTGCCGGGATGCGAGGGCAAAGACACGACGCCGCCCGGCAACGTCACCAGCCTGGCCGCCGTGGGTGTGGACGGCATGGTGTCGCTGTCGTGGACCAGTCCGGATGACCTCGACTACGCCGGGGTGCGCGTGCAGCGCCGCACCGACCAGTATCCCGCCACGGCCACGGACGGCGACATGGTCTTTGAGGCGTTTGCAAGCTCCTTCAACGACACGCAGATGGTGAACGCCGAGCTCTATTACTACACCGTCTTCTCCGTGGACCATGCGGGCAACTATGCCAGCGGCGCCCAGGTGTCCGCCTCACCGGTCTCGGCAATCGCCGACCCGGAGGTGCTGACCGGATTCACCGAACTGGACGGCGCGATCGGTGCCGTGCCGGACGCCAATCTGGACGCGGGGAAGCGCGCCGAACTCAGGGGGCTGCTCGCCGCGGCCGAAAAAGGCTACCGGGGCGGCGACCCCTGCGGCGCGGGCGGCGGGCTGCGCGGCCTGCTGGGGCGCCTGCAGGACTTCCGCGAGGGCGCGGCTGTTCCAGACTGCGAGAAACTCTACAACGACGGACGCATGCTCCGCCGCGCCATGGCGCTCAAACTGCCCAACAAGGACCAGTGCGTTGAATTCGGGCGCATCGACCGGCAGGCCGTCCTCCTGCCCGATCCCGCCGCGAGCGACCTGGAAACGCTCACCGCCGACGCCTCCTTTGGCGAGCCGCTCGTAATCACCCAGGAGGGCGGCGGGAAACGGTTTACCGGCGTCAGTCTGCCCGGCATCGACTTCGGCATGGGCGAGCCGGGACTGCCCGCCATTCCGGTGGTGCGCAGGCTCTTTGCCGTGCCTGAGGGCGCCGAGGTCGGCGTGGACTTCAGCGTGACACCGGTTGAGACCATCAAGATGAACCTCCTGCCGGACCAGCCGGAGACCATGGACGTCATTCAGCAACTCGATCCTTTCGCCAGACCGCCCTTCACGCTGAACGCGGAAGTGTACGGCGCGAATGCGCCGTTCCCCGCCGAGCCGGTTGGCATTACATCGCTTGGCCGCATGCGCGGTGTCCGCGTGTTCCAGTTGGAGATGGCGGGGGGGCAGTACAATCCCGTCACGCAGACGCTGAGTCTTTTCGACAAGGCCCACGCGACGCTGACTTTCCAAGGCGGCAGCGGCCAGTACGGCACCGCGGCGAATTTCGGTTCCATCGAGGAGGTGCAGGACGGCATTCTGGCCTCCCTGGCGAACTGGGAGCTCATCAAGGAGAAGTACACCGCCCCGCCCCTGGCGCTGCTGGGTGTGGGCGAGGAGTTCATGATACTCACCCCCCCGGCATTCCGCGCCGCGGCCGACCGCCTGGCCGAATGGAAGAACAACCACGGCGTCATCAGCAGGGTCTTCACCGTCGCCGACGGCGCGGGCGACGGGCCCGACACGCTGGACGGCATCGATGACCTGATCGAAAGCGAATACAACCGCGTAACGCCGCGCCCCGCCTATGTGCTGCTGCTGGGCGACGCCGAGTTCATCCCCGTGGCCTATCTCAACGCGATGCAGTCCGTGGACGCCGTCGGCAGCGCCACCATCGGCAATGATTGGGTGTATGCAAAGGTTGGCGAGTCGGAGGGCGGGAGCCTGCTGCCGGACATCGCCGTGGGACGACTGCCCATCGACACGCTGGAGGAGGCCAACCGCTGCGTGGACCGCATCATCGCCTATGAGGGTGCGCCCCCGCAGGACGCCAATTTCTACTCGCGCGCCATGATCGCGTCCCAGTTCCAGTGCTGCAATATCGACAGCACCACCAAGGGCATGGACCAGCGCACTTTCATCCGTGTGAGCGAGTTTTCCCGCAATCTCATGGCCGGCCAGGGCAAGACCGTCGACCGCATCTATGTGAAGACGGTCGACGGTGCCTACTCGGGCAGTTCCAAGCCCAAGTACTACGACGACGGCACCGCGCTTCCCGGCGATGTGTCCAGCCTTGCCTGGAATGGCACCACCCAGCAGATTATCGACGGGTTCAACGCGGGCCGCTTCCTCGTAATCCACCGCGACCACGGCTCGCCGGGGGCATGGGAAAGCCCGTGGTTCCGCTGGTCCAACGTATACGGCGACGACCAGCCCGCGCACGACCCCAAAATAGCCAACGGTGCCCTGCTGCCGCTGGTCTTCAGCGTGAACTGCGCCAGCGGCATGTTTGACGACGAGACCAGCAACGGCGCGATGGGCGCGCCGGTGGACTTCGAGTATCTGGTGGAGCGGTTCATCCGCTCCCAGAACGGCGGTGCCATCGGCGTCATCGGCGATGTGCGCAACAGCCCCAGCACCGCCAACTCGCTGCTGCTGCAGGGCTTTCTCGACGCCATGTGGCCCAACGCGCTGCCCAATTTTGGCGGCGGCAAGGCCACGCCGCGCCTGGGCGACATTCTGGTGCACGGCAAGAACTACCTCTCCACACAGACCGGCAACTACGGCGATGTGCGCCAGCAGGAGGTGCACGATGAGATTCTCATGTGGCACACCTTCGGCGACCCGACCCTGGCCGTGTGGACCGACAACCCCCACACGCGGGGCCTGCCCGACTCCGCGATGGGCTTCTGGGTTGCCGACAAACTTTATGTCTTCTACCCGGTGGACGGCGTCACCGTCACGGCCACCCAGAGCGGCGTCGAGGCCGGCATGCGCTGCTTCGGCCGCGGCGTGATCAAGGACGGCTTCGCCATTCTCAACATGCTCGGCTTCCCCTCGGCCGGACTCAACACGCACCTCGCCTTTGCCAGGACCAATTCGATCACCGTCGAGGCCATCGTGGCCGAAACGCAGGCGCCCCCCAACGTGTCCAACTTCGCCATCGTCGCCCACAAGGCCGTGCTCATGCTCAGTTGGGAGAATCCAAGCGGCGACTTCTCCTTTGTCCGGGTGCTGAGGAAGACCGGCAGCTACCCCGCCAATCCCACCGACGGCGAAATCGTGGTCAACGGTAACGGCGACTCCCACTTTGACGGGCCGCTCGACACCGGCACGACCTACTACTACACCGCCTTCGCCTACGACGAAAACGGAAACCGCTCCGACGGCGCCCGCGCCAACGGAACCACCTGGTCCGACATCACGCCCCCGGCCGAGGTGACCAACTTCAAGGCCGTCGCGGGGCAGGGTTCCGTGCAGCTTTCCTGGACCAAGCCAACCACAGCCGACCTCACCGGCGTGAAAATCATCCGCAAACAGGGCAGCGCCCCCTTCTCCGACACCGACGGCACGGTCATCTACGACGGCACCGGCACCAGCAGAACCGACTCCGGCCGGACGGCCGGCGTCACCTACTACTACGGCGCCTACGCCCACGACATCTGGCCAAATTACTCCTGGGGCGTGGTGGTCAGCGCAACGCCGGCGAAATAGCGGCGGTATTCCGGCAAATAGGCCGACACTTTTTTGAGTGCGGTGGCCATGCCACGCCAGAGGTGGACAAGCCGCCGCTTTTCTTCGCCGGGGCCATGCCCCGACGCTGGCGGAAGCAAGGCTGCATCCAGTCAAAGCGGCAGTCTTTCCTGTATTGCGTATAATTTACAATTAATAGGGGAAGCGTCCCCCTTGGCCCCCTTGGCCGCATGTCGCTGTTTGTCACAGCTCGTGTCACAGCTTTGTCACAGCTAACGCTTTACTTGTCAATGGTTTGCGGTAACGCATAGCGTTTTGTCGGGTCCGTCGGACTCGCCGCTTCTTCGATAACCACCCTCTTCTCAACCATGCCCTTCAGGTCCCGCTGCAAGGAGCGGCGATTGACTTCGTGGCAGAGCTTCTCGAAATCCTGAATGGTCAGGCTGCCGTGCTCGAGGATATGGCCGAGGGCCTTGGCTTGGCGATTTGAAAGGCCATGGTCTTTGATGAGCACATCCCGCCGGATGGCCAGTTCGCCGCGTTCTTTGACTTCGGCGAGTTGGGCAGTCAATCCCTCGACGAAGAAGGACAACCACCCGGTAAGGTCCATGCTGTTCTCGCGAACCCCCTGAATCGCCCGGTAGAAGGAAGGCCGGTTCTGGTCGTAATACTCGCTGATCGTGAACAGCCGCTTGAAGTCGTATCCGGACCGGTAAAGACAGAGGGTCGAGAGCAGCCGGGAGCTCCGGCCATTGCCGTCCAGGAATGGGTGGACATGCACCAATTGGAACTGGGCGATGCCGCTGACCAGTACCGGGTGTATCTCCTGTTCCCGGTTCAGCCAGTCCACCAGTTCCGCCATCATAACCGGCACGTCGTGCGCCGGGGGCGGTGTGTAGATCGTCTCACGGGTCGCGGAATTAACCACATAATTCTGAATCTTCCGGTATTCACCCGGATTCGCCGTGCCGCCCCGGACGCCCTGCACCAACAGTTTGTGGATTTCCCGCACCAGTCCTTCGGTGATCGGTCCGCCGTCTTCAAGGTAGTCGGAAACGAACTCGAACGCTTTCCTGTAATTCAGCAGTTCCCGCACGTCGTCGGGATCGGCCCCGGACACCCGCTTACCCCCCATTAACCGCTCGGCCTGATCCAGGGTCAGGTGCGTTCCCTCGATGTGCGTGGTGTGGTGCGCCTCCAAGACCAAAGCGCGCCGGCCCATCTCGCGCACCCAGGCGTCGGACAGGGTGGCAGCATCCAAGAACCCCCGCGCCCGCTCAATGTGAGTCAGCCCGGCCGTGATCCGGTTGGTGATCGTAAAGATGGGTTTGAATGTCTTGGTCATTCTGATTCCCTGAGGATTGTTCATATATCGTGAAAATGGGTCTCAACAAAGTGCGCTTTATGGGCGACGTTTTGGCTCAATCCGACAAATGCCTTATGCGCACTGCAGCTCCTTGCAGCCCAATCAATCGCTCTGGGTGTTTTACGCAGAGGACTTATCCAGTCTTCAGTAACAGGGTACGGATTTGGGTCATCCCGCGCAATAGCGCGAGTGCGCTGTGGACTGAAAACAAGAAAACGGTCGCGCGTTCCGCTCTCCTCGCGGAAACCTGCAAGCCGTGCCCGCCGCGTGATAAAATGCCGCGCATGGGTTCATGCATTGTCATGGAGAACGTCACCAAGCGCTACGGCCGCACGGTGGCGGTGGGGGATCTCTCCCTTGAGGTCCGCCAGGGCGAGGTCTTGGGGCTGCTCGGGCCGAACGGCGCGGGCAAGAGCACGACCATCGGCATGCTCAGCGGTTTGATCCGGCCCAGTTCGGGCCGCATCTCCGTGTTTGGCCTGGACCTTGCCCGGGACCGCATCGCCATCGCCCGGCGCATGGGCGTGCTGGTGGAGCGGCCCGCCTTCCCCGAATACCTCTCGGTGCGGCGCGTGCTCAAAATTCACGCGCTGCTGGCCGGGTCGGACAACTCGGTGGAGTCGGTCATGGCGCGCACCGGCCTGGCCCATGTGGCCCGCAAACATGTGGGCGCCCTGTCGCAGGGCATGCGGCAGCGGCTCGGCATCGCCCAGGCCATCCTCACCGAGCCCGAACTGCTCATCCTGGACGAGCCCACCTCCGGACTCGACGTCGAGGGCACCCGCGACACGCTGCGCTTCTTGCGCCGCCTGTGCAACGAGGCGGGCGTGACCATTGTTTTTTCGAGCCACCAAATGCAGGAGGTGGAGGCGCTGTGCGACCGAGTGGCCATCCTCAACGAGGGCGGACTGGTGGCCTGCGAGGAGAAGGAAACGCTGCTTTCTTGGGACCTGAGCGAGGTGGACCTGCTGGTGGACCGGCCCGAAGAGGCCGCCGCCGAACTTGCCGGGCTCGGCTGGGTCGTCTCGGTGGGGCCAAGACCGGGGGGGCTGCACGTTCACCTGGAGGGGCCGAAGTCCGATGAACTCGCCGCATGGCTGGTGGGCCGGGGCTTCCGGGTTGCGGGCATGGCGCCCCACCGGCGCACACTGGAAGACTACTTCCTGAGGGTCACCGAACCATGATCGCGCGAATACTGCGGGCATACATGGCGGAGCTGCTGAAAGGCGTCCGGCTCCGGCAGGCCTGGGCGGGACCGGTGGTGCTGCTGCTCGCGCTGGGCATGGCGCCGCTCCTGCACCCTGTCGCGCGCGACGGGCGCAGTGACTACGACTTCATTGCCCTTGTGACCCCGGCCACGCTCAACCTGCTCGGCTTTCTCCTGCTTCTGGCCGGGTGCGCGGGTCTGGTCGCGCCGGAGATCGGCGGCGGGTCCATACGGCTTTTCCTGGTCCGGCCCATTCGGCGCAGCGAGTACCTGCTGGC
>CAIUWO010000172.1 GCA_903902895.1 Candidatus Hydrogenedentota bacterium | reverse complement strand
GACCGGCCCTACCGGGCGGCTGCGGATTACCGGATGGCCTATGACGCCTGGCAGCCGGCCTTCAATGTGGGATTCCGCGTGGTCTGTCTGGCGAAGTGACGGGAAAGAGACCCATGCCGGTTTGACATCTTGGGACGTCATAAATAGGCTGATGTTCCGCCCGGCGGAAATTAGAGGGCCCTCCGGCGTGTTCTAATGCGTTACGGAGCACCAAGACCCGTCAAGGTTCTGGTTGGCTCGAAAATGGCGTATATCATCATCAATACGGAGTACATTCCATGCACGTTCCCCTGCGCGAAGGCATTGACTGGGTCGGCTATGTGGACTGGACGGTGCGCGATTTCCACAGCTACAACACGGAGCGGGGCACCACGTACAACGCCTACCTGATCCGGGACGAGCAGACGGCGCTGATTGACACGGTAAAGGAACCCTTCGGAAACGACCTGCTCGCCAACGTGTCCGCGCTGGTGGACCCGGCGAAGGTGGACTGGGTGGTGTGCAACCACGCCGAGCCGGACCATTCTGGCGTGCTGCCGCAGATTTTGGCGGCCATGCCGAACGCCACGCTGGTGTGCAACGCCAAATGCCTCCTCGCGCTGTCAAAGCACTTCGACACGGCGGGCTGGAAGACGAAGATCGTCGCGCCGGGCGACGTGCTTTCGCTGGGCAAGCGGACGCTGGAGTTCATCAACACGCCCATGGCGCACTGGCCCGAGTCGATGTTCACCTATATCCGGCAGGAGAAGATTCTGTTTTCGATGGACGCATTCGGCCAGCACTGCGCCACCACGGAGCGCTTTGACGACGAGAACTGCATCGGCACGGTGCTGGAGGAGGCCCGGACCTACTACGCGAACATCCTCATGCCCTACGGCACCTCGACGGCCAAGGCCATGGCCTCGGTCACCGACCTTGAGATAGAGATGATCGCCACCTCGCACGGGGTCATATGGCGCAGCCACATCCCGCAAATTCTGGACGCCTACCGGCAGTGGACCTCGGGAAAATACCAGCCCAAAATCATCATCCTTTACGACACGATGTGGGAGAGTACGGCGGCGATGGCGCGGGCCTTCGAGGAGGGCGCTGCCCATCCCGGCGTGCATGTGAAGGTGATCCACGTGCGGCGCAACTCGCTCACCACCATTGCCGCGGACGTGTTTGACGCGGCGGCCGTGGCGATAGGGTCGGCCACGCTGAACGGCACCATGATGCCGCAGTTGGGCGCGGCGTTCTGCTACCTGGAGGGCCTGAAGCCCACGGCCAAGGCCGCGGTGGGCTTCGGCTCCTACGGCTGGGGGCGGGGTTCGGCCGAGGCGATTCAGGAGGGCTTGGAACGGCTCAAATGGAACGTGCTGCGCGCGCCGATCAAGGCGCAGTACAAGCCGACGCCGGAGATTCTCGAAGAGTGCCGCGCCGCGGGCGCGCTGCTCGCGCGGAAGGCGCTGGATATGTCCGGCGCGGCAGGGTAAGCGGGAACTCAATCATTGCGGTTGCGCCCGCCTTTGAGGCGGGCGTATCCTTTAGCCTCAGGCAGGAACGCCCGCCAAAGGGGCGGCGTTGCCGGCGGAGGAAACGGTCATGAAGCTAACGATTGCTGCCACTGTTGTCGTGGTGGTCGTGCTCGTGGTGTTCCTGGTCCCCAACCTACTGGTGTGCAGGCCGACCCCGCAGGACATAACGGTCACCGCCATGGGTGAAATGAGCGTGCGCGCCGAGATGTATTACGCCTCGTTCAAGAAACTGCCGCAGCGGGTGTCCGACCTTCCCGTGCGGGAGGGCCACATGAACTTCACGGTGGACGGATGGGAGCGCCCCCTGCTGTATGAGGCCAGCGAGGACAAGATAATGCTCCGCAGTTACGGCGCCGACGGTGTGGCCGGGGGGAGCGGCAAGAATGCCGACTACGAGATGGAGATCGCCCGGAGTCTGATGCCGGGAAACCTATCGACGGTTGAACGCAAGATTGACGGCGGCAAGGCAGTCATCACCGGCAAATCCCCGTACTGAGTGCCGCCGTGCGCCGCTGTTCGCGGGCTCATGGGCATCGACATATTGCTGCCGTCAGTCCTCAAGAAACAGTTTCCACGGCTGCTCGATGACCTCGACGAGCCAGCGCAGGAAGCGCGCGGCGTCGGCTCCGTCGATGAGGCGGTGGTCATAGGACAGGCTCAGCGGCAGCATGAGCCGCGGCGTGAACTGGCCATGGAGCCACACCGGCTCGACCTGCGAGCGGGACATGCCGAGGATGGCCACTTCGGGCGCGTTGATGATGGGTGTGAACCCGCTTCCGCCCAACCCGCCGAGATTGCTCACCGTGAAGGTGCCGCCCTGCATGTCGTCGAGGGTGAGTTTGCGGTCGCGCGCCTTCCTCGCCAACTCCGGCAGTTCCACGGATATCTGGGTAACGCTCTTCCTGTCCACATCGCGCAGCACGGGCACGAGCAGCCCGTTCGGCGTGTCCACGGCGACGCCGATGTTGCAGTACTGCCTGAGCAGCACGCGGCGCCCCTGCATGTCCACGGTCGCGTTGAATTTGGGGAAGCGTTTGAGGGCCTCTGCCAGCGCCTTGAGCACGAAACTGGTGACGGTGAGTTTGCCGCCCGCGGCCTCGACCCTCTTCGCCGCTTTGTGGCGCAGTTCCTCCAGCGAGGTGATGTCGGCCTTCTCGAAATGGGTGACATGCGGGATGGTCGCCCAGTTCTCCGCCATGCGCTCGGCCGTCTTGACGCGCACATTGTTCATGGGTTGCGGGATCACCGCGCCCCACTTGTCGTTAATCGTTTCCACGGCCTCTGCCGGTGCCGGCACAGGAGCGGCTGTATACGGGGCGGCCGGGGCCGACCCCGCCGCGAGGGACTGGCTGAAGATCAGCACGTCGTGGGCGGTGATGCGGCCCGACGGGTCCAGGGAGGGCACGTCATTCAGGTTGATGCCCAACTCACGGGCCATCTGCCGCACCGACGGCGCCGCGCGCACCATGCCGGGGTGCGCTGTCGCGCCGGACTCGGGCGTCACGGCCTGCTGCGCCGCAGGCGGCGCGTCCTTGGATTTTGCGGACGCGGCAGGGGCGGCGGGCGGCGGGGGAGGGGAGGGGGGCGTCACGGCGGCGGGAACCGGCGCGGGCGCGGAGGCGCTTTCATCCACCACGAGGACCACATCGCCCACGCGCACGGTGCCGCCCTCTTTCACGCGAATATCGGTGACCCGACCGGCCACCGACGTGGGAATCTCGGCGACGGCCTTGTCGGTTTCGATTTCGATGACATTCTGTCCCGCCGCGATCACGTCGCCCACGGTGACCAGTATCTTGCCAACCGTTCCGGCGCTGATATTCTCGCCCAGTTCGGGGAGCTTAAATTCTTTCGACATGCCAGTCCTTCCATGCGCCCGGCGGGCGCTGCGCTGTCCCGTATTTCCCACCCCGTCACGACACCCAGGGGTCGGCCTTGTCCTCGCTGATATTCAAGTCGCCCATTGCCGCGCGCACCGCGTCCGCGCTGATTCGGCCCTGCCGGGCCAGTGCGGACAGCGTGGCCAGCACGACGTAGCGGTGGTCCACCTCGAAGAAATCGCGCAGCGCCTCGCGGGATTCGCTGCGGCCGAAACCGTCCGTGCCAAGGCTGGTGATGCCGCCGGGCACCCAGGCGGCGATGCCGTCGGGCAGCATCTTCACATAGTCCGACGCGGCCACAACAACGCCTTCGGCATTGCCCAGGCACTGCGTCACCCAGGGCACCCGCGGTGCCGCGCCGGGGTGCAGCATGTTCCACCGCTCCGCGGCCAGACCGTCCGTGCGCAGTTCCTTGTAACTGGTGACACTCCACAGGTCGGCGGCCACACCGTACTTTTCGGCGAGCACGGCCTGCGCCTTGATGACCTCATTCATGATGGAGCCGCTGCCGAGCAGCTGCGCCCGGTGCCGGCACTGGTCTTTGCCGGGCGCGTCGGCAAATTTGTACATGCCCCGCAGAATGCCCGCCTTGACGCCGTCACCGGCGGGCATGGCCGGCATGGCGTAATTTTCGTTGCCCACGGTGATGTAATAGAAGACGCTTTCCCGCTCCCCGTACATGCGGCGGATGCCGTCGCGGATGATCACGGCCAGTTCGTAGGCGAAGGCGGGGTCGTAACATTTCAGATTGGGCACGGGCATGGCGAGCAGATGGCTGTGGCCGTCCTGGTGCTGCAGGCCCTCGCCCGCCAGCGTGGTGCGGCCCGCCGTGCCGCCGATCATGAAGCCCCTGGTGCGCATGTCGCCGCCGGCCCACACGAGGTCGCCGATGCGCTGCATGCCGAACATGGAGTAATACACGAAGAAGGGGATGGTGTTGATGCCGTGGGTCGCGTAGGCCGTGCCCGCCGCCAGGAAGGACGACATGGCGCCCGCCTCGGTGATGCCCTCCTCCAGAATCTGGCCGTCCACAGCCTCCTTGTAGTACAGCAGGTTGTCGGCGTCCACCGGCTCATATTTCTGGCCGATGGAGGAGTAAATGCCGACCTGCCGGAACAGGCCGTCCATGCCGAAGGTGCGCGCCTCGTCGGGAACGATGGGCACCACCAGTTTTCCCACCTCCTTGTCGCGGAGCAGGTTGAGCAGAATGCGCACAAAGGCCATCGTGGTCGACACGGGCCGGTCGGAGCCTGAATAGAACTCGCTGAACAGCGATTCGTCCGGTGTTTGCAGCGGGGGCGCGGTCACGGTGCGCCTGGGCATGTATCCGCCCAGCGCCTCGCGCCGCTCGCGCAGGTAGCGCATGCTCGCCGCGTCCTCCGGCGGCTTGTAGAAGGGCGCGTACGCGACCTCCTCATCCGAAATGGGAATGCCAAAACGGCCCCGGAACTCCCAAAGTTCATTCTCGTTCAGCTTCTTTTGCTGGTGCGTGATGTTTTTGCCCTCGCCGCTTTCGCCCAGGCCGTAGCCCTTGATGGTCTTGGCGAGGATTACCGTGGGCGAGCCCTTGTGGTTGACCGCGCGGTCAAAGGCGGCGTGCACCTTTACCGGGTCGTGGCCGCCGCGCTTGATCTTGCGCAGTTGCTCGTCCGTCAGCGGGGCGAGCAGCGGCTCCAGCCTGGGTTCATGGGCGATCAGGCGTTTTCGTATGTAGTCGCCCGATTCAACGCTGAACTTCTGGTATTCGCCGTCCACCAGCGAGCCCAGGGCCCGCGCGAGCACGCCTTCGGTGTCGCGGGCGAAAACCTCGTCCCACTCGCCGCTCCAGAGCACCTTGATCACGTTCCAGCCCGCGCCGCGGAAGATGGCTTCCAGCTCCTGGATGATCTGCCCGTTGCCGCGCACCGGCCCGTCGAGCCGCTGCAGGTTGCAGTTGATCACGAAGATGAGGTTGTCCAGTTTCTCCCGCGAGGCCAGCGTGATGGCACCCAGCGATTCCGGCTCGTCGGTCTCGCCGTCACCGAGGAAGGCCCACACGTGCCCGCCGTTGGCCGGCTTGAGGCCCCGGTTTTCCAGATAGCGGTTGAAGCGCGCCTGGTAGATGGCCGTGATGGGGCCCAGACCCATGCTCACCGTGGGGAAGCTCCAGAAATCGGGCATGAGCCACGGATGGGGATAGGAGGACAGCCCGCCGCCCGGCGCGAGTTCGCGCCGGTAGTGCTGCAGCTGGTCCGCCGTGAGCCGGCCCTCAAGAAACGCGCGCGCGTAGAGGCCCGGCGTGGCGTGGCCCTGGAAATAGATCTGGTCGCCGCTGTGGTCGGCTGTCCGCGCCTGGAAGAAATGGTTGAAGCCCACCTCGTACAGCGTCGCCGCCGAGGCAAAGGTGGAGATGTGCCCGCCAATGCCGTCACTGGCGCGGTTCGCCCGCACCACCATGGCCATCGCGTTCCAGCGGATGACCGACTTGATGATGCGCTCCAACTCGCGGTCGCCGATGTAGGGCGGCTCCTCCTCCACCGGGATGGTGTTCACATAGGGTGTGTTCGCCGTGAACGTCTCGCGCACACCGCCCCGTCGCGCCCGGTCATGCAGCGCGTGCAGCAGACCGGCCGTCGCCTCCGGTCCCTCGTCCTGGAGAAGGCTGTCCAAAGCCTCCAGCCAGTCGCGCAGCGCCGATTCAGTTACCCTGCCTTGTGACTCCATGCCCAATTTTCCCTTGACGTTGTTTGCGTACGCCGCCAGTCCTGCCGCGCGGAACGGTACACCACACCATGCAATGGTTTTATTTGAATTCGAGTATACAACAACGCATGTGGTCGAAACTCTTCCCGGCGCGCCGGTCGCGTTCCTAAAGACCCTCCTCCGGTGCCGGTTCCGTGCCTGACGCGCCCTCCCCGGTATGTCTTCTTCGGCGGCGGTCTTTCTGCTTTCGCAGACGGGCGAGGCGTTTTGCCTCGGGGCTGTCGCCGCCGAGGGTTCGCGCCTCAATGAGTTCGCAGAGGCGGCGGCGCGCGAAGAAGCGGTTCAGCGCCTGGGACCGGGCCTCCTGCGCCTTTACCTCCAGCCCCGTGGGCCGGTGCAGCAGGCGCACCGCTGACGCAGTGCGGTTGACCTTCTGCCCGCCGGGACCGGAGGCACGGACGAACGACTCATCCAAGTCGGCCTCAAGCAAGCCGCAGCGCGCCATGCGCTCGGCCAGCTCGGCTTCTTTGCCCGGCGTGACGCCAAAGAGTCCCATAGTTATCACCCCACAGCCCGCAGGCCTCCCTCGTCATTGCGAGGAGGCCAACGGCCGACTAAGCAATCTCTTGCCCGCGTCAGGCTTGTGGATACAAGGGATTGCTTCGCTTCGCTCGCAATGAAGGACGCTCGATTGTCGCCTTTTTTGTGACTCACCACACTAGCGCGGGTCGCCCCGCAGCACAAACGCGGCGCAGTCGAGCGTGTTGGGGAACGCGTTGCGCACAATCTCGCGGGCCGCGTGGGCCGCACCGGCCTTGTTGCCCGCGCCGGCGCGCGCGTAGAACGCTTCGAAGAATGTTGCGGAAACGGCCGGACCAACGGGCCACAGGGTGGTCACGAGGGCGGCGCAGCCGCCGGTGCGCAGCGTTTCGGTCAGAGCGGAGAGCAGTTCGCCGCGCCATTCCATGTCGGGCACCGCAGGCGCCCAGTCCAGCGAAAACACCGCGGCGGGGAGCGGTGCGCCAATCAGCCGCGCCAGCGGAACTTCTCCCGCGCCCTCGACGCCGGAGAAGACCAGCGGGCACAGCATGACATCGGGTGGGCGCGCGTTGATCAGACAGGCCGCGTGCACGGCATCCGTCGGCTGCGCGTCGGCGGTCAGCGCGTCCGATGTTGCCTCGGCGCCTGCCCTGCGCGCTACGGGCGGCATCCCGTCGGCCGGGGCGGAGAACATTGCGGCCCGGTCCTCGCGGGCCAGAACGGCCCGCAGCCGCGCCGGAGGAACGGCGGGGGCGGACAGCAGATGGGCGTACTGCGCGGCGCTGTCGGCATAACTGAGCGTCACCAGCCAGTCCCACGACTCGCCGTTGCTCTTGACCACGTCAAAGGGGACATGGTCCGTGGCCGGGTCGGTGCAGACAACAATCCGCGCGGCCCCGGTCCACTCCTTGACGAAGGTTTCGACCAGTTTCGCGCCCAGTTCCGACAGGGCCGGTCCGGAGGCACCTGGGTCGGAGGGGACTATTTTTGCGGCCGTGGCGCGAATGGCCGCATCGGACGCGTCGATCAGGCGCGCCGTTGCGCCGGCGCGCTGGACGGCCACGCCCACCCCGCCGCGGCTGTCGAACAGGTAGTCGAGCACGACCGTTCCCTCGGGGAGGGCGGCGCGCAGGGTGGCCGGCGCGATTTCGGGAATGCCCCCGTACTTGAGTTCGCCCGGCACGGCGAAGCCAATCTCGCGGTCAAGCCACGCCAGCCGCGCGCGGTCGCGCGCGATTCGGCCCTCGATGCGCAGTGTCTCCTCCGCGTTGTTCGCGTCCCTGGCGGTGTCCCGGCGCACTTCCAGCCATGAGATGCGCCGCCGGATTGTGTCGCGCTCGCTGACCGCGTCCGTGCGGGTCGCATCGTCGGCCACCTTGCTGCCGAGCAGGTTGCGCAGCCGCGCCGACTTGTACGCGTCCATGGCCGAAAGCGCGGCGTCGCCTTCGCCCAGGGCGGCGTGCGCGCGGGCCTTGCCCACCGCCACCGCGCGCAGCAGCCGGTCACCGGTGCCCCGGTTGAAGGCGTCGGCGTCCACAAACTCGCGCGCCTGCGCCGTCTTCTTGTCCGCCTTCTCCAGCGCTTTCAGCGCCTCCGCCGGGTGCTCCTGCCGCTGGTAAAGCCATGCCTGCACGAGATACATCTCCACGCAGCGCTGGAAGTCGCTCAGGTAGTTGGACTGCTCGAAATAGGGAATGGCCATTTCCACCAGCACGCGGGCGCCGGCAAGATCGCCCTCGGCCAGGCGGCAGGCCATTTCCCCCGCCGCCGCGTCCGCGATCGAGTACTCGTTTAGGGGGCCCTTCCAGGGCACCTCTTTGTCGTTTGCCGCGCGCGTTTCCACCGCCAGCGGGTCGGTCATGGGCCGCGCCAGCGCGAGGTTGTCGAGCAGGCGGCCCTGCGAGTAGCGGACATAGACCGTGTCGGATGTTTCTTTGGCCAGGGCGAGCGCCGCGCTCCACGCGGCGACGGCCTTTTCCAACAGCGGCGCGTTCTTCTCGGGCGCGCGTTCGTACAGCATCCGCCAGACCACGGCGAGGTTCTGGTGGTTGTGCATGGCGTCCTGCTTGAGGCCCGCGCGGTCAGCACAGTCCAGGGCGGTCAGGAAATAGTCCACCGCCACGTCGGGCTCCTCGATATAATTGTACTGGGTGCCCATCTCCTGGTTGATCCACACCAGCCGTTTCAGCCCCTCCGTGTCGGTGTCGGTGACCGGCGGCGCGACGTCAAGCGCCGTGGCGTATTCGGCGATTTGCCGGCGCACCCGGCGGTTCTTGCGGTGCCGTTCGGCGAAGTCGATGTGCTGGGCAAAGTTTTCCCAGGAGGCGCCGCGGTCGGCAAGAATGGCCGTGTAGTCCACATACTGCTGGAGATCCTTGGCGAGTTCCTTCGGGGCCACGTCCCGCGCCCTGGCCATGCTTTCCAGCGACTCTTTGTACAGCCCCAGCAGGCGCTGCGCGTCTGACATCCACCACCAGTAATAATAGTCGTCCGGCTTGCCCGCCGTCGCCGCGGTCAGCACGGCGACGGCCTTCTCATAGGCACCCGTTTCTTTCAGCGCAAAGCCCAACCGCCCGCTCACTTCGACATCCTTCGGATCGAGAGCGTGCGCCGATGTCAGGTACTCCACCGCCTTGGGCAGTTCGCCCTTTTCATAGGCGTCCATCCCCAGTTTCCTGGGCTCGGTGGCGATGCTCGGGCCGCCCTCCGCCACCGGCGTTGCGGCCTGCTCCTGGGCGGCCACGGCACCGGCCACGCCACCCTGTGACCCGTCGCCGGGCGTTGCGGCAAAGGTCCACGCGGAGGCGATGGCCAGGAGGGAGCACAGGCAGAGCCGTCGCGTCAAGGTGGCAGTCGGAGACAGGGGGGGCGGAATCATGGAACGTTCCTCAGGTTGATGCTGGCGGGCAGTATGACCGATGCGTGGGTGGCTTTCAACCCAAACCCGCCCGGCATTTGGGTCAGGGGGCGGGGAGAACTTCCATTGTTCCAAGGCGATACCGGCGGTGGCCGTCGTCGTCGGGAAGCGGCAGGGCGATGACGGGGGTGCCGTCGCGGCGGCCCACTGACACGAACAGGTCGAAGGTTCCAGCAGGCATGTTGGGCGCGAAACCGTGGGCCGAACACGTCTCCTGCTCCGGCGCCGCGCCGGGCGCGGCCACAGCCAGCGTGCGGACGTCGAAACTGTCATTGACGAAGACGGCGACGATGCCGCCCTTGGTGTCCTTGAGCGTGAACGCGGCGAAGCCGCCCGGATAGCAGGGTGCCACGCCCGCATTGGCCCAGTGCGAGGCAAATTGCGGCCTGTCGGCCAGTGTGGCCCGCACCGGCCAGGACGCCTCGCGCAGTTGGATGCGGTAGCCCAGGCGCAGGTTGACCCGGTCAATCAGCGGGCGTTCCTTTTCGAGGAACTCGCGGGGAAACCAGTGGATGCACATGTAGCTGGCGTGGTACTCCTCGATGGCCTGGACAAACAGGTCCTGATTCCACGCGCCGCGCGCGATGGAACCCTGCCAGTGCTCGTGTTCCAAGATGACCGGAACCCGGGGCCAGAAGGGCTGTGCCATGGCCGCGTTGAACCAGGAATTGGGCGGCGGCTGCACCAGGATGCTGTTGTCGCGAAGCGTCAAGCCTTTGGAAAGCGCGTAATCGATGGTTTCCCTGCCCTGAAATCCATAGTCATCGTTCGCGGCAAGCAGCGTTCTTGCAAAGTGTTTGGCGTGCAGGTCGATGTGTTTCTTCACCGTATCCGCCGAATACGTGATCTTTGTGCTGGCAAAGGTGTGCCCCTCGCCCCAGACACCGAAGGAGCCCACGTCGACAAAGGCCACGCTCGGGTTGCCGTCATAGCGCGCCGCCGCGGCGGCGAGAAATTTGTCCAGTTTGTCCAGGAACACCGGGTCGTTGTAGTCGGGCTCCCAGAAGGGCCCATTCTCATCCACACCCTTGCCGACGGTGAAATTGAACCCCTTGGCCCCCGCGTCGGCCACCCACTTCGGCGTGGCCCAGCGCATCCACGACTCGCTGCAGGAGAAGCAAAAGGCCACCTGCAGGCCCTTGTCGATCCAGCGCTGCGCCGGGGCGTCCACGACGGACCAGTCAAACACGCCCTCCTGCGGCTCGATATAGCCCCAGGGCAGGCGCAGATAAATCGTGGACAGACCGGGGAAATCGTCCAGCGTGTCGGAAGGGGCGAGCTTGGAGCCGTAATTCGCGAGGATGTTGGAATAGAAGTTCAGCTTCCATCCCATCTGCGGATTCACCAGCGCCTGTCCCGTGTCGGCCGGGCGTGTCGTTGTCCGCTCGTCGGCAAGCACACCCGAAGCCAGCAGCAGTATGGCGGCCGCGGCAATCATTCCTTTGCGCATCGTCAATACTCCTTCGCTTCGCGGCTGAGAAAGTTGCCCACTGCCACAGCCTTCTCCCTCCCCTTGGCAAGGGGAGGGCAGGGTGGGGTTCTTTCTACCTGTTTGTTCAGTTCAGTCCAGCCCATATACCCGTTTGGCGTTGTCGCACAGGAACAGGCGGGCGGCCTCCTCGTCGAGGCCCAGCGTTTCGAAACCCTCGAGGCAGGCGTTGGCGGTGAGCATCGGGAAGTTGGACCCGAAGAGCACCTTTTTCCGGCCGTGTTTGCGCATGTACTCGACCAGTTCGGCCGGATAGCGCTTCACCTTGTAGGCCGAGGTGTCGATGTACACATTGGGGTATTTGGTGGCCAGCGCGATCATCTCGACCGTCCAGGGATAGCCGATGTGGCCGCCGACGATGGTGAGTTCGGGGAAGTCGAGCGCCACCTCGTCGATGTACGGAATGGGCCGGCCCGGTTCGGACGGGCACATGGGACCCGTGTGGCCCACCTGGAAACAGGCGGGAACGCCCAATTGCACGCACTCGGCGTAGAGCGGATAGTAGCGGCGGTCGTTGGGAGGCAGATTCCACAGCCAAGGCAGCATGCGCAGGCCCCGGAAGCCCAGTTCGCGCACGCAGCGGCGCAGTTCGCGCACCCCCTCCATCGGCCG
>CAIUWO010000171.1 GCA_903902895.1 Candidatus Hydrogenedentota bacterium | reverse complement strand
CCGGCTGGGTGCGCAGGATGCGCCAGGCGCCGTCGGCCTGCATAAAGGTGAACCACACCTCGCCGGGCTCCTCGCGCGGCAGGCTGTCCGGACCGGCGGCCCGCCGGCCCGATGGGTCGGACAGGGGCGCGCCGGTGAAGCGGCAATAGAGCAGCACGCTGACCATGTTCTCCGGGCCGTAGCCGGAAAAATCCCAGCGCCGGATTTGGCGGTGCATGCGCGGGCCGCGGCAGTGTTCGAAAAACCACTGCCACGCGCGGCGCGCATAGTCGGAATCCCATCCCTGGGCGTCCTCATAGGCGGGCGCATAAACCGACATGACCCCTTCGAGGTCGGCGGCCGCAAACGCCGCGTCCATCGCCTCGAGGCGCGCCACCACCTCCTGGGCGACCGCCCGCTGGCCGTCGTCGAGCCCGCCGTAGAAGGGCCACCACGGGGCGGCGCCGCCCTGCGCGTCGCGCAGCGGCGGCAGTGGCGGGTGGATGCGGGCGGCCTCGTCGCCGAAACCGGGCAGGGCCGTGCTCTGCGCCTGCGCCAGCACGGGCGTCACCTGCGCCTCCTCGGCGATGCGGCTTTCCACGGAGCTGAACACGAGGCTTTCGGCGTGGCCGACCGTCCCGGACAACGGCTCCTTCTCGCCGGTCAGCGCGGTCACCGAATAGGCCAGCGACTCGGCGTTGAGCGGCGGCGCGTCGGTGAACTGGCGCTGGTCGAGCCCCCTGGCCACCAGCGCAAAGTGCGTCTCCGGCGGCACGCGCCGCCAGACGTTGTACGACACGTCGCTTTCACGGAAGGGCCACGCCACGGTCACCCCGGAGCCCTCGCGCCGCGCCGTGATCGCCCGCACCGGCGCGGGCAGGTCGGGCAGCGTGAACGCCTGCGGCTCGGCCACGTTCTCGCGGGTGTTCATCACAAACACGCCCCGCCCGACGCGCGTGACAAAGGCCGCGTTGCCCGCCTCGGGCGGATGCCTGCGCGACAGCGCCTCGTCCCACTGCGCTGCGGCCGAAAACTGGCCCGCGCGCACCACCTCGGCAAACCCGCTCAGGGCGCCCGGCGCGGCGTGCGCCGGCAGGATGGGCACCCAGTAGCGGTCGCCCCGGTTGGGGATCAGTTCAGGCACCTGTGCGGGGCGCTCCATGCCGTAGGCGCCGTGCAGGAGCAGGCCCGCATTGCAGACACCGTCGATCTCGCGCAGGTTGGCCGCAAAATCGAGGGGCGTCGCCGCCGGGGCGAGCTGCAGGCCCACCACGGCGCGCTTGGCCGCAAAATCGCGCCGGGCAATGAAGCCGCCCTCCACGATTTGCTCCAGTGTCGGCAGGATGGCCCCCGACCACGCCGGTGTGTTCGCGCCGAACCAAAGGTCGGGGTCCCAGGGAAACTGGTAGACCGTCGCCCCGGTCATGGCGCCGTTCAGGATCATCGCGCGGTACAGCCCCGAAGGCATGCGCGCGGGGTCGGCGCCGCCGCCAAAAACACCCGGCTCCAGGAAGCGCGCCTCCCGGTACCAGCGCGCGTCCGGGGCCACGCCCCAGTTCGTCGCCGCGCCCTCCAGCCACATGCCCATCAGCGCCGCCGTGCCCGGCAGCGTCTGCCCGCCGCGCTGCAGGCACACCGGCGCGACATGGTCCCTGCATTCGCGCATCTTCGCATACAGCGGCGCCGTGTTCGCATTCGCGCCGAGCCGCGCCGCCGCGATGCCGTCCAGCGGCAGCAGCAACACCCGCCCGTAGCCCGCCGACAGCTCCATCACCTGCATCAGCCAGCGCGTGCGCGGCTGCAGGCCCGCGTCGTCCGCCGTGTCGGGGTCGTAGTCGTCGAAAGTGAATCCAAGCGCCTCCATGCCGCGCACCGTGGTGAAGGCGCCCACCATCGCCTCAATCTCGCGCAGCGGCCAGCGCACCCCCGAGGCTGTGTCGGCGACCCGCACCACCACCGGCACGGCCGCCTGCTGCAGCGGCGTGAGCACGCCCGCCATGTCCTCCGGACGCAGCAGCAGGCCCATGGCGCTGTAGGGGCGCAGCGGCTCGGGCAGGCTTGCCCAGTGCTGGGCCACGGCCGCCGCATAGGCGCCCGGACCCGCCCCGGCCGGGGCCGTGTCGGCAAAGACAAAGAAGGGGTGTTCCGGGCTGAGTTCCACCACGGGGGGCGGATATGCCGCCGCCGCCGCGCCGGCGAAAGTCGCCGCCGCGCACAGGGCGATCATTGCCCGTAAACGCTGCGATATAAGGGTCAGCATCGGCTCGGCATTGTAGGCCACCGTGGCGCTGGGGCACAAATGCCCCTGGGACACAGTACCACTCCAACCCACTATATCCCCCGGCAGGCCAAAGAGTTCCGCAATAAGGACATTTTTGGCAAATGAAGCATCTCCCGTCAACAAAGACCCGCGGCGGCCGCGCTGATTTTGGCGCAGGGGGGAGGCTGCAAGGGGACGGACACCTAACTTCAAGCGCAAAGGCCTGTTCCGCCCTTTCAGTGCTTTGAAATCGCGGCAACCTTTTCCTGGGGCGTTGCCCCAGGCTATATCCTTATGCGCCTTCGGCGCGGGGGACTGCATCCTTGCGCGTCCTCGGCGAAGTGGGCAGTAGCCTTATACCCCTTCAGCGCGGTGGGGCTTTAGGCCTTCCAATCACCCATGGCCGGGCTGTCTTGCGCGCCAAAGGCGCAGAAGGCATCAGCCCGGGGCAACGCCCCGGAGAATTGGAACCCGATGAAATCCAAGCACTGAAAGTGCGAGACAAGCACTTTTGAAACGCAACTATTCTGCATGAACCGGGAACGGCAGTTGGACCGCATAAAACTGCCGCCGTTACTATGTTCACTGCGCTGCGGCGTGGTCTGAGAGTGCCACGAACCGGGAGACCGGTTGCGCCATCGGCGCGCATTGTCCGACGCCCCCACCATCGCAAAACAAGAGCCGCCCCCCGCGAATCCGCGGGGGGCGGCGAAACAATCGGTTTTCTTTCGGCTGTCGCGGAGACTACTTGGTCAGGGCGCCAATCAGGTTCGCGACCGTCGGCAGCATCGGCGCCGTGCAGGCGGCCATCATGGCTTCGCCCTGCGGGCCGGCCAGGGCCGTCATGTTGGAGATGCCAACGTACTTGATGAACTCAACGTGGCCGTCCATGTAGAGCACGTTGCAGCCGCCCGGAATGTGGTTGAACAGCGCGCCCGCCGCACCGGCGCCCATCGTGTCGAACATGACCCAGACGCTGGACTGCGCCACGTTGGCGCTGCCGGCGTTGTTGATGTCGGTGATCAGGAAGCGCTCAATGCCTTCGCGCAAACGGTAGATCGTGTTGCCGCCGCCATTGCCGTAGCCTTCCCAGGAGGTGCCTTTGAGCGGGGCGTCAACGTCGATCATTTTTGCCGCGTCATAGGGGTCGCCAACACCGGTAAACGCGCCGATGCCATTGGGGTTCGCCAGGATCATGCCGTCCAGCGCGCCGCCAACCTGGATCGGAACCGGCGTTCCGGGATCAATGCCCTGCCCTATGGCATTCAGTGCCATGAACGCGCTGGCCGGGGCCGTCTTCTTCGTCAAGTCGAACACCCACCCCAAATAGGCGTAGCTGTTGTCAACGACTGCGGGGTCGTAGGACAGGCGGGAACTGCCAATAACGGCGGAGCCGTTCGCGGGGCCGTTCGAGCTGCTGAAGGTGAACTTGGCCGCTTCGGACGCGTATTCCGCATCGGACGGGCACTCGATGATTTTCGCATCGGTCAGGTATTCAGGGTAGAGGGCGCTCACGGCCGGACCTACCGCCACGTCCGTCTTGACATCCTCGCCCCACTGACGACGGTCACGGACGACCTGCAGCGGCGGGAATCCGCCCTTGGCCTCGTTTGAGTACATCTTGTAAACAATGCCCCACTGCTTCAGATTGTTCTGGCAGGAGGAACGGCGGGCCGCTTCGCGGGCGCGGGCAAGCGCCGGCAGCAGGATCGCCGCCAGGATGCCGATGATCGCGATAACAACCAGCAGTTCGATAAGTGTGAAGCCCTTTCGTCGCATAACCTTGACTCCTTTTCTACGTTAGTTCGCGGGCCCTGCGGCCCATGCCCAAATGAAGGGATAAGCACAACGCCCCAAGGGAGACAGCCCCTGGAGCATGGTTGCCATTATAAAGCCGACGCGGGAATTATAGCAAGAGTTTTCTTGTTTAAAATCGCCGCGTCACATCTGCATTATCTCATTTTTCACCGTTTGCAGCGCCATTACGCAGTTGCCCACCCCCATGTTGACCGGTGCGGGGCCGAGTTTTTCATAGCGCTGAAATTCCACGTGACCATCCATGTACAACATGTTTGATCCACCGGGAATGTGATTGAAGAGTCCCGAATCGATGCCGATCATGTCGCCCATGATCCAGATTTCGCTTTGGGCCCTCGACGAGGCGGCGGCATTGTTGATGTCGGTGATCAGGAAGCGCTCGATGCCCTCGCGCAGCCGGTACACCACTGACCCGCCGCCGTTGCCCAGCGCGGGCTTGGGCGGTGTGGCGTCGTTCAGGTTCACATCGCCGTCGGCCCGGCTTCCATCGCGGCTCAAAATGAACGGCATCGCGACATTCAGGATGGTGGACACCACCTGGTCCGGGCCGTTTCCGGTGACGTTCAGGCCCGGGATGGGCACGGTGGCCATGTTCACCTGCGCGTCAGAAGTGCCGGCCTTGTCAAACAGCCAGCCCAGGTACAGGTAACTGGCGTCGGCCAGCTGCATGCCCCGGTTCGGCTGCTGGCAGGGCCGGTTGATATCCGTCACCTTGGTGATCGGGTTGAGCACATCGTCGGCCTTCGCGTTGGCATCGGACGGGCAGATCAAAATCTTCGGGTCCGTCATGTATTCGGGATACATGGCCGAAATCTGCGGACCCGCCGCCAGCACCCCCTTCTTGCCGGTCAGGGGATAGTCCGCAACGGTGCAGTCCACCGTGAAGTCGGTGACCATGGTGACCGGGGGAAACTTGGAGCCCCCCGATTCGCCGCTGTACATTTTGAAGACCAAACCCCACTGCTTCAGGTTGTTCTGGCAGGAGGCGCGGCGTGCCGCCTCACGGGCCCGCGCCAGTGCCGGCAGCAGGATCGCCGCCAAAATGCCGATGATCGCGATAACCACCAGCAACTCGATGAGGGTGAATCCGCGTTTCTTCATGATCAACATCCTTAAATTATGCATAATTGCAGACCTACAGTACAACATACGGGCTACGGACCCGCAAATCGAAGCAACAAACGATAGCACAGACCCGATTGACCGCGCCACGTGCGCGCCGGTTTTGGTTTTGACTCCCCCTTTGATCTAAAATGCCGGGAATTTCCACCGGCTCCCGGCCGCGCCGGGGTGGCACTGTCAACCACTAAGAAGGACACAGGCTAAAATGCGACAGTATAATATTAACCTTGACCCCAAAAAGATCCCCGACGCCT
>CAIUWO010000170.1 GCA_903902895.1 Candidatus Hydrogenedentota bacterium | reverse complement strand
GTGGTCTCATCGGGCCTGTGCAGTGTGACCGTGCCCGACGTGGTGGGCCTGGCGCAGGCGGCGGCGGAGACCGCGCTTGTGGCGGCGGACCTGACGGTGGGCAGCGTCACAACCGAGTGCAGCAACACGGTGGCCTCGGGCAGCGTGATTAGTCAGAATCCGGCAGCCCTTGGGTCGGCGCTGTTTGGCAGCGCGGTGGACCTGGTGGTCTCATCGGGCCTGTGCAGTGTGACCGTGCCCGACGTGGTTGGCCTGGCGCAGACGGCGGCAAGCACCACGCTCATTGGCGAGAATCTCATTGTAGGCACGGTCACCGAAGAGTACAGCTGCACAGTGACCTCGGGCAATGTTATCCGGCAGACCCCTTCGGCGGGCGAAGAGGTGCCGTTTGGGAGTGCCGTGGCCCTGGATGTCTCGAAAGGCCCCGAACCCATCACGGGCAGCATCGTCATCAACAGCAACGCTGCCACAACGAAACGCGCACAGGCGACCCTGACGTTGACCTGGTCCAGCGGGGTGGTGCGCATGCGTTTCAGCGACAACGGCACCACGTGGTCGGCCTGGGAACCGCTCCAGGCCAAGATTGCCCACACGCTGCCGGGTGCGGACGGATATAAAACGGTGCGGGTGCAGTATCTTGACCGGGGGGCAAACCGCTCCAGTGTGTTCAGCGACTACATCCGGCTCGCGGCCACGCCGCCGACCGGGACCATCATCATCAACGACGGCGCGGCGCTCACGACCAGCGCCTCCGTCACGCTGGGATTGACCTGGGCCGACGCCGGGGCCGGTGTGACGCGCATGCGCTTCAGCGACAACGGGTACGCGTGGTCGGCCTGGGAGCCGGTGTCGGCAACGCGCGCCTACACACTGCCCGGGCCGAACGGCTACAACTCGGTGCGGGTGCAGTATCTTAACCGGGCGGGCAACTACTCTGCGGTGGTCAACGATTACATCAGGCTGGCCCTGCCATAAGGCGCGCACCTCTCCCATTCCGCCCCGGTCGGCATCGCGCCGGCCGGGGCGCTTTGTCTTTTGTGAAACCCATGGAGATTGGCGAGCCCAGGGGAAGCATGCCCATGGGGAGGGAATGCGTGAAAGTCCGGTGACCTGGCCCCCACGGTCCAATGACCGTGGCAAACAAAGGAAAAAAGACGGCGGAGGGTGCGGGACTCGAACTCGCAAGACCGAAGTCGCCGGTTTTCAAGAAAAGTTCGAAAATCGAATCGCAGTGAATAAGAGTAAGGCTGCACGAAGGGGTGGTGAGAGCTGGTGCGGACCGGAGCAGGTGGCTCGCTTCGGGCCACCCCTCCACGGTGATGCGGCTTAAGGAAACGCGCGAACCGGTATATCCAGACCGTAACGGACAACCCGGACCGGACCCGGCCGGAGCCCCCTTTTGGAAGGAGGGGGTGGCCCGAGAGGATGGTAACCTGTGCCCGCACGTGGCACCGTCGAGCAGGTCCGGTCCCGTGCGACGGCAAGGAACGTAACACGCGCATGGTTGCCGCTCCTCATGCGCCGGGGACCGCACAGAATCCAT
>CAIUWO010000169.1 GCA_903902895.1 Candidatus Hydrogenedentota bacterium | reverse complement strand
TTGGTCTCCAATACGGTGCCGAGGTTATAACGACACCTCGCACCTTCCTTGCCACGTCCAGCGCGTGTATAACACGGGGCCTGATTCCTGTATTTGCCGATGTAGACAGGGATTCGGGAAACATAACGGCCGATACCATCGAGGCAGTGCTGACGGAAAAGACTAGGGCCGTTATACCCGTACATTTGGGAGGGTGGCCATGCGATATGGATGCCATTATGTCGTTAGCGCAGCGCTACAGTCTAAAAGTAGTAGAGGACTGCGCGCAGGCGCACGGAGCTCAGTACAAAGGGACATCCGTTGGGTCAATTGGGCATGTGAACGCGTGGTCCTTCTGCCAAGATAAGATTATTTCCACCGGCGGAGAGGGAGGGATGGTCACCACAGATGATGAGGCGGTGTGGGCTGCGATGTGGGCGTATAAAGACCACGGCAAGAGTTACGATGCTGTGTACCACCGTGAACATCCGTGCGGGTTCCGCTGGTTGCATGAGGATTTTGGGACAAACTGGCGACTTACTGAGATGCAATCAGCCATTGGCCGTATCCAATTGAGAAAACTTCCCTACTGGCTTAGTATTCGCAGACGTAACGCATCTATCCTGAAGGAACGACTGTCACGGTTTGCATGTCTGCGTATTCCGGAACCCAAGTCTGATATCGGTCACAGTTACTATAAGTTCTATTGTTATGTGAGGCAAGAAGAATTACGAAACGACTGGACGCGCGACCGGGTTCGGGATGAAATCGCGCTGCTTGGCGTTCCCTGTACGGGCGGAAGTTGCAGTGAGGTCTATATGGAAAAGGCTTTTGAAAAGAACGGACTTCGGCCTGCGCAAAGGTTATCTACTGCCAAAGAATTGGGTGACACGACCCTCATGTTTGTGGTCCACCCAACATTGACTTCTGAGACAATGAACTACTATGCCGATGTGGTAGCCTCCGTGTTGGAAAAGGCTACTTTGTAATGAAATGTGCCGGTACATTGCAGGAAACGGTCCATGCTTGATGCTCTGAGTCTTATCGGGAGAAAAAAAGAACTTTTCACGGAGGATATTCAGTCTTCCGAACAGGAGTTGATGTCGATAATCCCAGGTAGTACCTTTTTGGTTATTGGCGGTGCGGGTTCCATAGGTCAGGCCGTAGTTAAGGAACTCTTCCGAAGAAATCCGAAAGTTCTGCACGTTGTGGACATCAGTGAGAACAATCTTGTCGAACTGGTGCGCGATATCCGGAGTTCCATGGGCTATATCGACGGGGATTTTCAGACCTTCGCACTCGATTGTGGCTCGCCTGAGTTTGCTCTTTTCATGGAGTCCGTAGGTCATTACGACTATGTCCTGAACCTGTCCGCGCTCAAACATGTTCGCAGTGAACGGGACCCCTTCACTCTCATGCGGATGATTGACGTGAACGTGCTAAATACCGAAAAAACCCTGCGCCTGGGCCAAGGGGCTGGCATAAGAAAGTACTTTTGCGTATCAACCGACAAAGCAGCCAACCCCGTTAACCTTATGGGGGCCTCCAAGAGAATAATGGAGTTGTTTTTGATGCGGGCGAGTGAGGAGATATGCGTCTCAACTGCCCGGTTTGCCAACGTAGCCTTTTCCGACGGAAGCCTCCCGCATGGGTTTAATCAGCGCATTCTAAAACGGCAACCGTTATCGGCGCCGCGCGACATAAGACGTTATTTTGTCACGGCAAAGGAGTCTGGAGAATTATGTATGATGTCCTGCCTATTGGGGGCGAACCGGGACATCTTTTTTCCGAAACTTAGCGAGGAACTGGACCTGACAACCTTTGCGGACATTGCAGTGCGGTATCTGCAAGCGCTCGGGTACGAGCCTCATGTGTGTGCGACTGAAGACGAGGCCCGTGCGCTTGTGGTTGAACTTGAGCCGCAACGGAAATGGCCCTGCTACTTCTTTGATTCTGACACGACGGGAGAAAAGGATGTTGAAGAATTCTTCACCGCTCACGAAACGCTAGACATGGAACAGTTTAAGAATGTCGGTATCATAAAGAATGTCCTTGTGAAGGGCGACAACAGGCCAGAACGTTTTTTGGCAGAAATAGCAGCTCTAAAGGGTCGTTCTATGTGGGGGAAAGAAGAGATTGTGGCATTGTTCAATGAGATGCTGCCGGAACTGTCTCACAAAGAAGCACACAAGAATCTGGATCAAAGGATGTAGTCATGTTGAAACGATGCATGGATATTCTGCTGTCGGGAATGGCGTTATTGGCCTTTCTTCCGGCGGGACTTCTTATCTCACTTGTCCTGAGGCTTACAGGAGAGGGGGAAGTTTTTTACTACCAGACGCGCATAGGCCTGGAAGGCAGGGAATTTCGTCTGATAAAGTTTGCCACCATGCTCAAGAGGAGCCCAAGCATTGGCCCGGGGTTAATAACGGTACGCAATGATCCCCGTGTGTTGCCGGTTGGGCGGATATTGCGTATGACCAAGTTGAACGAAGTGCCGCAGTTAATAAACATTCTGATAGGGGATATGAGCATTATTGGGCCAAGACCGCTCGTTCGCGGTCAATACGAGTTTCTGCCAGATGAATTGAAGGATAGGATCTACTCTGTCCGTCCTGGCTTGAGCGGCATTGGTTCTTTGGTATTTCGTGACGAGGAAAAGTTGCTGTCAGAAAGCCCAAAAGGCCATGAGCGGTGCTTCCGCGAGGACATTATGCCGTGCAAAGCGAAGTTAGAACTGTGGTATACGGCACATGCTTCATTATGGATGGATTGCCTTATTATTCTGGCAACGATGTGGGCTGTACTTGTTCCCCGTACACAAGTACATAGAATACTGCTCGGCAAAGAATGGGAGATGACTTTGAACACTCTTTTGGGCTCGGTAAAAGAGTGAGTGCGGACCTGGTTTAATAGCCAGCATAGGCTGTCGCCCCTGTTGGAATTAGCCATCTCCAATGGCATGAATTATTAGACAGCCAATGCGGAGACTGTGCCCGTTCAGCGGGAATTGGACAATCCCCGATTCTTTTAAGCGACTACAGTCTGTCGTAGGCGTTTGTTCAATTGGTAAGCGTCCGGAGAACGCCGTATAGCGTTTTTTCGCTGCGGCGGCGGCATTGTGCACTACGGACGGGGCGGGGTGTCGAGAGTTGGCTGGAT
>CAIUWO010000168.1 GCA_903902895.1 Candidatus Hydrogenedentota bacterium | reverse complement strand
GTTATTGATATTGCAAATCTCACCATCTCAGAATATACTGTCTTACACGAAGCAAATGCGGAACAACCTGTTGATTTTTACGGCCTTGGGGACTTGATCGCGAAAGGGCATTCGTCAATGAGAGGAAGGGGCAAGGTCGAAGCCGGGACGGGAGGCGCGGGCAACCGAAAAACGGCCGCAAACCGCCGTTTCCGCAATGCCCTGCAAAGCCTCAGCTTCACATTCTTCCCAACGTCCATAAACACGCCGCCACTGCATCACCGCAACGCGTCAAATATCGCCCGCCGTTGCCTGGCCCCGATACTCCTCACGCTCCTCCTCAGCGCAACCCTTCCCGCCCACGGGGCCGGCATCTACCGCGTCGATGCGGCCTCCACGGCCGCAACGCCTGATGGCCAAACCTGGGCCACGGCCTACCCCACCCTCCAGGCCGGCACCGACGCGGCCTACGCCGCAGGCGGCGGCGAGGTCTGGGCCAAGGCGGGCACCTACACGGCAACCAACTTCCACTTGTTAACCATGAAGGTGAATGTGGCACTCTACGGCGGGTTTGCGGGCACGGAGACGGCGCTCGAACAGCGTGATTGGACCGCCAACGCATGCATCATAGACGGACAGGAAGCGCGCCGTTGCGTCTACGGAGCGAACAATGCCACGCTGGACGGGTTTACCGTTACGCATGGGAAGGCAAACTACGGCAGCGGAATGTACAATAATTCGTGCTCCCCTGCGGTAACGAATTGCGTGTTCCTGAAGAACAGTGTCACCGATAACGGGGGGGCAATGGAGAACTACGCCTCCTCGCCGACAGTGAGGAACTGCCTGTTCATCGAGAACAGCGCCGGTGATGACGGTGGTGCAGTGTACAACGAATCCTCGTCCTCACCGGCTTTGATAGACTGCACTTTTTTCGAAAATAGAGCCGCCTCCCGCGGTGGCGGCATTTGCAACATCTCAGCCTCAAGGCCAACCGTGACGAACTGTACCTTCACCTGCAACACCGCAGACTGGGGCGGTGGGATGTACAACAATTCTTCCTCGCCGGTGATAATAGGCTGCAGTTTCACGAAGAATGCGAGCCTTATCTTTTACGGCGGGGGGATGCTAAACATCTCCTCCTCGCCGACAGTGACAAACTGCGTGTTCAGGGGCAATACATCCGCCACTCAGGGCGGCGGGATGTACAACTACTCATCTTCGCCAACAGTCACGAACTGCACGTTTACCGGGAACGCGGCCATTTCTTCCGGCGGCGGGATGTACAACGACAACTCTTCCTCGCCGAAGGTGACAAACAGCATTCTGTGGGGCAATACAGCACTGACGGGGCCGGGAACTCTCAATTCCGGCAGTGGCACCACGGTGACCTATTCCTGTGTTCAGGATGGATACGCGGGCACCGGCAACATCGCCGACGACCCGCTGTTCTTGGACGGGTGCAACGGCGGCAGTCTGCAACTGCGTGCGGGTTCCCCCTGTGTCGATGCCGGCACCGCAACCGGCGCGGCTGCCCAGGACATTCTGGGTCGGGCACGCCCCGCCGGTGCCGGCATCGACATCGGCGCCTATGAAGGCGCTGTGGCACCAAGCGATGTCGTGACACTGACCATTGAGGCAATCCCAGCATACGGTGGGCGCATGGAGGCCGCGGCAGGAACCCATCTTTATGCACGCGGCGAAACCGCAACAATAAACGTACACCCGCTTGGGATGCGGTTTGTGGGATGGGGTGGGGATGTCAATACCTCAGCGCCGACAACCACCGTTCTGATGGACACAGACAAGACAGCGACGGCGGTTTTTTGTGAAAACATTGTGTATGTGGATGCGAACAACATCGCCGGACCGTGGGACGGACGGACTTGGGCCACGGCGTTCCACGACATCCAGTCAGGCGTTGACACAGCCCAGGCGGACTTTAGCGGCGAGGTTTGGGTGGCCAGGGGAAGGTATACCGCGACAACCGACCCCGTGCTGGTCATGAAGAGCGGCGTAACCCTCTACGGGGGCTTTTCCGGCACCGAACTGGCCCGCGCCCAGCGCGACCTGAACGCCAACGCGTCCACTATCAACGGGGAGAATGCCCGCCGTTGTGTCTTTGGCGCGGATGATGCCACGCTGGATGGATTCACGGTGACGCACGGGAATTCCAGTTCGGGCAGCGGAATAACCAACGCGCTTGCGTCACCGACGATCAGGAACTGCAAATTCACAGAAAACACCGCTGTCGACGGCGGCGCTGTTTACAACCGTGCCGCAGCGCCGATGTTTTACAATTGCGTGTTCACGCAGAACACCGCATCAGACCGTGGCAGCGGAATGCACAACAGTACCGCATCACCAACGGTGATGAACTGCACATTTGCACTTAACACAACCCCGGGCGCTTTTCCAGGCGGCGGGATGTACAACGCCCTCTCATCCGCACCCCTGGTGACCAACTGCATCCTTTGGAACGACACGTCATTGACCGGAACGGAGATTTATAGCGACGCGTCCACCCCCGTAGTGACCTTTTCATGTGTCCAGGGGGGGTATCCGGGAACGGGAAATACCGCGATGGACCCGCTCTTTGTGGATGCCAGTTACGGTAACGTGCGACTGCGGACGGGTTCTCCCTGCGTGGATGCGGGCACGAGCACCGACGCCCCCGACTCGGACATTCAGGGCAGGGTGCGTCCAGCCGCGGCAGGTATTGATCTTGGCGCCTACGAAGGGGCGGTCGCGCCCGGCGATATTGTCTCCCTGAACATACAGGCGTTCCCCGCAGACGGTGGGCGAACGGTTCCCGCAACTGGGATCCATTCTTACGTGCTTGGCGAGACCGCGGTCGTCACTGCGTATCCGCTGGGGATGCTTTTTGCAGGGTGGACGGGAGACGTCAGTGCCCAATCACTGATGATTGAGGTGCCGATGGACGCAAACAAAACGGTGATGGCGGCGTTTGCCGTGAACATCGTGTACGTGGACGGGGACAATGCCGCCGGACCGTGGGACGGTCGTTCTTGGGCCACGGCGTTTCGTGACATCCAGTCCGCGGTCAACACCGCCCAGGCGGACGGCGGCGGCCAGGTGTGGGTTTCTGGGGGTCGATATGCCGCCGCGACGGACCCGCTGCTGACCATGGAGGCCGGCGTGTCAGTCTACGGCGGGTTTGCCGGCATGGAAACGGCGCTTGACCAGCGTAACTGGTCGGAGAACTTCACCATCATCGACGGCGAGAATGCGCGATGCTGTGTCTACGGTGCCAGCGACGCCACGCTTGATGGGTTTATCCTTACGGGCGGAAGAGCCCAATATGGCGGCGGCATGTATAACATGTCAGCTGCGCCGACCGTGTCAAACTGCATACTCAGGGGCAACACCGCACGTGTCTTCGGCGGCGGAATGTACAACGCATATTCCTCGCCGACAGTGACGGCATGCACCTTCGCACGGAACGCGTCGGTAACCTACGGCGGGGGGATGTGTAACACCTACGCGTCAGCACCAATAGTGAGGAACTGCATCTTCGATCACAATCAGTCTTCCTCTGGCGGCGGCATGTATAATAAGGGCTCATCACCGGTGATAACAGACTCCACATTCATCCGGAACCAGTCCTCTGAGGGTGGCGGGATGTACAACGCTTCCTCTACGTTCACATTGACGAACAGCGTGTTTACCCAAAATGAGTCGAGTTCCGGCAGCGGGATGTACAACTACGGTTCCTCGCCGACGCTGACGAACTGCACATTTACGCAAAACGCCTCCGTCACCACCGGCGTTATGGGCAACGCTTTTTCCTCGCCAATCGTAACCAACTGCATCCTGTGGGGTAACACGCCATCGACCGAACCGGAGATTTCCAACTACTCCAATGCCATCCCGGTGGTGATTTGGTCCTGCATCCGGGACGGATATGCGGGCACGGGCAATATTGAGGCGGACCCGCGCTTTGTGGATGTTCAGCGGAGTCTTCAACAGTTTCCGGATTCACCGTGCATAGACGCGGGGAGCGCTGCCGGCGCCCCGACGGCGGACCTTGTGGGTGTGCCGCGGCCGCAGGGTGCCGGCGTGGACATGGGCGCTTACGAGTACAATGGGCGCTTTGTTCCACTGGTCACGGGGACGCCCGAATCAACGACCGACACCAAACCCACTTGGACATGGGCCACTGGCGGCGGCTCGGGCACGGGATTCTACCGCTGCGGTGTTACCGACGGCCTATGGGACTTGGTCACGGATGCGGCGACAACCTCGTTTACTCCGACCCTGCCCTTGGCGGAGGGCCCGCACACGCTTTACGTGCAGGAGCGCGACACTGCCGGCAATTGGAGCGCATCCGGTTGGTTCACCATTACCGTGGATGTTACCGCGCCCCTTGGCACCATAAGCATCAACAGCGGCGCGGCGAGCACCACCACCGCGGCCGTAACGCTGAATCTTCTGGGTTTTGACGGGATAGGCTCGGGTGTTGATCAGATGCGGTTTAGCAACGACGGAACGACTTGGAACGATTGGCAGCCTTACCAGACCAGCGTGTCATGGACCCTGACCGATGGAGGCGGTCTGAAAGATGTGTACGTGCAGTACCGTGATGCGGCCGGCAACGTGTCGCTGGGAACAATAAGCGACAGCATTCTCATGGATATTATGTTCCTGGTGGACGCTGAGTCCACGGCCGCCACACCGAATGGCAAGTCGTGGGCAACCGCATTCCGCGACATTCAGTCCGCCGTCAATCTGGCTAACTCCCCGGCCCGGGAGGTGTGGGTCAAGGCCGACACCTATACCGCAACCGGCACTTCTGTACTCAATATGAACGGCGCCTCGGTCTATGGCGGTTTTGCCGGGACCGAAACATCACGTGATCAACGCGACTGGACGGCCAATGTCACGGTAATCGACGGCCAGAATGCCAGACGTTGCGTCAACGGCGGTGCCGGAAAGCTGGACGGATTCACCATTACGCGCGGGGTGGCGGATTACGGCGGCGGGTTGGCGATCCATGCCACTTCAAATTATAGGTGGATGCGCGTAAGCAACTGCATTTTCTACAATAATAAAGCCTCTGTCCGGGGAGGCGGGGTGGACTTGTATGCCTGGGCCAGCAGCAGTTACAGCTCCCCCAGCGATACTGCCGTCATCAGTGCTGAGTTATCCAACTGTGTCTTCATTGGAAATGGTGCCAAGAGTTCCGGCGGTGCGATCGGAATTTCGACCCTCGTCGTTGCGTCTGGAAGGAATCCGGGATTCTGGGGGGGCACAGCCTCTGCCTATTGCTCACCGTCGCTGTCGCGTTGTGTCTTCTCAGGGAACACCGCCCCCGTTGGCGGCGGAATCTATGCCTCAGTAGAGGCCCGCGCCAACTACGGCAAGGCCATAGCCAGCGCAAATCCTTCGATGGACCATTGCTCATTCTACGCGTCCACCATTGCCCGGTTTGTAACGATTTCTCAGACAAACGGCGGGTCAGCAGAGGTCAATTGCCTGCCTGCAGCAAACGACAGCATTCTATGGGGTGGCACTCCTGTCGCCAGTGGCGCAGGGTGGATTCCGATATCCAACTCGTGCGTGGAGGGCGGCTATCCCGGCACGGGCAACATCAGCGACGATCCGCTGTTTGTCGCGGCACCGGACAACCTGCATCTGCAGGCCGGTTCGCCCTGTATCAGACCCGGCGTCGATGATGATCTTGGCGCCTATGAATACGTTGGTTCTTCTGGGGAACATCTCGCTCCGATAGTTTCAAGTGCGACCGCTTCGACAAACGACAATACACCCACTTGGACATGGACCTCGGGCGGTGGCGCGGGTGCGGGGTATTTCCGCTGCGGCTTCACCGACGGTGTCTGGGACTTGCTGAACGACACTGCCGTGACATCCTTCACCCCGGCAAGTGCCCTGGCGGACGGTTCGCACACGCTTTATGTCCAAGAGCGCGACAGCTCGGGGAACTGGAGTACGTCCGGTTCGCACACCATTGCGGTTGACACCGCCCCACCCGCCGGCACCATTGTGATCAATTATGGTGCGCTTGCGACGGGCACGCCGGAGGTCCTGCTGGCGCTGGCATGGAATGACGGGGCCGGTTTGGGCGCGACGCGCATGCGCTTCAGCGACGACGGCGCGCACTGGACGCCGTGGGAACCGGTCGCCGGCCTGCGCACCTACACGCTCCCAGACGGCGACGGATACAAGACCGTGCGTGTGCAGTTCCGCGACCGGGCCGGAAACGTGTCCGCCGCAACCAATGACTACATCAAACTCGACACCATGCCGCCCAGCGGGTCGGTGGTCATTAAC
>CAIUWO010000167.1 GCA_903902895.1 Candidatus Hydrogenedentota bacterium | reverse complement strand
CGACACGGTCCCCGCGCAGCATATTATCTCCCAAAGCCCGGCAGCGGGCACACGCCTGAAGAGCGGTTCGCCGGTGAATCTTGAAGTCAGTCTGGGGCCCGTCCCGGCGGAAGGGGAGGGCGAACCGGAAGAGTTGGCAACAGTGCCCGATGTTGCGCTCATGCCCTTGATGGTCGCCCAAGCCGCGCTTACAGAGGCGGAATTGACCGTGGGCTCCACCACTGAAGCCCACAGCGACACGGTCCCCGCGCAGCATATTATCTCCCAAAGCCCGGCAGCGGGGACCCCCCTGAAGAGCGGTTCGCCGGTGAATCTTGAAGTCAGTCTGGGGCCCGTCCCGGCGGAGGGAGAAGGGGAACCGGTGGAACTGGTTGCCGTTCCCGATGTGACCGCCCTGAAGCTGGCTCAGGCCCAGACCGTTATCCTCGGTGTAGGGCTTGTGATGGGCCCGAAAACAGAGGTGGAGAGCGGCAGTGTGCCCGCGGGCAGCATTGTTTCTCAAAGCCCGGCCGCAGGCCTCCAAGTGGCGTTGGGTACGGCCATCGACCTCAGGGTCAGCCGAGGTCCCGCTCCGGCGGAAGGAGAAGGAGAAGGAGAAGGAGAAGGAGAAGGAGAAGGAGAATCGACTGCGGATATCAGGGTGCCTGATTTGACGGGCGTGCCCATCACGCAGGCGCGCACCACAGTGACCAATGCCGGCCTCTTGGTCGGAGAAGTGCTGGAAGAGGCCAGCGATGCAGTGGGCGCAGGCATGGTGCTGCGGCAGGCCCCCAGTTCCGGAACCATCACGGTCGCAGGCGCCGTGGTGGACATGGCCGTTTCCTCCGGTCCGGATGATAGCGGTTGCGGCTGTGTGCAGTGCAACAGTCAGAAACTGAGCATGTCCGGGGCAAGCAAGGCCCTGGCCGACTTCTTCCTCATGGGATTAAGCCTGGTCACACTGCTGGTCATGTCCCGCAAAAACAAATAGTGCAGCCCTGTCGGCTGATGCTATAAAGCCCCCCCCCCAAGTCTTGACCCAGACCTTGGGGGGGGCGACTCTTTTTTACGGTTGGAAGGGTGATGTCTTCAGCGCGTCCGATGCCTCGACAGCAGCGACAGAACAACGAGGCTCAGTCCGGCCAGGAAGAGGTCGCCGAAGGCCTTCTTTGCCTTGTCGAGCGTGAAGGTGCCCTTGCCGCCGGAACATCCCGAGCATCCCGCGCAGCCGGTGTCTTCCGGGCCGGAGGACACAACCAGACTGACCTGGGTGCCCGGCGCAACTTGCATGCCTGCCGCAGGCTGTTGCCGGAGAACCAGTCCGGCCGCGACGGTGTCGCTGCTCTCTTCAGCCACCGAAATCGTCAGGCCCGCGCCGGTCACGGTCGTCTGCGCCTGCTCCACCGCAAGACCGACAACCTGGGGCACGGTTAGGTCGATGGCGGGTTCGCCTTCTCCCTCTCCCTCGCCCTCAACACTGCACGCGCCCGTTGACACCACCAGCGCCACGGCGCTGCCGAGAAGCGCCCTTGCGCCGGCCGCCGGGTCCTGGCTGATGACTCTGCCCGCCTCAACGCCCGCGCTGCACTGCTGGGTCACGGTACCGGTGCTCAGGTTAGCGCGGGTAAGCGCGGTGCCCGCGCCCCCCTGCGTCTGGCCCACCACGCCGGGCACGGTCACCTTGCAGGGCCCCGACGAGACGACCAGCGCCACGGTGCTGCCAAGGATCGCCTGCTGGCCGGCCGCCGGGTCCTGGCTCATGACGATGCCCTCCGCCACGGTGCCGCTGCACTGCTCGGTCACGGTGCCGGTGACAAGGTCCGCGCCGCCGAGCGCGATGTCCGCGGCGGCCCGGCTCTGGCCGACGGCATTGGGCACGGTGACCATGCACGGACCCGTGGAAAGTACCAGTGTTACGGCGCTGCCAAAAGGCGCCTGTTGTCCCGCAGCCGGATTCTGGCTGATGACCGCGCCCGCCGGAATGGTCATGCTGCACTGTTGGGATTCCGCGCCCACAGAGAAACAGGCGCCCACAATCGCGGCCTCCGCCGCCGCCTGCGCGTGCCCCGTGACCGCGGGCACCAGCACATCAGGGCTTCCCCCCGACACAGGCCACAGTTTCGCTGTTTCGTCATAGGACCCGGTGAGCACCTTGGTTCCGTCGGGGGAAAACGCGACCGACTCCAGCTCCCGCATGTGCCCGGTGAACGTGCGCAGTTCGGCCCCCGTGTCCGCATCCCACAATTTCGCCGTCTTGTCCCACGACCCGGTGAGCACCTTGGTGCCGTCCGGGGAAAACGCAACGGCCACCACATCCTTCGCATGCCAGTTGAAGCTGCGCATTTGGGCGCCCGTGTTCGCGTCCCACAGTTTCGCCGTCATGTCCGTTGAACCGGTAAGCACCCTGGCGCCATCGGGGGAGAATGCCACCGCGCGCACCGCTCCCGTGTGTCCGATGAGGGCCCGCTGGTACACGCCGGTGGCCGCGGCCCAAAGCCTTGCCGTCATGTCCGACGACCCGGTGAGCACGCGGGTCCCGTCCGGGGAAAACACACCGGCGTACAGCGACCTCTCGTGCCCCGTGTAGGTGATGAGTTGGGCGCCCGTGTCCGCATCCCACATTTTCGCCAGCTTGTCCGCCGCCGCGCTGAGCACCTTTGTCCCGTCGGGGGAAAACACCGCCGACACCATGTATTCCGTGTGCCCGCTGAGGGTGCGCAGCACCCCGCCCGTGGCCACATCCCACATTTTCACCGACTCGTCAAAGGAACCGGTCAGCATTTTCGTTCCGTCCGGGGAAAACGACACGGAGCTGAGCTTGTCCGTGTGTCCTGTGAAAGTGCGCAGTTCCTCACCCGTTCTTGTGTTCCACAGTTTCGCCGTGGCGTTGTCCAAGGCAGTAAGTAGCTGGCCGCCGATTGGGGAGAAGGCCACGCCGTGGACTGCCGATGCGGGCTTTACAAAGGAGCGCAGTTCCGTGCCGGTCGCCGCGTCCCACAATCGCACCGTCTTGTCCGCCGAGGCGGTGAGCACCCTGGTCCCGTCCGGGGAAAAGGTTGCGGAGTGAAGTTCCTCCGTGTGTCCGTTGAACCCGCGAATTGCCGCGCCGGTGGCCGCGTCCCAGACCTGCGCCATGTTGTACAACGAGCCGGAGCTGTACTTCGTTCCGGCAAGCACCCGGGTCCCGTCCGGCGAAAACGCCACGGCTGACACCCCGGCGGCGGGCGTGGTGAAGGTGCGCAAGGGAACGCCGGTGGCGGCGTCCCACAGTTTAGCCGTCTGGTCTCCCGCCCCGGTCAGCACCTTGGCGCCGTCCGGGGAAAACGCGACGGCCAGCACGCCGTACAGATGTCCGGTGAAGGTGACAAGCGCCGTGCCCGTGGCCGTATTCCACAGTTTCACCTTGTTGTCCAGCGAGCCCGTCAACACTTTGGTCCCGTCCGGCGAAAACGCCACCGAGTCGACCCAGCCCGTGTGGTCGGAAAGGGTGAGGATGGATGCCCCCGTGGCCGCGTCCCACAGCCTCGCCGTTTTGTCCTGCGAGCCCGTCAGCGCCATGGTTCCGTCCGGCGAAAGAGCCACGGACAGCACGCCGTTGGAGTGGCCCGAAAATGTGCAGACCTCCACGCCGGTGGCCGCATTCCAAACTTTTGCCGTATGGTCCCACGACCCGGAGACGACCCGGGTCCCATCTGATGAAAACGCCACGGTAGAGACCGTGCTCGTGTGCCCTGTAAAGGCTTGCAGCACCGCGCCCGTGGCAACATCAAAGATTCGCGCCTTTCCGTCGCTGAAGCCTGTGAGGAACTTCGTGCCATCGGGGGAGTAGGCGGCATTTGAGGTTAGCGAACCATAGCCGTACTGAATGTAGGGAACCGAAACGGCGTCCTTCTCCAGTAACTTGGCACTGCCGGAGGCGGACAGCGCGCTTTCCGGCGCCGCCGCCATCGCGGCGGCCGCAAGCAGGACCGACACCGCCAAAACCGCAATGAACCCCTTTTCGAAGCAAATCTGCGACATGGTGTGTCTCCCTGCTTTTTTGGCGAATCACATTTTGTTACGGTGCCAACGCCCCCACTTCGGGCGCACTATTCTATTCCAGTTCAGCCAAATTGTTACAACTTCAGAATTGCCCAAGCCGTCACGGAGTCCGGCGCCGCGAAAGCAGCGAAAGCACGCCCAGACCCAGCCCGGCCAGGAAGAGGTCGCCCAAGGATTTCTTCATCTTGTCGACCGTGAAGGAACCCTTGCCACCGGCACACCCGGCGCAGCCCGCGCAACCGGCGTCGTCCGGACCGGAGGATACGACCAGGCTGACCAAGGTGCCCGGTGTTACCTGGGCTCCGAACGCGGGTTCCTGGCGAATGACCTGGCCCACTGGAACGGTGTCGCTGCTTTCCTCCGTCTCCGAGGCCGACAGGCCCGCAACGGCAAGTGTCGTCTGCGCCTGCTCAACCGGCATTCCGGAAACATCGGGCACGGTCACATCGGTGACAGGTTCGCCTTCTCCCTCGCCTTCTCCCTCGACGGTGCACGCTCCGGTGGATACCGTCAGCGCCACGGCACTGCCGAACGGTGCCTGCGCGCCCGCCTCCGGGTTCTGGCTGATGACCGCGCCCGCCGCCACGGTTTCGCTGCACTGCTGTGTCACCGCCCCCACCGTAAGGCTCGCGCCGGTGATGGCTGCGGTCGCCGCCGTCTGTGTCTGGCCCGCCACATCGGGCACGGTCACACTGCACACGCCCGTGGACACCACCAAGGCCACCGCGCCGCCGAATGGTGCCTGCTGGCCCGGCGCCGGGTTCTGGCTGATGACCCGGTCTGCCGCCACGCTGGCGCTGCACTCCAGGGCCACCGTGCCGATGGTCAGACCCGCCCGGGTAAGCGCGGTGCCCGCGCCCCCCTGCGTCTGGCCCACCAGGTCGGGCACGGCCACATTGCACACGCCCGTGGACACCAGCAGCGCCACCGCGGTGCCAAAGGGCGCCTGCGCGCCCGCTGAAGGACTCTGGCTGATGACAAGACCGGCGGCAACGCTGTTGCTGCACTGCCTCGCCACGGTTCCGGAAACAAGGTCCGCGCCAGTGAGCGCGGTACCCGCCGCCGCCTCCGCCTGACCCACCACATTGGGCACGGTCACGCTGCACAGGCCTGTGGAAACCACGAGCGTCACCGCACTGCCAAAAGGCACCTGCTCACCCGCCGGCGGGACCTGGCCGATGACTTTTCCGACCGCCACGGTGTTGCTGCACTGCTGCGTGACGTTGCCCGCCGTCAGGTCCGCGCCAGTGAGCGCGGTACCCGCCGCCGCCTCCGCCTGACCCACCACATTGGGCACGGTCACGCTGCACAGGCCTGTGGAAACCACGAGCGTCACCGCACTGCCAAAAGGCGCCCGTTCGTCCGCCGCCGGAATCTGGTTGACGACCTTGCCTGCCGCCACGGTGTTGCTGCACTGCTGCGTGACGTTGCCCGCCGTCATGTTTGCGGCGGTGATCGCGGCGTTTGCATCGGCCTGCGTCTGGTTTACGACATTGGGCACGGTCACATTGCACAGACCGCTCGACACGGTCAATGCCACGCCACTGCCAAAGGGTGCCTGCTGGTCTGCCGCTGGATTTTGGCCGATGACCAGGCCCGAGGCGACCGTGTTGCTGCACTGCCACGTGATGGCGCCCGCCTTCAGACCCGCGCCAGTGAGTGTGGCACCCGCATCGGTCCGCGTCTGGCTCACCACATTCGGCACCGTAACGGGACATCCCCCAGTCGATACGACCATCGCGACAGCACTGCCATAGAGTATCTGCTGATAGGCGTCGGGGACATGGCTGATGACGGCGCCCGCCGCCACGGTGTTGCTGCATTGCTGCGTGACGTCTCCGGCAACCAGTCCGGCGCTGGTCAGCGCGCTCGTTGCCGCGGCCTGCGTCTTGCCCGCCAGGTCCGGCACGGCCACCGGGCACAGGTCCCCCGTCGACACCACCACCACCACGGGACGGCCGGGGAGGATCATGGAGCCCATATACGGGTGCTGCCTCACCACAAGTCCGGCCGCCACGGTGTTGCCGCACTGTTCTATTGCCGCCTCCATGGTCAATCCGGCTCCGATGATCGCGGTCTCCGCGGCGGACAAGGTCATCCCACTGACATCCGGCACGGTCAGGTCCGCAAATCCCCCCTCAATGGGCCAGAGCCTTGCGGCACCGTCGCCCGACCCGCTGAGCACCCTTTTGCCGTCCGCGGAAAACGCAACGGACGGGTTGGCGCTCTGGCTCCTGTTGTCAAAGGAGCGCAGAAGCGCGCCCGTTGCCGTGTCCCACAATTTGACGGTGAGTGCGTTTGTCCCGGTGGCCACCTTGGTGCCATCCGGAGAAAGCGCCGCGCCGTACACGGACGAGGTCTTCAGGTCGAAGGTGCGTATGAGCACACCCGTCGCCGCGTCCCACAGTTTGGCGGTGTTCATCGATGGTATGCCCGGATACGGCTGCCCCCCCCCTTCTCCGGTGAGCACCCGGGCACCGTCGGAGGAAAACACCGCTGCGTTTACAATGGACGTGTGGGAAAGGGAGCGGATCTGCGCGCCCGTTGCCGCATTCCACAGTCTTGCCGTATAGTCCGCTGTGCTGTTTCCCACCCCCGCACCGGTGAGGATCGTGGCTCCGTCCGGGGAAAATGCAACCGCGTTCACATAGCCGGTGTGCCCGTTGAAGGTGCGAACGAGCGTGCCCGTGGCCGTGTCCCAAAGTTTCGCCTTTGTGTCAGCCGACCCGGTGAGCATCCTGCTCCCGTCCGGGGAAAACGCGACGGCGTTCACATGCGACGTGTGGCCGCTTATGGTGCGGATGAGTTCCCCCGTGGCCGTATTCCAGAGTTTCGCCTGCGTATCCTCCGACCCGGTGAGCGCCTTGGTCCCGTCCGGGGAAAACGCCACGGATCGTATCACCTTCGTGTGTCCGGTGAAGGTCCGAACCAGTTCGCCGGTGGCCGTGTCCCACAGGTCCGCCGACTTGCTCCAGCCGCCGCTGAGTATCCTGGTCCCGTCCGGGGAGAATGCGACTGACTTTAAATCCCACGCGTACCCGGCGAAGGAGCGCAGTTCCGCGCCCGTGGCAGGATCCCATACTTTCACCGTGCCCCCCCCCCCGCTAAGCAACTTGGTTCCGTCCGGGGAAAACGAAGCGGACCGAACCGTGCTCGAATGGCCGACAAGGGTTCTGATTACCGTGCCAGTCGCGGCGTTCCACAGTCTCACCGTATTGTCTTCCGAGCAGGTGATTGCCGTCGTTCCGTCACTTGAGAAATCAACGGACCACACATAGCCCGTATGGCCTGTGAACGAGCGCAGCACCTCACCCGTGGCTGCGTCCCACAGCCGCGCGATTTTGTCGTTCGAACCGGTGAGCACCCTGGTTCCATCCGGCGAAAACACCGCGTCGTTTATGTATGAGGGTGAGGCGTTCACGGTGAAGGTGCGCAGTTGCTCGCCCGTGGCCGTGTCCCAGAGTTTTGCCGTGTTGTCGTTGCATCCGGTGAGCACCCTGGTGCCGTCCGGCGAAAACACGGCAGACCGCAGGTTGTACTTGTGGCCGGTGAACGAGCGCAGCTGCGCGCCCGTGGCGACATCCCACAGTCTCGCCGTGCTGTCGGAGGAAGCGGTGAGAACCATGGTCCCGTCCGGGGAAAACGCCACGCCATTGACGGAAGAGCTGTGCCCGGTCATGGTGTGGATGACGGCCCCCGTGGCCACGTCCCACAACTTCGCCGTGTTGTCGCTGGAGCCGGTAAGCGCCTTGGTCCCGTCCGGTGAAAATGCCACGGCGTATGCAGCGCTCCTGTGGCCGGAGAAGGTCCGGACGAGCGCCCCCGTGTCCGCGTCGAAGAGCCGCGCATTGCCGTCGCCGGTTCCCGTGAGGAACTTGGTGCCGTCCGGGGTGTAGGCAACGTTCGCGATCAGCGAGCCGTAACCATACTGCATGAGCGGTGTCGAGAAGGAGTCGGCCATGGCCGCGGCCGCAAGCAGCAGTGACAGCGCCATCATTGCGATGCATACCCTGGTGAAAGGTGCCTGTGTCATGACGTGCCTCCTCTTCGGTGCGTGATTACCCGCCTGTTGCCATCCCAAAGCCCCACTTCAGGCGCGCTATATTCTATTCGAGTTCAGCCAAAGTGTTACAGCTTCTAAATTGCCCAAACCGTCACGGAGTCTTGCGCCGCGACAGCAGCGAAAGCACGCCCAGACCCAACCCCGCCAGGAAGAGGTCGCCGAAAGATTTCTTCATCTTGTCGAGCGTGAAGGAACCCTTGCCGCCGGCACATCCGGCGCAGCCAGCGCAGCCGGTGTCCTCCGGACCGGAGGACACGACCAGGCTGACCTGGGTGCCCGGCGCAACCTGGGCGCCGGACGCGGGTTCCTGGCGAATGACCTTGCCCGCTGGAACGGTGTCGCTGTTTTCCTCCGTCACCGAGGCCGACAGGCCCGCAACGGTAAGTGTCGTCTGCGCCTGCTCAACCGGCATCCCGGAAACATCGGGCACAGTCACGTCGGTGACGGGTTCGCCTTCGCCCTCGACGGCGCACGCACCGGTGGATACCGTCAGCGCCACGGTACTGCCGAAGGGTGCCTGCGTGCCCGCCGCAGGGTTCTGGCTGATGACCGCGCCCGCCGCCACAGTGTCGCGGCATTCCTGCGCCACCGTTCCCAAGGCAAGGTTTGCGCCGCCGAGCGAGGTTCCCGCCGCCGTTTGTGTCTGGCCTGCCACATCGGGCACGGTCACACTGCACACGCCCGTGGACACCATCAAATCGACCGTGCTGCCTGAAACGGTCTGTTGGCCCGCCGCCGGCATCTGGCTGATGACGAGCCCGGCTGCTACGGTGTTGCTGCACTGCCGTGTCACCGTGCCGGTGGCCAGATTGGCCGCCGCCAGCACGGCCACTGCCACACTCTCCGTCTGGCCTACCAGGTCGGGAACAGTCACATTGCACGCGCCTGTGGACACCACCAGCGCCACCGCGTCGCCCCGCGTTGCCGGCGCGCCCGCCTCGGGTGTCTGGCTGATGACCAGACCGGCCGCAGCGGTGTCACTGCACTGGCGCGTCACGGTGCCAACGGACAGGTTTGCGCCGATGAGCGCCGCGCTCGCCTCCGCCAGCGTCTGGAACACCACGTTCGGCACGGTAACGCT
>CAIUWO010000166.1 GCA_903902895.1 Candidatus Hydrogenedentota bacterium | reverse complement strand
GTTAATGACCACCGACCCGCTGGGCGGCATGGTGTCGAGTTTGATGTAGTCATTGGTTGCGGCGGACACGTTTCCGGCCCGGTCGCGGAACTGCACACGCACGGTCTTGTATCCGTCGCCGTCTGGGAGCGTGTAGGTGCGGAGAGTGGCAACCGGTTCCCATGCAGTCCAATGGGCGCCGTCGTCGCTGAAGCGCATGCGCGTGACGCCGGAGCCGCCGGCGTCGTCCCAGGACAGCATCAGCGTGATTTCCGGCGCACCCGTAGCCAAAGCGCCGTAGTTGATAAGGATTCCGCCCGTGGGCGCGGTGGCGTCCACCGTGACGGTAAAGGTGCCGTTCGGCCCCCAATTGCCACCATGGTCGCGTTCCTGCACATAGAAGGAATGGGGGCCGTCTGCCAACGAGGAAGCGGGCGTAAAGGAGTTCAGAGATGTATCGTCGATGAGTTCCACCCCATTTTCAGCAAAGCCACAGCGGAAATAGCCGGCGCCTTTGCCCCCGCCCGAAGTCCAGGTCCATGTTGGCGCTGCGCTGTTTGTGACAACCACCGCACTGTTTACGGCGGGTGGATACAGGTCCCCGTACTCGTACTCGTAGGCCCCCATGTCCACGCCCGGGCCTCGCGGCCGCGGCGCGCCAAGGATGTCCTCCGCCGGGGCGACGCCGGAAGTGCCTGTATCCATGCAGGGTGAACCGGGCGACAGCTGCATATTGCCCGGCGCGTTCGCAAAGAGCGGGTCAGCGCCGATGTTTCCAGTTCCCGCATATCCTCCCTTCACACAAGACCATGTCACGATTGGCGAGGAACTGGAGTCATAGACCTCCAGGCTTGTCATTGCAGCATTGCCCGACACAATAGAGTTCGTCAAGGTCGGCGAAGAAGAGAGGTTGTAGATGCCCCCACCTGCGGAGTTTGGTGCCAACGCTATGTTTTGCGTGAAGGTGCAGTTCAGCAACAGTGGAGATGAGGAATTGTTGAACATTCCGCCACCCCGATTGCTTGAGGTGTTTTGCACAAACACACAGTTCGATACAACCGGTGAGCAGGCGTCGTTGCACATGCCGCCACCGCTGACAGTGGCTGCGTTCTGGGTGAACACGCAGTGCGTTACCCTAGGTGAAGCGAAATAATTATACATTCCACCGCCAGTGTACGCCTTGCCGTGCCTGATGATGAACCGGTCCAGCGTGGCATTGTCTGATCCGGTAACACACCTGCGCATATGCTCGCCGTCAATGATGGTTTGGCTGAGGGGCCAGCCCCGCTTTTCGCGGGCGGATTCGATGCCGGTGAATCCACCGTAGAGCGCAACGCCGCTTTTCATGGCCAGCACTGGATCGGTGGTCGCAGTGTAAATGCCCACCTTGACCCAGACCTCACCCCCCCCGACGGCAAAGGCCGCGTCCACCGCAGCCTGAAGTGTTTTGTAGGCAGTTTCCCATGACTGGCCGTCCCGCGTCGGGCCTGCAGAAGATGCGTCCACACGGACGATTACCGTGGTTGTGTCCAGCCGGATGCCGTCGACTATTGGGTCCGAAGACACATTTCCCGCAGCGTCACGGTAACGCACGAATACCGTCTTGAGCCCGTCGCCCGGGGCCATCTCCCAGGTGCTTTGGGCCTCATAGGGCTTCCAGTCACTCCAAAACGTTTCGTCATTGCTGAACTGCATGGAGACTACACCCGAGCCGGCACCGTCACTGGCGGTCAGCGCAAGCACTACCGCTCTTACGCAGGTACTTTCGGCTCCACCATTGACCACTATGGAACCTGTTGGGGCAGTGACGTCTTCAACAAGCGTAATGCTGTCGCTGATCGGGTCGTCTGAAACATTGCCCGCCGTGTCACGATAGTGCACAAAGACTGTTTTGAGACCGTATCCGTTCGAAGTCGACCAGGACTTTCTGGTCCCGTACGGCTCCCACTCGCTCCAGGTGGTGCCGTCATTGCTAAACTGCATGTCGGTGACGCCCGGTCCTGTCCCGTCGCTCGCCGACAGTGTCAACGTCACCGCCGGATTGTAGGCGAACTCCGCCCCGCCGTTGACCAAGATTGTACCGGTCGGTTGTGTGCCATCCTGAACGACCGTTACCGTGAAGGTCCCAGACGGCCCCCAGTCTCCGAGGCGGCAACTCTCCTGAACGTAAAGTGTGTATTCGCCAAACGCCAGAGGAACCGCTGGCGTGAAGGATGTGACCGTCTCGTCAGAAACCAAGTTCCAGATGCCTTCTGTGAACCCTGTCCGATAGTGGCCGTTCCCTGCATGGCCGCCTGGAGTCCAGTTCCATGTGGGCATGTTGTTGCCCGTTGTTGCGTAAAGGCTTGTTACCACGGGTGCCTTGAGCCCCTCATATTCATAGGCACCCATGTCCACTCCAGCGCCCTGCGGTCGTGTCACACCAAGAATGTCCATCGTCGGTGCGCCGGTGCCCGTGCCCGTGTCGATACAGGGAGAGCCGGGTGTCAGTTGCAGACTGTCTGGCGCATTCTCAAATAGCGGGTCCGCGTCGATGTTGCCCGTGCCGCTGTACCCCCCCTGCACACAGGAGTAAGTAACTGACGGTGTGAGTCCCTGTCCACCGAACTCCGGGGCAGAATCGCCCCACACAATGCAGTTTTTCAAGCTCCACAGGGAAAAGAGGTCAGCCCGGTAGAGTGCTCCTCCGGAAGAAGCCGTGTTCTTCGTGAAAGTGCAGTATGTTATCGTTACTGCCTTGTCGCAGTATATCGCACCGCCGAGCTCTGCCTGATTGGCGCTGAAAACGCAGTTTGTCACACTAGGTGTAAACGGGCTGGCAATCCAGCACGTTGCACCGCCATATTGGGCATGGTTTCCGACGAACGTGCAATTGGCCAAGGTTGGATAGGTGCC
>CAIUWO010000165.1 GCA_903902895.1 Candidatus Hydrogenedentota bacterium | reverse complement strand
GACCCGACAGACAGGTTGGCGAAGCGGAACACGGCCACACCGTCGATGTCGATGCCGTTATTCACCACCGCACCCGACGTCATGGTCAGCGCAGTGGTGTCGATGGCCAGCGCGCCGGACGAGACCGTCCAGTCGCCCAGTTCGCCATTACTTTCGTAGATGGTCTGGGCATGGGCGGAAACGCTGGACAGCGCCGCAAACAAGACGACCGCCAACAGGAACAGCGGTGTCACCGAGGCATGCCTGGCCCCCATAGCCGAAAACAGCTTGTACGATCGCATGACAGAAACTCCCTACCTAGAAACCTTATCTCTCCTGATACCGCCCGCAGACAAATAGATCTACGCACGTACCGCCCAGGAGCACATCACCTGTCGCTAGTATAGCACTTTTCCAAAAAAATGTGAACACCCCGGAATCAGCCGATGAAAGAACACCGATGTTCACTTTCCTTGATAGCGCTTTTAAGGGAGACTGCGGGCGTTTTTCGCAAAACACCCCGTAATTACAGGCATAAGCCGAATTTCGTCACAGACCAAAACGCCTTTTCGAAACGGACTGAAAGTCATTTCCGGCCTGAACGCCGAGTAGGCAACGCGCAAAAAGGGGTCATCTTTCATGGCGTGTGGCGGCAACATACGCCCGCCGCAAGGGCGGGCGACATGGAAAGAATCGCGCCGCTCACCCGCAGGCCGCAGTCGGGTTAGTTCTTTGCCACCGTGTCGGCGATGACGCCGTAATGGTCGGCCAGGTCGATGACCCGGCCGTCATCCATGGTATGGCGTGGGCGCTGGATGGTGAGGCGTTTGACGGTCGAACCGGTGCCGCAGGGGTTAAACAGGACATAATCGATCAGTTCAGGGTTCTCCTGGTGGCGCTTCCAACTGTTGGTGTTGTCCACGCTGTACGGCACGGGATCGTCCACAGGCGCGTCGGACATGCCGGTGGCCCTGATCAGGGCTGCGTAGCGCTCCCTGTCCCCGCCTTCGCGGCCCGTGTTGAAGTCGCCCATGAGAAACTGGGGCATGCCTTCATGGCGGTTGGGCCGGAGTATGCGCTCGCCCATTTCGACGTACTGCGTGCCGCGAACATCCTGGTGGCCGGCCTGCAAATGCGTGCCGGCCATCTGAAACTTCACGCCGTCCTTCTCGCCCTCGACCAGGGTGCAGCCCTTCGACGCCAAAGCGTCCTCGCTGGCGGCCTGTTTATAGCAGGCGAAAGCGACGAGTTTGATGGGGAACCTGGCGGCAAACATGACCCCGCTGCTCAGCAGCCGTCCCTCGGGGGCGAACTGGGGCTCCACAATATGGGGATAAGTCTTCCTCAGTCCCTCGATCAACCGGGGGGTGATGATGGGGTCGAGCACCTCCTGCAGGCACACCACATCGTAGTCGGCCCTGCTGAGAAACTCGACGATCCACGGCAGCCGCTCGTTCTGCATCTTCTGCAGACTGTCCGAGTAGGCGTCCAGCAGCGTGGGCAGCATCTGGATGTTCCAGGTGAGCATGCGGACCGCAACGCCGTCCGTGCCTGGGTCCGCGGCAAGGGCTGATACCGCAATGCCAACGACAACGGCAAATACTGCCGCCATTTTCGCACCAATACTCTTCATTTTCCTGTCTTCCCTCGCAGAAGTTCACAACGCACAACACAACTTCGTGCAACTTCAGTCAGTCAGACAGACAGGAAATGCCCCCCCTTGGTTTCAATTCTTAATTCTTGCTCTGTAAGGTTCGATCGTGAGCAAGAGCAAGATTAAGAGCAAGAAAGGGATGCTGTGCGGCCTTTGGCCGCAAGATGTCATTGTCCCAGCACCCGCTTGCACACGTCCATCAGCACCTTGCCGTCGGCCAGGTCGCCCAGCTCTTTTTTCATCGCGCCGGTCAGTTTGCCCGCGTGGTTCACTTCGGGATGCTCCGCAAGGTAGGCGCGCACTTTGGCCTCCAGGTCGGCTTCGGAAAACTGCCTGGGCAGGAACTCCTCAAGCACGACAATCTCCTCCTCCAGCTGCTCGACCATCTCCTGCCGGCCCACCTGTTTGTAGGTCTCCATGCTCTGCTGGCGCTTGCGCACCTCGGCGCGCAGCGCCGCGATGACCTCCTCGTCGGAGACGCCG
>CAIUWO010000164.1 GCA_903902895.1 Candidatus Hydrogenedentota bacterium | reverse complement strand
CGCAAAGGCCCGCACCCAGGACGAGCTACAGGACGCCATCGCAGGCGCACTATCAACCGTAACTTCGAGCGACACAAAAGGCTTCTTTCGGCACTGTTGCGTAGGTATAATTTCTTAAACTGCTCTAGCCCTGTTCGTAACTGGCGCCTGCCCTGTCGCGTTGCTTTGCCCCCGAAAGGGGGGCAATAACAATAGCCGCAGGTGGAGCGAAGCGGAACCTGCGGGAAAAGGAACGGAGCAGGCGTCCCTAACGGGGGCGAACAAGCCGTTGGCGTGCGGCCCGCCCATGTTCGCCCCCGTTGGGGACGGGAATATTCTTCCCTGTCTACCACGGGTTCCCTGCGGTCACCCGTGGCTATTGTTGTGTGACCCCTCCGGGGCCAAGAGCGGCAGCATGGCAGCGCATGCCTACCGTTCGCAGGCGCCGATGTCGTAGCCCGCGCCCTGCGGGCGCGGCCTTCCGGTGATGTCCGTGGGCGGCGCGCCGACCCCGGTGCCGGTGTCGATGCACGGTGAACCCGCCTGCAGCCGCACGTTGCCGCTTGCTGCGTTGACAAAGAGGGGGTCAAGATAGAGGCAACCCTCGCCGCCAAAGTCCGGCGGCACGCAGGAATAGTTGGCCGTCAGCGGGCCCGCGGCAACAAAGAGCTCCGGTGCCTCCGCGGCGGTGTTGCCCCAGAGGATGCAGTTGGTCATCGACGACGCGCCCTCCTGCTGGTAATACCCGCCGCCGCGCCCTGCGGTGGTGCCGTATCCGGTGGCGGTGTTCTGCGTGAACGTGCAGTTGGTGAGGTTCGTCGGAACGCCAACGCTACACACCCCGCCTCCCTGGCTGGCCGAGTTCTGGACAAAGATGGAATTGGTCACCGCCAGCCAGCCATTGAACGGGGACCAACCTGCACTGTAAATGCCGCCCTCGGCCGTGTTCTGGATGAATGCGCAATTTGCCACGGTGACGGTGCCTTCCACGTCCGGGTAGAATTCGTTTCTCATGCCTCCGGCGCTGTTCTTCTGGAACGTGCAGTTTGTGACCGTGGCAGACGCGCTTCCGTTGTACAAGGCGCGGCCCGTATTCTCCGCAAAGAGACAGTTCGTCAGGGTCGGGGAACCGCCAATACTGGCCATGCCGGCGGCATACATCCCAGTCCTGTTGTTGTTCTGCCTAAAGACGCAGTTCGCAATGGTGGGCGCGCCGCCCTCGTTGTTGATGCCGCAGGAATTCTCCGTAAAAAGGCAGTTGGCCACACGGGGGGAGCAGTTGCGGATATACATGCCCGAGTAGCCCCTCGCCACGGCAAACCCGTCCAGCACGGCATCATCCGCGCCGATAACACTGCTCATGTATTGACTTGCGAAGATAACCGTCGGGTGCGCATTCCAGTCGCGCTGTTCGCGGGCGCTTTCGTTGCCCGCAAAGCCGCCGTACACCGAAATGCCGGGCCGCAGCACGAGGCCCGTCTTGCCCGGTGCGGGGTAGTCGCCTTCGGCCGCCCACACCTCGCCGCCGGGGTCGGCGGCCGCAGTGTCCACCGCCTGCTGAACCGTGCCGAAGGCCGTCGCCCAGCTGCGGCCGTCCGCCGGACCGCTGTGCGCCGCATTGGCGTACACGATGCTCGGAACGAATTCGGCCGTCACCGTCTTGTCCGCGTCCATGACCAGCTCCAGGTCCTGCGCGGTCTCGGCGGTGTCACCCGTCCATCCCGTGAACCGCATGCCCAGTGGCAGCGCTGTTACCCATGCGGTTTCGCCGCGCACGCAGGTGTGCGCGCCCGCCTCAGGCTGGGTATGCCCGCTCCCTGCGGGGGAAACGTGAATGGTCAGCGTCACAAAGTCGGCCGGTGATGCCGCTCCCTCATAGGCGCCCATGTCGATGCCCGCGCCCGCGGGACGCGGTCGTCCGAACAGATCGGTGTTGGGCGCCGTCACCACCCTGCCCATCACCGTGCTGCTGGTTGCGCCCGAGTCCAGACAGGGCGAAGCCTCACGCAGTTGCACGCTGCCGCCCGGGCCATCGACAAAAAGCGGGTCGGCTTCGATGTTGCCCTGGCCCATGTACCCGCCCTTGATGCAGCAATAGGTCACACAGTAATAGCCATCATATGACCCTCCATATATTTCGGGCGAATCCCATAATCCGATGTTGTCCCAGAGGATGCAATTGGTGATT
>CAIUWO010000163.1 GCA_903902895.1 Candidatus Hydrogenedentota bacterium | reverse complement strand
GATGGCCGCCAGGATGCCGATGATGGCGATCACCACCAGCAACTCAATCAACGTGAAACCGGTACTTTTCTTCATCATTATGATAACTCCGTTCGGTTGCGCCACCCCGCCAATGCGCATACTACGGGTACATAGCTTTGGCAGGAGGCATTGCATTCACATGGTAATATTACCCTTAACGGTAATCGATGTCAAGAAAGTTTATATTGGACGCACCAATTTGGGCGCGGCAGGCATTTTGGGGGCCACCGCAAGCGTTTCCAAGGCTGTGCCCTTGGCATGGCTTCGCCGTCTGTACTAAGATGAACCGGCTCCACAAAGGAGAGTGTTATGGACCTGTCCCGTCGTCATTTTATACAGGGCGCGGCGGCCACCGCCGGCGCGGTGATTTTGGACGCGGCCGCCAAGGCGGAAGGAAACCCTACGATGCCGAATCCGGAGGGCGCCGCGGGCGCCATAGTCATCTGCAACCACTGGACCCAGTTCGGGATTGGCGAGACCTTTCCGGAAGGGGAAATTCGGGGGCGGTGGTACCGGCGCAATTTCTCCACCGTGTTTGGCTTTGAACAGGGGCGGCGCTGGCTGGAGAAGAACTCCAAGAACAGGGTCTGCCATGAGTTTGACGCCTACTTCCTCGAGGCGCTGGCGGAGGAGGACCCCGGCTACATCACGGTCATCCGCGACCTGCTGGACCGCAAACTGATGGAACTGCCCGGCGGCACCTTCGGCCAGGCCGAATCGCAGGTGTTCGGCCATGAATCGGCACTGCGCCAGTTAACCTTCGGCCAGGCCGCCTATCGCAAACACCTGGGCCGGGGCGTGGACACCTTTATCGTCGAGGAGCAGAATTTCTTCCCCCAACTTCCCCAACTGCTTAAACTGGCCGGGTTCAAATACGCCAGCGTCCAGTTCCAGAACTCGGGCACGCCCGACCCGATTCCGCAGGACCTCATCCTGTGGGAGGCCATGGACGGCACGACAATTCCGACCATTCCGAACCATCCGGGCCTGCTGTCCTGCGCGCGCCAGTGGAAACCCTATGACGAGGTGGTGGCGCAACTGGCCGCACACAAGGCGCCGCTGATCTTCCAGTGGATGGAACTGTGGCCGCCGGGACTGGACTGGGGCGCGTCCATCGCCCCCTATGCGGAGGCCATCCACGGGCTGGAGGCCGGGGGCTTTCGCCAGATGCTACTCACCGAGTACATCGAGTGGGCGCTGGGCCGCTGCGACACGCCAAAGCTGCGCATGCCGCTGGACCGGTCCAACTACAACAACAACTTCTTCCAGGGCGGCTGGGGCTATGAGAACGAGCGGACCGCCCGCGGTTCCAACCAGTGCGAGAGCCTGCTGCTGGCCGCGGAGACCCTCTGCGCGGGCGGCGGCGCGGCACCGGTGGCGGCGCGGCTGGGCGGACGCTTGCGCGACCTGTGGGCGGGTCTGCTCGTGTCGCAGAACCACGACCCCTATCTGGCGGGCTCGGTGCCCGCCTATGTCGACGGGCTGCGCTCGTTCCAGAGCGAACTGGCCGTCCAGCAGCTCGCCAAAGTGCAGCGGGTCTTCCGTGAAGAGGGCGGCATGGACGCGCCCCTGGCCGCCGCGGATGAGAACTTTCAAGTGTTCAACCCCTGCCCCTGGCCGGTGGCGGTT
>CAIUWO010000162.1 GCA_903902895.1 Candidatus Hydrogenedentota bacterium | reverse complement strand
GGGCGAGGCGCACCGCTTTGACCTGTTCTGCGCCGACAACCCCCGCCCGGTCGTGGCCGGCGCGTTGCGCCCGGTGGACGCCGGGGACACCGTTCTCGGCTAGGAAGAAAAGACCCTTTACGCACGGCACCTGTTGACCCAAACAGGTGCCGTGTTTTTGTTTTCATGGGCGTGGATGCTGGGGGAGGGGCCTGCTTCGGGGCGGGCCACGACAGAGGCTTTCGGCACCGCGCGCACATCCCGCACAGGCTTCCAGCTTCAATAAATAGTATTTATTGGACCAATAAATGCGAATGCAAGAATAATAGTTGCTTTTTACAAAAATAAATACTATTATTGTGGGCATGCGCTCGGGAAAAGAAAACACGCAGAATCTCACCAACGAGTTGGTGGAGAAAATCAGGTCACGCATCATGGACTCCAACCTTGCCAAAGGGGAGGTGTTCATGACGGTCGACCAGATTGCCACAGAGTATGGGGTGTCGCGCACGATTGCGCGCGAAGCGTCCAGTCAACTCCAGGCGCTGGGCCTGCTCAAGGGCCGGCAGCGGGTCGGGCTCGTGATGCATCGGCCGGACGCGCAGGACCTGATGAAGAACTGGCTGCCCCTCTATGCGCGCAGCCTCGGCGGTGAGAGTGTCCAGGCACTCGCCCAACTGCGCTACGCGCTGGAACTGGGGACCATCGGCCTGGCCGTGGTCAACGCCACGGAAGCTCAAATAGACCGGTTGCGGGGCATTGCGGAGCATTTTGAGGCGGTGACGCTGGCACAGGGCCAAACCGAAGAGGCCGACAACGCGGAGCTCGAATTTCACAGTCTGGTGCTGGAAATGTCGGGCAACCCTTTGATTTCTGGCATGCACGCGGTGCTGTCGGACTATTTCCTTGTGGCCGTTCAAAAGAACCCCAATTGGCGCAAGGTGTCGTCCGATGCGGTTTGGGAACACAAGGCCATAGCCAAAGCCATCGCCGCGCGCGATGTGGAGCTTGCCCGAAACCTGTTGCGTCACCACTTGGATAACAGCCTGTCCGAACTGAAGGGTTGCTGAATCCGTCAAGCCAGGAGACCTCATGGACGTGCTGGCTGAGTTGTCGGCAAGCCACACAAGGAATTTGGCGTGTACTTGGGTTTTGGCCGCCGCCGAGTCAACCGTGCGGATGAAAGGAAGGGAACGATGAGAAGGAGCATGCAGAACCAAATGCGTATTGAGTCTGTGCTGGTGCTTGTTCTGTGTGCGGTTGTCCTGTGCGTTTGCGCAGGCGCATTGGCCGACACCGCCACAACCCCTTCACCGATGGACAAGGCGTCGCTGGTGGAGCCAGGCACGGACCTTTCGTGGACCGCGGCCGCCGGCATCACCTCCCACGACGTCTATTTCGGCGAAGACTATGACACGGTCAAGAACGCCGACACCGCTTCTTCTGTCTACCGGGGACGCCAGAACGCGACCACCTTCGACCCGGGAACGCTTGCCGAGGGCAAGGTCTACTTTTGGCGCATTGACGGAGTGAACGGCACGCCCGTGACGGGCGGCGTCTGGCGCTTTGCCACCAGACTGGCGCCCGGCCAAACATGGCCGATGAGCAAAGGCCACCAGATCCTCCTCGACCGCGGCCTGCAGATCGGCGCCCTAATCATAGCAAGCGACAACTGGGCGAACGAGGCGTGGGCTGCGTCCAAGTTCACCACGCCGGACCTGTCGGGCGGCAGGCCCGTGACACCGGGCGACCCTTGGAGCATTTTTGGCGGAACTTCGCTCGATGTGTATGATCCCCACATACCGGGATTGGTCGGATGGGCCTACAAGGACGAGCAGGACATAAGCGATCCCGCGCAAGTTGCCGAAGCCAAGGCCTGGATCAACACCTACCGACCGAGCCTGCCCAATGCGCTTCTGTACACCAACCAGGGCAGCCGGTCCGACATTAACGACATGCGGTACTACAAGCAGGAGGTCCAGCCCGACATGGTTCACTGCGACGCCTATCCCTGGGCGTACGACGGGCTCTGCATCTACTACAAGACGTATTGGAACATGTCCATGTACCGCACGCTTGGCCTTGAGGGGAATGACGGGACCGGCACGACCCCGATTCCCTATGGAATCTGGGGGCAGACATTCCGGATTTCGACCATAGATACCCAGCAGCAGGGCGGGAGCTATTGGATGCCCTCAGAGTCGCAAATGCGGGTGAACATGTTTGCTGCCTGGACCTATGGTTTCAAGCATTATACGGCGTTTATTTACAACGACGTGTATGACAGCGCAAACCATTATCTCGATTCCCCGTTTTTCGATGACGGTCAGCACGGCTCTTTTCAAACGACGCAGTATCCGAACTGGGCGGCCCTGAACCAGTGCGGTGAAATGAACCGCCAGAGCCTCAACCTGGGTCCGGCGCTGGTTCGGCTGCTGAGCACGGACGTGCGAATCATACCGGGCTCCCCCTGGACTTCCACGCCCGATTTTGTGGCGCAACATACGGGAACGGCACTCTGGACCCCCACCGGGGATCCCTACATCAAGGGCATCACGGCGACGAATCTTGGCACCTGCAACAACGGATTGCCGGGGGACCTGCTGGTGGGCTACTTCAAGCCACTGCGCGCCGACCTTGAGGCGGGGATTTTCGGAGGGGCAGAAAACTCCCTTGGGATCTACTTCATGATTACCAACGGTCTGCACAACGAGACCGCCACGGCCGCCGAGACTGCCCAGTCGACCCGGCTCGATTTCGATTTCGGCGATGCGCCTGTCCGTGTGCAGCGGCTGAGCAGGGACACCGGCCTGGCGGAATCCGTGCCGCTCACCCACGATGCCGGCGCGCAATTCCATTTTGACCTTGTGCTGGACGGCGGAACGGGAGACCTGTTCCGCTTTGTCAAGCCGGCCGCCACGGATGACATGGACGGTGACGGCATTCCCGATGTGGTCGAAGGCGCGGACGATCCCGACGGTGATGGCACCCCCAACTATCTCGACTTGGACTCCGATGGCGACGGATTTGCGGACGCGGTCGAACGCGTTGCCGACACGGATGGCGACGGCATTCCCAACTACCTGGACCTGGACTCGGACAACGACGGGGTCCCGGACCAAACTGAGCGCAATCTTGGGAGCGACCCCTATGATCCGGTCCACCCGAACAAACTGCCGGCCGCAAACGTCGGCATGCTGGCTGCGGCATTCCTGGCATGCGCGTATCGTCGATGCGCCGCATCCCGGGGCAAATGAACGCCATGCGATCAAATACGCGTGTCACACACAGAAAGAAGTTCGCGTCTGCCCCCAGGCTGGGGCGGAGTTAAAGCGGTCTTACATTAGCCAGCACAGGAGAAACCCATGGGTACGATGATTGAACTTCCGGCGATACAAACACGGCTGAACGAGGAAGAGGAGCAGGCCGTGCTGCGCGTCCTGCGCGAGGGCAAGACCCTGGCGGCCGGACCCGAGGGGGCGGCCTTTGAACAGGAGTTCGCCCAGTTTATCGGGAGCGAGGACGCCGTGGCGCTGTGCAACGCGACGGCGGCGCTGGAATCGGCGGCGATCCTGACGGGCCTGGGAACGGGCGATGAGGTCATCATCCCCGCACACACCTTCGTGTCGTCGGCGGTGCCCTTTGCCAGGACCGGCGCCACGCTGGTCTGGGCGGACATCGATCCCAAAAGCCGCGTCGTCTCGGCGGCGACCATTGAACCGCTCATCACAGCCCGCACCCGCATGCTGGTGGTTGTTCATCTGTACGGCATGACGGTGGATATGGACCCGGTCATGGCCCTTGCCAAGAAGCACAACCTTGTGGTCGTGGAGGACTGCGCGCAGGCTCCCGGCGCGAGTTACAAGGGGAAAAGGGTTGGCACCTTCGGTGATTTCGGCTGCTTCAGTTTCCATTCGCAGAAGAACATCACTACCCTGGGTGAAGGCGGCATGCTCACGGCGCAAAGCAAAGAGGTGGGCCGCAAGGTGCGCCAGCTGCGCTGGATGGGCAACTGGCCCTTCGAACAGGAGCGGGAATGCTACTGGAAGCCCGCGATGGGCAATATTGTCGAACCCGCACCGGGCCTGTGGCCGCACAACTTCTGCATGGGCGAGCCCAACTGCGCCGTCGGACGCCTGCTCATCAAGCGGCTCGACGCGATCAACACCACCCGGCAGGCGCAGGCAAAGCGCTTCAAGGACGCAATGAGCCCGGTGCCGGAACTTGTCTTCCAGGAGATTCCGGAAGGTTGCGAGCACGTCTACCACCTGATGTCGGCGCGCTTCGACGGCAGCGCGTTCAACAAGCACCGCGATGACCTTATCAAGCTGATATTCGCGAAGTACGACATAAAGTGCATCGTCCAATACTGGCCGCTGTACCGGACGGAGCTGTTCGGCAAGCTTGGCCTGGGAACGGCCTGCGTCCCCGAAACGGACCGCTATTTTGACAACATGGTCAGCTTCCCCTGGTGGTCCGACATGGGCGACGAACTCATCGACGACATGGCCGGACGCATAGGCCGGGCCGTTGAAGAATTAAGAAACAGCTAATGGGCACCTCATCGTTCGGAACCCTGAACTGGATCATTCTCGGAACGTATCTCGGCGCCGTCATGGCCATCGGGTTCGGCCTGACGCGGCGCCAGAAGACGTCCGACGACTACTTCCTTGCCGGGCGCAACATGCCGTGGATCATCGTCGGCATGAGCATGTTCGCGTCGATGACCAGCGCGATTTCGTACATGGGCATGCCGGGCACGGCGGTCAAGGAGGACATCTCCATCCTTGCCGGGTACTACCTGAGTCCCGTCGTTGCGCCCTTCGTCATCCTCATGTTCTATCCGCTGTACCGAAGGCTCAACGTCACGACCTCGTATGAGTACATCTTCCGCCGTTACGGCGCCTCGGCCCGCTACGGGGTGTCCGCCCTGTTTGTGCTGGCGCGGCTGGGCTGGCTGGGGGCGGTGATTTACGCGCCGGCGCTGGTCCTGTCCATCATGACCGGCATGAGCGTGTACCTGGCCATACTCATCCTGGGTGTGATAGCGACGCTCTACACCGTGGCCGGGGGCCTGAAAGCCGTGGTGCTCACGGACGCGATACAGTTCGTCGTGCTGGTTTCGGGCGCGATTATGGTCGCGGTGAGTCTTTCATGGAACGTGGACGGCGGGGTGTCCGGCATATTTCGGACGGCGGCCGCGACCGGGCACCTTGTCAACTGGCATGTCAGCTTCTTTGAGGCGTGCGCGCTGGCCTTCTCGGTGTCGTACTTCTTCAGCCTGATGCAGGACTACGGGTGCGATCAGGTGGCGGTCCAGCGGCTGCTGGCGTCGAAAAGCTACGCGGGCATGGCGCGCGCGGCCGTGTTCAACTCGCTGGTTGACGTCTTCATGTTTTCCCTGCTCGCCTTTGTCGGGCTGGGCCTGTTCGCCTACTACCGGCAGTTTCCCGCCGAGGGCGTCGACGGGGACCGGCTGCTGCCGCATTACATGATCCACGCGCTGCCCGCCGGAATCTCGGGCCTTGCCATCGCGGGCATCTTTGTGGCCGCCATTGCGAGCGGCGGCGCCGGGATTCATTCGATGTCGACCGTGCTGGTCAACGATTTCGTCCGGCCGCTGTGGCCGCGGGAGATCGCCTCCGCCAGCGAGGTGAGGCTGGGGCGCATGTTCACGGCCCTGATCGGCACCTTCGGCACCTGCGTGGCCTTCTATGTGTCGAGCATCGAGCAGGTGCTCAAGGCGGCCTGCATGATCCTGGGGCTGTTCAACGGACCCATCCTGGCGCTGTTTGTGCTCGGCGTGCTGACCACGCGCACGAATTTCCGGGGCTGGCTGTTTGGCGCGGCCGCGGGCCTTGCGGCGACGCTGCTGGTGATGAACGTGCCGATAGCGGGCCACAAACTGCATTGGGCGTATTTCATGCCGTGCTCCGTGTTGACGAGCGCGGTCGTAAGTTATGGTGCCAGCATCCTGCTTGGCGGAAAGGCTGCCGACATCGATTTGACGGTGTGGCGGCCCGGGAGAAAATAGATGAAAAAGAATCAAGTGGCTGGAACAGGGATCGAAGTTTCCGCAATATGCCTGGGCACCATGACCTTTGGCACGCCCGTTGCGGAAGCCGAGGCCGTGAAGCTGGTGCACTGGGCGCTGGACCACGGCATTAACTTCATTGACACGGCCGACATTTATGAGGGGTACACGCGCTTCCTGGGCTCGCCGGGGGGCGTGGCCGAAAGCATTCTCGGCGTGGCGCTTGAGGGCCGTCGTGAACAGGCCATCGTGACCACCAAGGCGGGCAACGCCGTGGGCGACGGCGCGTACCAGGGGGCGGGACTGGGCAAAGACCATCTCCGTCACCAGCTTTGCGCCAGCCTGAAGCGCATGCGCACGGACTACGTCGACTTTTATGAACTGCACAAGGCCGACCCGGAGACGCCCCTTGAGGAGAGCGTGTCCATGATGGCCGAGTTCATACAGGAAGGCAAGGTCCGGCACTGGGGCTTCTCCAATTTTGACGCCGCGCAGGTCGGACAAATGCTGTGGATTTGCGACGCCAACAGCTGGCCCCATCCGGTCATCGCCCAGCCGCTCTACAACTGGCTTGAGCGCGGCTGCGAGGAGGCGTACCTGCCTTTCTGCCGGACCAACGGCATTGCCATTACGCCCTATCAGCCCCTTCAGGGCGGGCTGCTGACCGGAAAATACCGCGAGGACCAGGCACCCCCCGCAGGGAGCCGCGCGGAGGAGCATCCCCAGTGGGTGAAAATGACGGAAGGCGTGCACGGACAGCTCAATGCGTTTCTGCACGAAAGCCACGATGTCGGCATGCCCCCGGCGCAGTATGCCCTTCGCTGGCTGCTGGAGGCGCCGGGGATCACCTCCGTGGTCGTGGGCGTGAAGAGCGAGGACCAGCTGGAGGCATTGATGGGCGCGGTGCCATGAGCATGCGCCGCACCTTCGCGGCGGCGTTGGCCCTGCTCATGGCGGCTTTTGCCGCGGGCGCGCAGGACACGGCCTGTCCGGTGACCATCGACTGGCAGCGCCGAACCGACATGCCCAAGGCCGTTGGCGGGGCGGCCTTTGGGCCGCTGGGCGGCGTCCTGATCGCCGCCGGCGGCACGACCTGGATTGACGAGACCCAGAAGCTGTGGCTGCCCGACGCCTACGCCTATGATGCCGCAACCGACAAGTGGGGCGCGATTCCGGCCATGCCCCGGACGGCCGGATATCCCTGTGCCGTGTCTTTTCGGGACGCGTTCTATGTTTTCGGCGGACAGACGGCCAAGGAAGTCAATACCGCCGAAACGCTGAGGCTGCGCAAGGCGGGAGAGATCTTCCAATGGGAACCGTTTGTTGCCCTTCCCGAAAAGCTCGCCAACATGCAGCCGGCGCTGGTGGACTCCACGGTGTTTCTGGTGGCGGGGGATGCCGGAGAAGGCGCGCCGACGCCGAACAATCACATCTGGAAGATAGACCTGGCGGCTGCGACCCCCGAATGGAAAAGCTGCGCCCCACTGCCGGGGCCGAACCGCACCGGCGTGGCCACGGCGGTCTGCGGCGGCAAGGTCTACGCATTCGGCGGTGACATCGTTTCTGCGTTCTGCTACGACCCGGTGCTCGACCGGTGGGAGCCGCTTCCCGACCTGCCCTTTCCGACGTATTGGTCGTGGGCGGTTTCCTGGCAGGACCGCTATATCATCCTGCCGGGCGGGTTTGTGTCGAAGCCGAACTGGGGGGCCGCAACGTCCACGCTCCACATGGACGAAAACGGCTTTGTGTCCGACGTGCTCGTTTACGACACGGCCACGGGCAGGTATTCGTTCAGCACCCCCCTGCCCAAGGGAATCATCGATTACGGTCTGGCCCGCGTGGCGGACCGCATCCATCTTGTTGGCGGGGAAGACCGCGGAAAGCACCGTGAGTCCTGGTTTCTCACGGGTGTTCTGTCGATTCGGAAATGAACTCTGACTGGACATAGGCACTCAACGTTGAATCGGAGGAAAACATGATTATCGGCGTTCCCAAAGAGATCAAGGCCCAGGAGCATCGTGTCGGCATGGTTCCGGCGGGGGTGCGCAGCCTGGTTTGCCAGGGCCATGAAGTGATCATCCAGCAGGGCGCCGGCGCGGGCGCCGGCTACACGGACGGAGAATACGTGGCGGCCGGCGCACGCATCGTGCCCGGGGCCGGGGACGTGTATGCGCAGTCGGAACTGATCTGCAAGGTCAAAGAGCCCCTCATGGAGGAGGTGCCCCTGCTCCAGAAGGGGCAGATCCTGTTCTGCTACCTGCATCTGGCCCCGCTTCCGGACCTGACCGGCCGCCTGTTGGAAGCGGGCGTAAACGCGATCGCCCTGGAAACGATTCAGACCGATGACGGCCACCTGCCCTGCCTGGTTCCCATGAGCGAGATCGCGGGCCGCATGGCGGTGCAGATTGCCGCAAGGCACCTGGAGCATGAACCGGGCGGGCGCGGCATCCTGCTGTCGGGCGCCTCCGGCACCGAACCGGCCTCTGTGGCCGTGATCGGGGGCGGCTGCGCGGGCATCAACGCGGCCCGGGTGGCCTGCGGCATGGGCGCGCGGGTCACGGTTCTTGACATCGACGGCCGCAGGCTGGCGCACATCGACGAACTGTACGGCGGCCGCATCAGCACGGTGTTTTCCGATCCCGAGAGTATTCGCAAGGCCGTTGCCGGGGCTGATGCGGTTATAGGCGCGGTGCTCGTCCCCGGTTGCCGGGCGCCGCAGCTGGTGCTGGAGGACATGGTCGCGGAGATGCGTCCCGGCTCGGTCATTATCGACATCTCGGTGGACCAGGGCGGATGCGTGGCCACGTGCAGGCCCACCACGCACGAGCATCCGACCTACCGCGTCCACGACGTGATTCACTACTGTGTGCCCAACATGCCGGGCGCCGTTCCGCGCACCAGCACGCAGGCCCTTGCCAATGCGACCCTGCCCTGGCTGCAGCGGGTGGCCTCATCCGGTTTCAACAAGGCCGTCGCGGAATCAAGCGCCCTGCGCAAGGGCGTCAACGTCTACCTTCCCGAAAGCCAGCGCCGCAGTGTTATAAGCTGCAAACCCGTCGCCCAGGCGCTTGGGCTTGAATACATCGGCTTCCCCAACTGAGCCGATGCGCCCAACATGAAGACGAAAGCAGTACACATGAAAAGGGGCGCGGACGGATTCACCCTGATTGAGTTGCTGGTGGTGATCGCCATCATCAGCATCCTGGCCGCCATACTGCTGCCCGCGCTTGGGCGCGCGCGGGAGGCGGCGCGCCGCTCCTCGTGCCAGAACAACCTGAAACAGCTTGGCATCGTTTTCAAGATGTACGCAAATGAGTCGGGAAGCGAGAAATTCCCGCCCACGCACTCCCGCACGGGGGAAAACTGCGAACTGATGACCGGCAGCGCCAACTACCCCGTTGAGGCATTCTTCCAAGGCGAGGCCCTCTATCCCGAGTATCTGACGGACGTGAAAATCCTCGTGTGTCCTTCCGACATCAACCTGGACACGCATGACTGGTATTTGGGCAATGACCCGCAGAGCGGCAAGATTGTGCCCTGCAAGCTCGACTCGCACTCGTACAAGTACTGGGGCTGGGCACTGAGTGACGCCCTGATCTTTGCCAATCCCGCCGTCGGGCCGACCCTCAAGACGGTTGCCATGGCCGACCTCAACACGGCCGACCCGGATGTTAAGGAATTCATTGACTGGGCGTGGAGTTGCCCAAAGACCGAAACGGCGCCTTTTAACAGCAACTTTGGCAAGGTGTACCGTCTGCGCGAGGGCATCGAACGCTTCCTGACAACCGACATCAACAACCCCGGGGCCTCCGCCAAGGCGCAGAGCGCGATATGGATCATGTGGGACGACGTGTCGGCCAAGTACATCACCATGATGAGTCATGTGCCCGGCGGCTGCAACGTGCTGTACATGGACGGCCATGCGCAGTACGTCAAGTACGGCACCGATAGCCCCATCTCGAAGGGAATGGTGCAGGTATTGAGCTTTAACCTCCAATAGGAGACGCCGTTGAAAGGACGTCCTTGCAGGTTGAGGCGTATACTATGGGCATCGTCTCCTGCCCGTAACGGGTGGCGTGGTTGCGGAGCAAATAACATGAGAAAGTCTGGATTCACCCTTGTGGAGCTGCTGGTGGTGATCGCCATCATCGCCATTCTGGCCGCCATTTTGCTTCCGGCGCTGGCACGCGCCCGCGAAGCCGCCCGCGTGTCCTCCTGCGCGAACAACCTGAAACAAATGGGCCTTGCCCTGCAAATGTACGCCCAGGAGAGCCGGGGCAGCTGGCCGTTGCGCCACGTTCCCTATATGTACCCCTACCGGCCCGACCTGCCGTGCTATGCGTTCTTCGATTCCGAGACGGTCTACCCCGAGTATCTGACGGACCGTTCCGTGGGGTTTTGCCCCTCCGACAGCGAATACGCGCGGTGGATGGCTGAACCGCAAAAGACACTGCCCGTGGACCCCAGTTGGCAGACGGCCCCGCCCAACACCGTCACCGGAAAGACCGGATACGTGCGCCTCGTTGACCATTCCTATGTCTACTGGGGGTACGCCGTCGAACCCCGCCATGTCGCAACGCCCGAAGACATGGCGGCCTTCGGCGCAAAGCTGAGTGACAACATACCGGGTGAATGCGTGAACTACACCACCCGCAACGACGATCTCTCAGTCACGGTGCCCAGTCTTGGGCAGACGGTAAAGCTGTACCGGCTGCGCGAGGGCATCGAACGCTTCCTCGTGACCGACATCAACAATCCCGGCGCCGGAAGCACTGCCGCGTCCGATGTGGCCGTGATGTGGGACACGGTGCGCACCGACAACGGCGCGGTCGTGGCCAAGGAGGAAAACCATCTCCCGCTGGCGGCGAACGTCCTGTTCATGGACGGGCATGTGGAGCACTGCCGCTACACGCAGCCGGACGGCACCCGATTCTGGATGCTGTCCCGCGCCGCACAGACCGACGGGATCATGGAATTTCCATGAGGCCGCGGCGGCGCTGACGCGCTGCGCGAGGAGGACGGCCATGACGCTCTTGATAGTGCTGCTGTGCGCGATGGCGGGCGCGCCCGGCGCGGTGGGACCGGCGCGCGGCAAACGGCCCGACGGCATGTTGCCGCGCGGGTGCCCCAGTGAATGTTTACATGAACCCTTTGTCCCGTCACCCGGACGAATGACAACACAGGAGACGCCATGAACCCCGTAGACATCGCCAGCCGTTTTCTTTCGGCATTCGCCGCATTGACCATCGCCGCGGCCGCCGCAACGGCCGCCTCTCCCACCAGCGGGGAACTCGCCGCCGGCAGGCAGTGGACGACGGCTCATTTGGGCTCGCCCAAGGCTGCACTGCCCTTTTCCTTCGTCTACGACGGCAAGTCCTCCGCTGAACTGCTGGCGCAGTGGGATGTCCAATCGGACAGCCGGGAACTCGACCAGGCGAGAATCGAGCGCGCGCTGACGTGGAGCGATCCCCAGTCGCGGCTCAAGGTCCGTTGCGTGGCCGTCGAATACAACGATTTCCCGGCCGTGGAATGGACGCTCCATTTCAAGAACGAAGGCAGCGCGCCGTCGCCTGTGCTCAAGGACATCCAGGCAATGGACGCGCACTTCGAGCGGGAACCGGGTGGTGAATACCTGCTTCGAACCACCAAGGGCGACTGGTGCGCCCCGGACAGTTTCCAACCCTTGGAGAAGACGCTTGAACCGGGAACGACACAGCGCTTTGCGCCGTTCGGCGGGCGGTCCACCAACGCCGCGTTTCCCTATTACAACCTGCAGTCGCCCGGCGGCGGCATCCTGCTCGCCGTCGGCTGGCCCGGACAATGGGCCAGCGCGTTTGTGCGCGACCAGGGGCGCGGGCTGCGCATTACCGCCGGACAGGAAGTGCTGAGCGCGTCGTTGAAGCCCGGCGAGGAGATTCGATCGCCCCTGATCGCGATGGTTTTCTGGCAGGGAACCGACGCGGTGCGCGCGCAGAATCTGTGGCGGAGCTGGATGGTTGCCCACAACCTGCCGCGCACGGCAGACGGCACGCTGCCGCCGACGCAGATCGTGGCCTGCAGTTCCCATCAGTTCAAGGAAATGACGCAGGCCAATGAAGAGAACCAAAAACTATTCGTGGACCGCTATCTTGAAGAGGGGATGAAGCTGGATTACTGGTGGATGGACGCCGGCTGGTATCCGTGCAATGGAGAATGGCCAAACACGGGGACCTGGGAACCGGACCGGACGCGTTTCCCCAACGGCCTCCGGGCCGTCAGCGACCATGCCCGCGCCAGGGGCATCAAGACCATCGTCTGGTTCGAGCCGGAACGCGTGGGCGATCCCGACTCCTGGCTGGCGAAAGAACATCCTCAATGGCTGCTCTCGAAGAAGGCGAAAACACCCGCGCCGCCGCAAGGCGGGAACTTTGGCAGCGGGCCGGGCAGCCTGCTCAACCTCGGCGACGACGAGGCCCGCAACTGGCTGATTGACCACGTGGATCGGACGCTGCGGGAACAGGGCATCGATCTCTACCGCCAGGATTTCAACATGGACCCGCTTCCCTTCTGGCGGGGCGCGGACACGCCCGAGCGGCAGGGCATGACGGAGAACCTCTATGTCCAGGGCTATCTCGCCTACTGGGACGCGCTGCGACAGCGGCACCCCGATTTGCGGATTGACTCATGCGCCTCGGGCGGCCGCCGGGACGATCTGGAAACGCTGCGCCGCGCCGTGCCGTTGATCCGCAGCGACCATCTCTTCGAGCCCACCAGCCAGCAGAACCACCACTTCGCCTTCGCGTCGTGGATTCCCTATCATGGCGCGGGCTATGTGACGGGGAAATCCGCCATCGGGCAGAACGGCCAGCCGGACATCGAGGCGTACGCCTTCCGCGCCAACATGTCGCCCAGCCTGACCCTCTGCTACGACATGCGGCGGACGGATCTGAATTACCGGTTGGCCGAACGCCTGTTCGCGCAATTGAAACAGGTCGGCCCGAACTACCTTGGCGAGTTCTATCCGCTGACCCCGTACAGCCTCGGCAACGACGTGTGGCTGGCCTGGCAATATGACCGGCCCGAAGCCGGTTCAGGCGTGGTGCAGGCGTTCCGCCGCCCCGAAAACGGCGACAACACAAAGACCTTCAAACTGCACGGCCTTGACCCGAAGGCGAAATATGAATTGGAAAACTTCGACGGCGGCAAGGAAACCCGCACGGGCCGGGAACTGTTGGAGGAGGGCCTGACCGTGACACTCGGCGAAAAGCCCTCGGCGGCCGTGATCACCTACAGGCAGCTTGCAGCCCTGTGAAAGCGAAGATGCTTGCGGGGACGGAACAGAAAGACCGGCTTAACCTTTGGGAGCCCGCCTCGAGGGCATGGGCCCGCCCAAACGCGTGCCGGCACCTGGGCCACCGCTAAGAAAGAAAAATGATTCGTCAGGCTCCAGCGCCCTATGGTTACTGGGTGACTTCGGCCGGTTTGGCTTCCACCACGGCCGGTGTTGCGGCCGCCGCCGGTGCCGGCACCGCTGCGTCCGCAAGCACCACCGGTTCGCGGCCGGGGCAGTTCACGCCGCGCCGTTCCAGAAGCGTTCCCTCCAGCCGGTACAGGTTCACGATGGCCTTGAGATAGGTGCTCCTCGATTGGACGGCGGTGATCTGCGCGGTCAGCAGGTCGCGCTGGGCCTGGGCCACCAGCAGCACGTTGGAGCGGCCGACCCGGAATTTCTCCGTTTCGACCTGCAGGGTCTGTTCCTGAAGCTTGCGTGTGGCGGCGGTGGCGTCGATTTGCGCGCGGGCCCGCGCGACCTCGACATAGGCGGAACGGATGTCCTGCTCGACCAACTGGGCCATGTTGGCCAGGGCGAGCCGGTCCTGGCGTTGCGCCAGGCGGGCGCGCTGGTCACGGGCGCGGGCCGCACGGTTGCCGATGGGATAGCCGAACTGCACGCCCACCTGCGTGCTGTAGTGCGTGTCCTTCATGTCCTGGGACGACAGGACAAAGGAACGGGCGTACTCGGTTTCGTTGATGTCCTTGGCCAGCTGCAGGAACACGTCCAGCTGCGGGAGCAGGCCGTTCTTGGTCTTGACGACCTCCAGTTTGTCCCGTTCGATGAGCAGCCGGGCCTGGTTCATGTCGGGCCGCAGGCGGCGGGCCAGTTCGATGGAGGCCTCCTCGCCGTCCGGGGATATCTCCGGAATCACCGGCTCGGACTGTATCTTGACCTCCGTGCCGCGCAGCGCGTCCGGCGAGGGGTTCAGCAGCCGCAGCAGCGCCAACCGCGCCTGGGCCAGGTTGCTTCGGGCGTCGATCAGCAGGCTTTGCCGCGAGGCCACCTCGGCGTCGGCGGCGGAGCGCTCGCTTTCCGGCAGCCTGCCCACGTTGATCTGCTCCGTGATCAGGTCGAGCTGTTTCTGGGCCACGTCCAGGGCGTTTTCGAAGATGCCAATTTTGAAATTGGCCAGGGCGTAATCCCAGTAGGCCTGCTCCGTCTGGGACACGAGATTCTCGGCGGTGCCGCGCGTTTCATATTCCGAGAGGCGCTGGTCGATGCGGGCCTGGCGCAGGGTGGCGAGGTTGACGTTGAGTCCCGCGCCGCGCAGCAGACTCTGCGTCACCTGCAGCGAAACGCTTGGCGAGTCCGTCTCCGTGTCGACCAGGTTCGCGATGGTCTGGTCTGAGGAGCTGCGGTGCAGCGAGGTGCGGCCCTTGGCGAGGGTCAGGCTCACGTCGCCCCCCGTGGGCAGGTACTGCGTGACACCGGCCTGGCCCGCATTGCTGTGCGTGCTGGTCTTGTTCTCCACGGGCTCCCAGTAACTGGGGTTGTTCGCCGTGGCCGCGGGGGAAAGCTGGAGCGTCCGCTGAAGCAGCAAATCGTTTTCGAGGTGGTCGTCCGTGTAGGTGTAACCGCCCACGAGCACCGGGTCAAAGACGGAGCGCGCCTCGGACACGAAGGTCTGCTGCAGGGCCGGGTTGACCTCCTGCACCGACAGGTCCTGGTTGTTCTGCAGCGCCAGGACGATGGCCCCCTCGACCGTCAGGTTGAGCGTCTTGCCCGGTTCCAGGGAAGGTTGCGGCGCGGGCAACTGCGCGACGACCTCCTGTTTCAGCGCGGGCGGCGAGGAACTGCCGCCTGATTCGGGTGCTGCGGGCGCCGATGCCTTGGGAATGGGCGGCGTCTTGGACGCCTCAAACGACGCGCATCCGCCCAGCACGGCGGCCGTCAGCAGTCCCGCAACACACCAAGCCTCGACTCGTGACATCATTGTAGCCATTCCCGTTTCCATGTTTCCGGATGCCGCCCCGTGCGGGGAAGCCCCGGTTCTTTCCTATTCGTAGCGCAGCGCGTCGATGGGGTTCAGCATCGCGGCGCGGCGCGCGGGGTAGTATCCGAAAAAGACCCCCACGCCCACGGCAAAGAGCATGGCCATGACCATGCTCTGCGGGTGCAGCACCGTGGTGAAGCTGGTGGCGGCCGAAACGGCCTTGGCGGCCCCCACCCCGACGGCCACCCCGATCACGCCGCCGATGCCGCTCATGAAAATCGCCTCGAAAAGGAACTGCCGCAGGATGTCGCGGTCTTTCGCGCCGATGGCCTTGCGCACCCCGATCTCGCGCGTGCGCTCGGTGACCGTCACCAGCATGATGTTCATGATGCCGATGCCGCCGACCAGCAGCGAGATGCTGGCCACGGCGCCGAGCAGGATCGTGAAGGTGCGGGTCACCGTGGACGCCGTGTTGATGAGGTCGGCCTGGTTCCGGATTTCGACATCGTCCGGCATGTCGGGGCGCACCCGGTGCCGCTGGCGTATCAACGAGAGGATTTTGTCCTGCGCCGCGTTGAGGTCCTTTTCCTGGCGGCACTGCACGTCAATCTCGCGGATGTAGGTGAGGCCGAACACCTGCTTCATCGCGGTGGTGTAGGGAATGACGCCCGAGTCGTCGGGATTGAACCAGCCCTGGTCGCCCTTGGCCTTGGTCACGCCGATGACCTGGAAATTGACGCCGTTAACCTTGATGGTGGCGCCTATGGGGTCCTCTTCCTTTCCGAACAGGTTCTCGGCGGTTACCGGCCCGAGAATGATGACGTGGGACTGGCGGTCTTCCTCCGCGTCGGTGAAGAGCCGTCCTTTCTCGACTTGAAAATTGCGGATGGGCAGGTAGGGCACGGCCACACCCTGCACCGTGGTGCCCGTGTTCTTGTCCATGTACTTGAGCTGGCACCGGCCTGTCACCGCCGGGGACACCCGCGACACCTCGGGTATCTCGGCCAGGATGGCCTTCGCGTCCTCCACGGTCAGATTCTGCCGCGTTCCGGTCAGCACGCCGCCGGACCCCATCTGGCCGGGCCGCACCACGAGCAGGTTGGTGCCCATGGCGGAAATGGTGGAGAGCACCTGTGATTGGGCGCCCGCCGCGATGCCGAGCATGGCAATCACGGCGCCCACGCCGATGATCACGCCCAGCACCGCCAGAAACGAGCGCAGCTTGTTCGCCAGCAGGCTGAACAGCGCCACTTTTACCAGGACCCAGAAATACATGCCGTTACTCCGTCATTCATCCACGATGCGCCCGTCAAAAATGCGGATCGAGCGCCCGCACTTTTTGGCGACATCCGGGTCGTGCGTCACCACGACAATCATGTGCCCCGCCGCATTCAGCGCGTGGAACAGTTCCAATATCTCCTGACCCGTCTTCGAATCCAGGTTGCCCGTCGGCTCATCGGCCAGAATCATGGTGGGATTGGTGACAATCGCCCGCGCCACGGCCACCCGCTGGCGCTGTCCGCCGGACAACTGGTTCGGCCCGTGCCGCATCCGGTCTGACAACCCAACCGTTTTCAGCGCCTCAACGGCCTTCTGATTGGCGTGCTTGTCCTGCGCATAGAGCAGGGGCAGCTCCACGTTTTCCAGGGCCGTAAGCCGTGGAAGCAGATTGAAGGTCTGGAACACGAAGCCAATGTGGCGGTTGCGGATTTCAGCAAGACGGTCACTGGACAGGCCGGCCACATTTTCGCCGGCCAGCCTGTAAACGCCCGAATCGGGCGTGTCTAGGCAGCCCAGGATGTGCATGAGCGTGGACTTGCCGCTGCCGGACGGCCCCGTGATGGCCACCATTTCCCCGTCGTTGACGGTCATGCTGACATGATCCAGGGCGTGAACTATCGTTCCGCCCAGGTCGTAGGTCTTGCAAAGGGATTCAACCTCGATCAATGCCGGCCTCCTCCCGGGGCGCCGCCGCCGCCGCCCATGCGCATCATCATCATCTGCTGGCGCGCCTTGCTTTGCGCCGGAGTTTGGCCGGCCGCCCAGCGCGTCTCATCCGCCGGATTCTGCTCGATGACTTCATCCCCCTCCTTGAGCCCGCTGACCACCTCGGTGCTGCGGCCGTCCGAAATGCCAATCTCGATGGTGCGTTCTTCGCCCTCGGGAGTGTCGCCCTTGACCTTGACGGTGTCCCCGCCCTTCTTGCGGATGACCGCGTTGGCGGGGATCTGAAGCACGTCGGGCTTGTCGGCGATCACAACGGTGACGTTGGTCGTCATCTGCGGCTTCAGCAGCGCCTTGTTTTCGCTGGTAATCTCGATGCGCACCTGAAAGGTGACGACGTTCTGCAGGTTGACGCCGGTCGTGGCGATGCGGACCACCTCGCCTGTGAACCGTTTGCGCGGAAACGAGTCCGCCGTGATTTCAGCGGGCTGGCCGACCTGCACGGAACCGATGTCGCTCTCATCCACCGTCGCGTAGCAAAAAATACGGGAGAGGTCGGACAGGGTCATGACCGTCGTGCCGCCGCCCACGTTGCTGATGCCCGAAGAGATGATGTTGCCGACCTGGACGGGCCGCGTCGCGATCACCCCTTCTATGGGCGCTTCAATCTTGGTGTAGCTCAGCTGCAGTTGGGCGAGGTTCAGCGATATCTTGGCCTGGTCCAGCTGGGCCGCGTTCAGCGCGATGTCCTGTTTCTTGCCTTCGAGGCCCAGTTCCGCCGCCTTCACCGCCTCGCGCTGGGCCTGCGCCGCCGTGACGTTCTGCTCGGCAAGCGCGGACACCGTCTGCGCCGTCTCCACCAGTTCCTGGCTGGAGAACTTCTTTTCGAGCAGCTGGCCTTCGCGCTTCGCCTTCGCCGCACTGTCCGCCACCTGGTGCTGGGCCAGCTGCAGCGCCGCGTCGGCCTTCATCCGGTCCGCCACCACGGTCTGCTCGGCCACCGCCAGCGCCGCCTTGGCGCTTTCGAGCTTGGCCTTGGCCGCCGCCACGGAGGCGGTCGCCTGGTCCACGTTGCGCTGCTGGTCCACGGGGTCCAGCGCAAGCAGCAAATCACCCTTCTTCACCGGGTCGCTGATGTTGACCGGAAGTTCGCGGATCTCGCCGCTGGCCCGGCACTTGATGTCCACGTCCAGATTGGAAAAAATAGGGCCGGTGCACTGGACAATCTGCCGCAGCGGTCCGCGGACAACCTTGGCGGTGACCACCTCGCTCTGGATTTCCTGCGTGTCCGGCGCGCTTCCGCCTGTCCACCAGTAGTGATACCCCGCATATCCCGCGGTCGCCACCACGGCAGCCGTGACGGTCCATTTCAACACGCTTCGCACCGACATGGCTCATTCCTCATTTCATGGAAAGCCGGGACCAACCCCGCGCTTGGACGGTCTTGAACATGCTCCACGAAGTTTGCATGATTCGCCGCTGTTTGTCCACGTTTCCCACCACCAAGCCTGGCGGAATACTGACCGGTCAGTATTTTATCCCTCTGTTGCGGCAAACACAACCGGACAAGGCTCCCTTATTCGCCGGATAAGAAGACGCCCTTCTTGGGGTGCCCTTGCAGGGCAACTGAGTTCAATGCCTATGACCCAGGGGCGCCCTAACCCTGCGGGCGGCGGGCGGCCCTGGGCTGTCGTTGGTTGTCCCGTTGGGACAAAGCTTCATCGCGGTCAAGGGACTATGGTGCCGTTCCGGTCTTCTCTGCTTCGCCAACCGCAAGCCCCGCAGCCGCCGCACATCCTGCTGCCGCTACGCTAAACCTGTGTCTGCTTCGCCAACCGCAAGCCCCCGCAGCCGCCTTTCAGCGGTGGTTGGCGGAACGGGTGCGGGTTTTCCCGGGACGCTGAAAGCGTCCTCCATTACAGCCCCGGGCCGCATGCTGCCTGAAAGGCAGCTGCGCCCCGGGGTAACGATTGTCCCCCAATCGTGCCCTGAAGGGGCACCCCAGCTTGAGCCCGCGCTGAATCCTTCGGCGCATGATGGCTCAAGGGTGGCATGTGTGGCTCTTGCCTATACGGCGATTAGGGGGCTCCAAGGGCCTTCGCGAGACCGCGGCGCATCGCGCGCGAGGAATCT
>CAIUWO010000161.1 GCA_903902895.1 Candidatus Hydrogenedentota bacterium | reverse complement strand
CCGGAAAAGGAATTTAAAGACTGGTTCAAGGAAAAGTACGGCGTAGAGGAACTCGTCGTCACACCCGTGGAGCGCGACGACATTCGCACGAGCTGGTTCAATGCGATTCGGACGCGCGAAGGGATTGTACTGGGCGCCGAGACCGCATACCGCGCGATGGCGGGCATCAAGATGGCCGTGGATTCCTATCGTCAGGACAAGGTTGTCTTCTGGGACCACGTCAAGGAATGTTATGTGGAAACCCATCCGCGCCCGAACCGGTCCTCCAAGGTTCCGGCGGAAAATGCCTGAAGCGTCTTTCCATGAGGCGCTTCAAAACCGGGCAACTGGTCGTTTCACCGGCGGTTGCACAGCTGTAGGGATTGAAAGATGGCGATTAAACGGCTTCTATGCGTGCTTTCCTTCTTAATGTGCCTGTCCGCCTATGCCGCGGACAAGGATGCCGAGGCCCACAAACTAAGCTATAACCGTCCCGGTGCGACCTGTGATTTGGGATGGGGGCTGTGGGGCAATCCACTGCCCATGGACTACGACAGTGACGGCGACATGGATCTTTTCGTGTCCAGCGCGGGCGTGCCTTCGCGCGGACTCTGCTATTTCGAGAATGACGGGTCGGGGGCATTCAAGCCGGGCCGGGTGCTGGACGGGGAGAAGCGTTCCAACGTGGGCGTGTCCTATGTCAACGGCCTTCCCGTGGTGTGCGAGCCGGGCGTCGTGTATGATGATTTCACCAGGAAGCTCTACGCCGCGCCGCGCAAATTGCCCTTCGACAAGAAATTCCATTCCGACCGTGACAACCAATGGCGCATGGCCGATTATGACGGCGACGGCGTTACCGACCTGCTCATCGGTGCGAGTGACTGGCGCGAGTATGGCTGGGACGATGCTTATGACGCCACAGGCCGGTGGACCGCCGGGCCGCTGCACGGCTTCGTCTACTGGGTGAGGAACACGGGCACCGAAGCCGCTCCCGTCTACGGCGAGGCGCAGCAGCTCATGGCGGGCGGCAAGCCGGTCGATGTGTACGGAGCCCCCTCGCCCAATCTGGTGGACTGGGACGGCGACGGTGATTTGGACCTGCTCTGCGGTTCGTTTCTGGACACCATTACTTTCTTTGAAAACACCGGAACGCGCACAGCGCCCGAGTATGCGGCCGGGCGGCTGTTGGAGGTGGACGGAAAACCGCTCCATCTCGAACTGGAAATGTTGCAGGTGGTGGTGGTTGATTGGGATAGGGACGGCGACCCCGACATCATAGTGGGCAAGGAAGACGGGCGAGTGGTCTTTGTACAGAATGCGGGCCGCTTCGAGAATGGCATGCCGGTGCTGAAGGCACCGGTCTACCTGCGCCAGCAGGCGGACAAGGTCAAGTGCGGCGCGCTGGTGACACCCGATGCGGCCGATTGGGACGGCGATGGGGATGACGATCTCATCTGCGGCAACACGGCGGGGTTTATTGAATTTCTGGAGAACCTTGGCGGCACGCCGGCCGCATGGGCCGAGCCAGTCCGCCTGAAGGCCGGGGGAGAGGTCGTCCGCATCCAAGCCGGGCCAAACCTGTCCATCCAGGGCCCGGCCGAGGCCAAATGGGGCTACACCGTGCCGGTCGTGGCCGACTGGGACGGTGATGGGCTCTTAGACATCCTCTGCAATTCCATCGTGGGCAAGATTGTATGGTTCCGCAATGTGGGCACTGCGCGTCACCCTGAATTGGCCGCCGAAGCGCCGGTGCGGGTCGCCTGGGACGGCGTTCCGCCGAAACCCGCGTGGTTCTGGTGGACGCCGGGTCCGGAGGAATTGGTGGTGGAATGGCGCACCAAACCCATCGTGGCGGATCTGAATCATGACGGACTGGCCGACCTTGTCGCGGTGGACCATGAAGGTTTTCTGGCATTGTATGAACGGAAACAGACTGATGCGGGACTGACTCTCACCCCCGGCCGGCGCATTTTCCAAGGGGCGGATCAGAAAGACGCCGTTCTCGACGCCAACGGTGGTCCCCTTCGGCTGGACCTGAACAAGGATGCTATCAATGACCTGGCCCAGCGCGGTCCCGACGGCGCGGTGCTCTACCGCTCCAGCGACCGCAAGACGGATCGCGACGCGGTGCGCAGCGCGGCAACCGTGTTCGGTTCGGGGCAAGATATGCCCTTTGTCAACTCGTCCGGGACTGAGGCGCGCTGGTTTCGCGCGAACGGCATTTGGGCCGGCGGCAGCGGCCGGCGGCAGATGATCCTGTGCGATTGGGATGGAGACGGGCAACTTGACCTGGTGGCCAACAGCAAGAGCATGAGCCTGTTCAGGAACGTGGGGGAAAAGGGCTCGTTTGTGTTCCGCGATGAGGGCCCCCTGACGGGCGCCGTACTGGCCGGACACACGACCTGCCCCACTTTGGCGGATTTCGACCGGGACGGGGTCAAGGAATTGATTGTTGGCGCTGAGGACGGATTCCTCTACCACTATGTTCGTGCGGAGACGAAAAAACCCTGACTACGGAAGGGGCGCTGTGTTTGTCCAACGCCCTTCGGCACCCAGAGCGATGCGGCGCTCCGTGTGGGGAAAGTGGACGTCAACCCAAGGCAAAGTTGATGCGCCGGTTTGGGTGTCCAGGTGGAAGAGGTAACGCCGTGTGCCGCCTTCTCTCTCCACGGCATCCTGACGGTATTCGTGTCCCATGGGATCGCGCAGCAGCACCGGCACGGCGGCTTCATAATCCACCCATGGCGGGTCCAACTGGAAAGTCACCGAGATGGAGCCCGATTCCTGGCGCACTTCGGCCAGTCTTCCCCGCCAGAGGGCCACAGACTGCGCGCCCACCTGCCCCTTGATGTCCTCCTGGTAACTAACCCAGACGGGGTGGCTGTCAGCGCACCGTTTGGTGAGTTCGTTCGGATCGGCCTGATATGCGCCCATGCGGGCAATCACCACCATGCCCGCGGCCAGGGCGGCTGTCAGCGCAACCGTGACCGCCCAGCGAAGTCTCACCGGCCGCCTCCTTACCGTTCAGTATGGCGGCGGTCAACAAAGATCACGCTTTTTCCCTCGTTCGGCTGGGCCTTCTGCCGCACCTGCGCAAGCACTTCAAACATTTTCTTGGCGCTCTTGAACTGGCGGTGCTGCGTGTGGGCCACCCCGATGGACAGCGCCATCAGCGGGCTGCGCGCGTCGCGGCCCTGCGCGTCGGGCGCCATGATGAAGTTTTGGCTGATTTCCTGCGGTGTGTAGAACTTGCGCCCCTCTTCGTCAAAAGTTTTCGCCAGATGCTGGCAGTAGCGCTCATAGTCTTCCAGTTTGAGCATCAGCACAAAATGCTGGCGGCCCATGTGCGCCACAAAATACTCATACATGCCCAGCGACCGGGTCAGGCCCACGAGCATTTTTGAAAAGAACTCGATGGCCTGGCGCTGGCCGTCGGCGCCGCGGGACTTGCAAAAGCCCTCGAATCCCACAATGTCGATATAGACCGCCGCAATCGCGGTGCCGCGCGCCAGTTGGTGGTTCAGTTCACGCTTGATGGCGTCGGTTCCGGGCAGATTGGAGATGCGGTTCCGGTTGTCCAGCGTGGCAAGCAGCGCGTTCAGCGAGGCCACCTTGTCCATCAGCCGGTCGAGTTTGAAGGGCTTGACCAGATAGTCGTCGGCGCCCTGTTCCAAGCCATGCACCACCTCAGGCTCCTCACCCAGCGCCGTGAGCATCAAAATGGCCATGCGGTACAGTTCAGGATCCTTGCGCATGCGCCGGCAGATTTGATAGCCGGTGGCCCCCGGAAGCATGATGTCGAGGAGGCAAATGTCAGGCTTCACCTGCTTGGCGTATTCAAACGCGCCTTCACCCGTGTTGATGACAAAGACCTGATGCCCCTCTGCGGTCAGCTTGGCCTTGATCAGTTCAGTCAAATCGACCTCATCATCGACAATAAGAATCCTGCTCATTGTGCTGTGAATCCTTGGACCTGTGCTACACGCGCCCCTTGTGCCATATGGAAATAAAGACGCCAACAGTGTACATGATGGGGGATGGCTTCTGCAACGCATTTCGCGCGGGCGGTCAACCATCACGTTGCGGGTTTTTCGGGCATTCGGCCAAATTGTAACCCGTCCGGGGGCTATGGTACGATTTGGCTGTCGTAAACCCTTCGATTTTGAGGAAGCAGACATGCGCAAAAAATGGTTGGTTCTCTGTGTGTTGATTTTGGTGCTTCTGGCGGTGAACGCCTGCACGCCGCCCCCGCCGCCGCCCCCGCCAACCCCCCCGCCCCCGCCGCCGCCCACGCCGGAGGAGGAGGCTGCGAAGGCGCGGACTGCTTTGGGTTCGTTGCTTGCAGACGCCCCATTGACGGGTGACCGTGCCGCCGATGCGGCCTTGGTATCCTCCTTCAACGGGGTGAAGTCGCAGTTGTCCGCCACGGAAAACGGCAGGCAGGGGCTCACAATTGTCCAGCGAGAGATCGAGGATGCGATGAAAAAGTTCCGCGAGACGGGGCGCTGGCGCAAGGTGAAGGTCCTGTGCGAAATCTACAAGGTCATACAGCCGGGCAGTGACCGTTATGCCAAACTTGAGCGCTCCGCAGAGTTGATGATGGCGCGCCCGCAGGTCATGGTCACCGGG
>CAIUWO010000160.1 GCA_903902895.1 Candidatus Hydrogenedentota bacterium | reverse complement strand
GGGCCTTCTCCGCGTCCGCCGCCTCCGGGTCAAGAAAGATAGAATGGTCAAGCTTCTCTCTCGCCTGATCCAGTTTTGGATCATCCACAACCGCGTTAATTCTATCGATTCGTGCGACTGTCCGCTCCCCTTGTTCTATGACATACATAGAGTCCGAGGTGAAATCTATACCACCTTGGCGTGAATAGAAGCTTTTGTCAGAGTGGAACGCCCCTCCAATGCAGGGAACCGAAACCTCAATTACGATGGCACCCGAATCGAGAATCTCATACTCGCACTCCAGGTCTGCTCCTGCAGGAATAACGCCACCATCAAAATCTGAAACGGAAACCTCAAGGACACCGACAGGACGGTTGTCTGTGATGGGATCCTCTATATCACCCTCCCAAAGCTTAAACCTGAGCGATCCGTAAGCGCCCGCCTTTAACGACTCGGCCGCTTTGTACACCCTCTTGCCCTTCTTGGGAAGGCGCTCTCCCGCGCGAATCAAATAATCGAGTTCCAGACGTCCGCCGACCCTTGACAGGACCTCGACTCCCACCGAGTATGAGGCTGGAATGGCGTCAACCGTGGCAGCGGTTCTGGTGATGATTATCCTGTCCTGTTCCAAGACGATGGGACCTCCCGCTACATCAAACACAAAGACCTTAAAGGTGTTCTCGCCGGGCTTGAGCAAAGCGACATCCAGCGTGGTGCCGTGCTTGAGCGGCAAGCGGCCGGAAGTCCAGCCGGTGTCAATGCTGTCAACTTGGAACTCACAACCGGAAGCGGCCTGACCCGTAATCTGAACGGCGATCTTGGCCTTGATGTCCGGTGTACGGGCGATGTAATTGAACGTTAGCGCCAGTCCTCCCCGAGAGAATATCTGCCCGCGGGTACTTTTCCTGGAATGATTCTGCGAACTCCAGTCAATTGACTCCGCAAACAGACTGGCCCCCTCGGCAACGGCAGTCATGGGATTTACCTCGGTGCTCCCAGGAATGCCCAGTTCAAAGACAACTTTGTCTCGCAAAGGCTTGTAGCTTGTCGGACCGCCAACAAAAACGATGCGCTCCAAATCATGGGAGGTAAGCAATGCTTTTGACATGGCCTCTCGGGCGGCATCAATCGATTCACGAATGCGGTCGGCGATAAATGTGTCGAAGGTGTTCCTTGACAGTGGAATATCAAGGTAGATCTCGTTTCCCTTGAGGTCGCGAGTCCGTGCCTCCGTTTCGGAAAGACTGATGACTGACTCCTCCCGGGCGGACAGTTCAATTTTTGCTCTCTCTGCAGACCAAGTTCCAAGGCGGCTCAGTGACTTGAAGTTCGGGTTAACCGAGAAGTCTTCTGGTAGTTCAAAGTGTTCGAGCAGCCAAGGGTAAACAATATTATCAAAAAGAATGCGGTCAAAATCACGTCCGCCACACATGGCTATACCGCCATGAGCAAGCAGGTTCACCCGACCGCCGTGACTTTCCGCGATGGCAATATCGAGCGTTCCTCCGCCCAAGTCATAGATCAAGAACTTTCCATCGGCATTGCGTGTACGCATGACACTCATGACGGCCGCCACGGGCTCCTGCATAAGTGCAACCTTTCCAATGCCGGCCATGTCTGCGGCCTGCATGGTTGCGTCCTTCTGCATCTGGTTGAACGCGGCAGGAACCGTGATTACCGTGCCGGTCTCAGGATCATTCCTTATCTCTTCAGGAAGGTATCCGAACAACACCTTCAGGATCTCCGAAGAGCATTCTTCCGGAGTCTTGGTGATGCTCACCGCCGAAAGTGTAATGGGCGTGCTGGTCCCCATGAGCCGTTTGAACAACATCGCCGCGTTATCCGGGCTTCCCGGCGCGAGATCGTAGGCTCGTTTCCCGATATGTTTATTGCCCCTTTTCTCGATGAAAATGGCGGAAGGCGTCACATCGTTTTGCTCAGGACTCTTCCAAATTCTGGTTTCGGAACCATCATAGGAACAGATCGCGCTATTGGTTGTGCCAAGGTCAATGCCAACAAAGGTTTTCATACTTCGACCTTCCTCAAGAGGACAGTCCCCATTTTGACCAAACCATCTTTCCCCATGATGATTGGTTCCAGCATCTGACCAACCACCAGGGCGTCATCGGCAGCGAATTCCTCGATATTAAGAGGGGTCGCGGCCATCCCCGGGTCAAAAGGATACCCCTCGACGTTGACAATGCGCAGACCCGCTTCCTCCAGGGATTCTTCGATCTTCTTCATGAACCAGCGGAACTGACTTAGGTATCGTCCCTGTTCCCCGGCGTCGAGTTTGGAAAGCATTCTCTCGAAAACCTTCCCAACCCGCCAAGACTCGACGGCCATGTTGATCACGGATTGGGTCAGGATCTCCAGTGTAACTGCCGTCTGTTCACTCACCTCCATGTGCATCTCCCTTTCGTCGCACCTAACACACCTCTTTGCGGTCGGCCCGAGTGCATACAAGATATGACAAATCTGATAACAAATCAACTGTTTTCGGGCTTTCTTGTTCCCAACGACTCCCGTGGTTTGGTATTCAACAAGAAGTTAAGCCAAGATCAGGCAGACCACGGCGGAGCAGAACCAGAAAGACTTGGCGTTGACACTCTCGTTATGCTTGTCGGGAACGTGTCAGGCCATTTAAGAATCTTACCGGGGCGCGGGGGGTTGAATAGTGCCTCTCTATTGCCATAACATAAGAATCAATCGTTTTATGTAGGTTAGCCATGACCATTTCGTACGCGAAGGGGACGATAGCATGTCAGTACTATGGCACGAGGCAGTAGACCAAATATCACAACACGTCGTGCGCATAAGTACCCCCACGTGTTTTGGTACAGGCTTTCTTCTCTTCACGAATAAAGCAAGGAATTATTGTGGTCTTGCCACAGCCGCTCATGTTCTAGGCCATGCCCATCTCTGGGAAGAGCCAATCCGCATCGAACATATCACATCAGGACAATCTATCGTCTTGCGACGTGACGACCGTGCCATTTTTCTCGACCTGT
>CAIUWO010000159.1 GCA_903902895.1 Candidatus Hydrogenedentota bacterium | reverse complement strand
ATCTGGTCGCATACTTTGTCCGGATGTCCTTCCGAAACCGATTCCGAGGTAAACACATGATCCGTGGTGAGCTTGCTCATACGAACGTTCCTTAGTTCCATGCAAACATGGGGTTAGTGGCCGTCGCCCCAAGGCGGCAACGACCGGGGACGGAATAATACAGGAACTGCGGCCCGGATGACCACTTTTTCACACTGTCGGGCCAAGCATTTGAATTGGAATCGGGACTGTCATCTATTTATGGCCGGCTTGCCGCAAAAGAATTTTGTGGCCCCGCCCAATTTGAGGCCCCGCGAATCCTGCGGGGCAAATGCCAAGTCTATCCTCAGGTGGAACCGGCCGTCCAGACCATCTATTATGGGGCGGCCACGAAGACACGCCGCGCCGCGGGCGCATTGCCCCGGCGCGGACAACCAACGGCAGGAGACCATGGGCATGCAGAAAAAAGGGTCGGTTTTGTCGCGTCGCCAGTTTTTGGCGCGGAGCGCCGGGGCGGCGGCGGGCGCGGTGGCGTTTCCGTACATCATCCCCGGGTCGGCGCTGGGGCTGGACGGGGCGGTGGCGCCCAGCAACCGCATCACGATGGCGTCCATCGGCGTGGGCGGCATGGGCACGGGGAACCTTAACGCCTTCCTGGACCTGAAGGGGGCGCAGGTGCTGGCCGTCTGCGATGTGGACACGGAGCACCGGGAGAACGCCGCAAAGGCGGTCAACGGCAAATATGGCAACCAGGACTGCGCCCTGTACAACGATTTCCGCGAGGTGCTGGCGCGCAAGGACATAGACGCGGTGTCGCTCGCGCTGCCGGACCACTGGCACGGCATCATCGGCGTCTGGGCGGCGCGGGCCGGCAAGGACATCTACGGCGAGAAGCCGCTGGCCTACAACATCTCCGAAGGCCGCGCCGTGGTGGACGCGGTGCACCGCTACGGCCGGGTCTGGCAGACCGGTTCCTGGCAGCGCTCAGTGGAGAACTTCCGCACCGCCTGCGAACTGGTGCGCAACGGGCGCATCGGCAAGGTGCACACCGTGAAGGTGGGCCTGCCGGACAAGAACGGCATCCACAAGGGCAGCACGGCCCCCAGCGACCCGCCGCCCGGTTTCGACTATGACATGTGGCTGGGCCCCGCGCCGTGGGCGCCCTACTGCGAGGCGCGCTGCCATTGGAATTTCCGCTGGCACAGCGACTATGCGGGCGGCCAGCTCACCGACTGGGCCGGGCACCACATCGACATCGCGCACTGGGGCATGGACACCGAGATGAGCGCCCCGGTGGAAATCGAGGGGCGCGGCCAGTGGCCCACCGCCAATGACGGGCTTTTCGACACGCCGGAGAACTACACCTTCACCTGCCAGTACCGCGAGGGCTTCACCATGATCGTGAGCGCCCTGCTGCCGGGCGGCACGCGCTTTGAGGGCGAGAACGGCCAGTGGATTCACGTGAACCGCGGCTCCATCGACGCCAACCCGAAGTCGCTGCTGAAGGAGCAGATCGGCCCCGACGAGATTCATCTGATCAAAAGCGACAGCCACCACGCCAACTTCCTCGACTGCGTGCGGACGCGGGCGAAAACGATCACGCCCGCGGAGGCGGCCCACCACTCGGTGATGGTCGCCCATCTGGGCATGGCCGCCATGAAGACGGAGCGCAAGTTGAAGTTCGACCCGGAGACGGAGCGCTTTGTGAATGATGACGACGCAAACCGCATGCTGAGCCGGGCCATGCGCTCGCCCTGGCACCTGTAGGCCAACCGGGAAAAGGAAGCATACCCATGAAAACGAATTTTACAGCAGCCCGGATCGTCGCGGTGCTCCTGACAGCCCTTTGCCTGGCCCCGTGGGCCATGGCGGCGCCGTCGCTCAAGGCGCTCATCGTGACCGGACAGAACAACCACAACTGGCCCGTCAGTTCGCCCGTGGTCAAGGTTCTGCTTGAGGACGCGGGCCTGTTCACCGTGGACACGGCCACCTCGCCCAAAGAGGGCAAGGACATGTCGGGCTTCACGCCGAAGTTCGCCGACTACAGCGTGGTCGTGCTGGACTACACGGGCGACAATTGGCCCGAGGTGACGCGGAAGGCCTTTCTTGACTATGTAAGCGGGGGCGGCGGCGTGGTCGTGGTCCATGCGGCCGACAACGCCTTCCCCGACTGGCCCGAGTTTAACGAGATCATCGGCCTGGGCGGCTGGGGCAACCGCAACGAAAAGAGCGGCCCCTATCTGCGCTGGATTGACGGAAAGGCCGTGCAGGTGACCGAACCCGGTCCGGGCGGTGGCCACGGCAAGGGCCACGCGTACCAGGTCGTCAACCGCATCACCGACCACCCGATCACCAAGGGCCTGCCCGAGAAGTGGATGCACGCCACGGACGAGTTGTACCACCTGCTGCGCGGCCCGGGAAAGAACCTGACCCTGCTGTCCACCGCCCATTCGGACAAGGATCAGAACGGCACCGGCAATGACGAGCCGATCCTGTTCACAATTCAGTATGGCAAGGGCCGCGTCTTCCACACCGTGCTCGGACACGCGGGCGACACGGAGCAGAATTCACCCGCCCTGCAGTGCGTCGGCTTCATCACCACGCTGCAGCGCGGCGCGGAATGGGCGGCCACGGGCCAGGTCACGCAGGCCGTGCCCGACGACTTCCCCACGGCGGACACGGTGAGCCTGCGCGTGGCGTACCGGCGGCCGACGCTGGACTCCATTGCCACGCTGCTGCCGGCACTCAAGGCGTACAAGTTTAACGACAGCCTCGAAAAACTTGTGGCCTTTGAAAACGTGTGCCGCGCCACGACCAAGTCCGGCGCCTCCGTCGCGCCGATTGAGGACGCCCTGCTCGACGTGCTCATGTCCGGCGCCTCGGCCGACGCCAAGCGCTGGGCCTGCAAGGTGCTCAGCCTCTACGCGTCCGACAGGAGCCTGCCCGCGCTCTTCAACATGTTCGGCGACCGCCAATCGGCCGACACCGCCCGGCTCGTGCTTCAGCGCATGCCCGGCAAGGTCGCCGACCAGGCGCTTTTGGACGCGCTCAAGACCGCGCAGGGTCCGGTGGCCGCGGGCATAGCGCAGACCCTTGGCGCGCGCGGGACGGCCGGGGCGGCGGAGCCGCTGGCGGGACTGCTCGCCAACACGGACGTGACCGTCGCGACCGCCGCCGCCGGGGCGTTGGCGGATTTGGGGGCGTCAGAGCCGCTGGTCAAGGCGCTGGCCGGCGCAAGCGCCGAGACAAAGCCCGCCATTGAGGACGCGCTGCTGCGCTGCGCGCAGAAGCTTGCCGCCGGGGGCAAGGCGGCGGAGGCCAAGGCGCTGTTTTCATCGCTCAACCAGCCCGAGCGCGGCGACGCCGTCCGCGGCGCGGCCTTGGCGGGCATGATTGCGACCACCGGCACCGACCTGCCGGAGGCCATCGGCGGGGCGCTCCAGGGGGACCTCCGGTCCAAACAGATCGCGCTGCGCGCCGTGCGTCTCGTGAAAGACCCGAAGGTCCTGCGGGCGATTGCGGCGACCGAAGGGCTTGACGGGCCGACACAGGCGCTGCTGTTCACCGCGCTGGCGGACACGAAAGAGAAGTCGTTGGCACCGGCGCTGGTGAACGCCCTGAACGGCACGGACAACGAGGTGCGCGTCGCGGCCATCGCGGCGCTGGGCAGGATTGGCGGGCCGGCCGCCCTTATGCCGGTGGCCACGCTGGCCGCGGTTGGCGAGGAACCGCTGGTCTTCGCGGCCCGCGCCGCGCTGCGCGGGATGCCCGGCGTTTCGCAGGACCTTGCCGCCTACATCGACGCCGCGCCCGGCCCGGTGCAACTGGAACTGGTGCGCGCCGCGGGCGTGCGCCGCGACGCCGCGGCGACGCAGGCCCTGATCGCGCTTGCGAAAAACGGCGCCGGCGAGCTGCGCGCCGAAGCGCTCAAGTCGCTTGGAGAGGCCGCGCCGGCGGCAACGCTGCCCGACATGATCGCGCTTCTTGCGGCCGCGGGCAATGACGACGAGCATGCGGCGGCCGTGAAGGCCGTGGCCGCGGTGGCGGCCAGGGCGGAACCGGGCGAGGCCCGCACCGGCGCGCTGGTCGCGGCGCTCAAGAAGGCCGCGGACAGCCAGGAGAAGGCGGCGCTTTGCCAGGCGCTGGGCGCCATTGCGGACGACACGGCGCTGGCCGCCATCGGCGAAACCGCGACCGGGGCCGACGCGGCCGCGGCGAAGGCCGCCGTCGACGCGCTCGGCGCATGGCCCACGCCCGCGCCGCTGGAACAGGTGCACGCGCTGGCCAAGTCCGCCACGGGTGACACCGCCACGGCGGCGCTGCGCGGATTCATGCGCCTGCTCGGCCTGAAATCGGACCGCCCCAAAGAGGAGACCGTCAGGATGTACGCCGAGGCGCTGGCCCTGGCGAAGACGCCGGACGACCGGGCCGCGGTGATTGACGGACTCGGCGAGACCGGCGACGCGGCCGCACTGCCCATGATCTACGACGCATTGAAGGACACGCAGGACGTCGTGGCCGAGGCGGCGGTGAAGGCGCTGGGCGCCTGGCCCGACGCGACGCCGACGGAAAAGCTCGCCGTACTCGCCAGGGACAAGAACTCGCCCCGGCAAATCACCGCGCTGCGCGGCTGGGTGCGGTTGGTCGGGCTTGACGCGTCCCGGTCCACGGACGACACCGTCTCGCTGTACCGCGAGGCCATGACGCTCGCGGCGAACCCGGACGAGCAAAAGCGCGTTATGTCCGCGCTGAGCACGACGCAGAATGTCGGCGGACTGCTGCTCGCGTCCGAATATCTGAACGATCCAAACCTGAGTGAGGAGGCGGCCGTGGCGGTGGTCAAGATTGCCAAAGCACTGGCCGGCATCAATCCCGACGAGGTGAAGATGATTATGCGGGTGGTGGCCGCCAACACCAAGAGCGAGAGCGTCAAGAAGCAGTCCAGCGAACTGATCGAACAGACCGCCAAGTATGAGGATTACCTGACCGCCTGGCAGGTGTCGGGACCCTACTCGGCGGCGGGCAAGAAGGGCGACGAACTGTTTGACATGCCCTTCGCGCCGGAGCAGGAGGGCGCCCGTGCCGAGTGGAAGGCCGCGCTTATGGGCACCAACGGCGCCATGCCGTTCCTGGTCGAGATCGACAGGGCCATTGAGGCCGGCAACGACCGCGTCGCCTACCTGCGCAGCTTTGTGCATGCCGACAACGACACCGAAGCACTGCTTGAACTGGGCAGCGACGACGGCGCCAAGGTCTGGATCAACGGCCAGCAGGTGCTTGCCAACAACGCCATACGGCCCGCGAAACCCGCTTCGGACAGCGTGAAAGTGCAGTTAAAGAAGGGGTGGAACGCCTTCTTGATGAAGGTCACCCAAGGCGGCGGACAATGGTCCGCCTGCGCGCGCCTGCGCACGGCGGACGGCACCGGCCCCCTGACCGGGCTCAAATTTGCGTCCACGCCCCAAAAGTAATCCCGGCATCCTAAAAGGAAAGCGGCCCGCGGCGAACTTCGCCGCGGGCCGCGCTGTCAGTGTGCGGTTGCCCCTGTTGTGGCATGGTCTGGAAACCACGCCACAACGAGAGGTGGAAACACCGTTTGGGGCAACATGGAAGACGAGGATTAAACCACGAAGACACGAAGGACACGAAGTGAAAGTCATGGGGAGGGATTGAACATGGATGAACAGGATGGACAGGATGAAAGGCAGACGGTTTCTTGCCCTGTTGTGGCACGGTCTCCGGACCACGCCACAATGAGAGAAAAGCCGCGTCATTGCGAGCAAAGCGAAGCAATCTCCTACCCACCAGGGCCCGGACCGCGGGTCGTGGATACAAGAGATT
>CAIUWO010000158.1 GCA_903902895.1 Candidatus Hydrogenedentota bacterium | reverse complement strand
GCCCACGTAGTCGCGCTGCTTCGCCGTCAGCTCCGTCTTGAGCGCAAGGTGCGCCATGCCGATGATCGCGTTCATGGGCGTGCGGATCTCGTGGCTCATGTTCGCGAGGAACATCGACTTCATCAGCGTCGCCTCCTCGGCCTGGTCCCTGGCCTGCGCCAGTTCCTCGGTGAGGCGCTTCAGGTCGGTGATGTCCGTAATCACCCCGGTGAGATACTGGGGCTTCCCGGACGCGTCCAGGACGCACCGGCCGCGGTTGTACACCCACAGAACTCTCCCGTCCCGGTGGACAATCCGGTATTCAAGGGCATGGTCGCCGCCGCCCGCAACGCACTCGGCAAGCCCCTGCTCCACTTTTTCGCGGTCCTCAGGAAAAATGACGCTGTCCAGTGTGCAGTCCGGATTGTTAACGAAATGTGCGGCCGGGTGGCCGGAAAGCGTCTCTATGGCGTCGCCCAAAAGCAGCACCGGCCAGGGCTTCTCCGGCCCGCGCCGGTAGAGCACGCTTCCAGTCTCGGAAACCAAAAGTTGCAACTGCTCGCGCAGGCTGTCAAAACTCGTCCTCAGGCGCTCCGCCATGTCCGCAAACGTGCGCGATAGCAGGCCGAACTCGTCGTTGCTGGTCACCTCCAGAATGACATCCAGGTCTCCCGCGCCGATGCGCACCGCCGCGGCATGGAGCCGCTCCAGTGGGTTGGTGATGAGACGCGAGGCGAAACTGGCGCCGATAGTCACTGCGGCAATGGCGGCCAGCAGGAAGAACAAGTTCCGGTAAAGCTCCTGGCGCACCGGCGCCATGGTGAGGTCGTCGGGCACCACCAGGGCAAAGACCCATCCCGGCCCGGCAAGGCGGTTGAAATAGGCCCAGCGCCGGACGGGCTGACCCTCTGCCTCCGGAATCCGGGCGGCGCCCGATTCCTCGGAAATCAGGCGCGTGCCCAGGGCGGTCACATCGGGACGCCTGTTCAGCCGCCCCTCCTCCAGAATGTTCCCCTTCAGCGCCGCGGAAAAATCGTCGCCGCGGAAAATATAGCCGCCCTTGCGGTCAAGGACAAAGAAATCCAGACCCTGTTCCATCTGGCTCCGAAGCATCTTGTGCAGCGGCTCAAGGCTGATGTCGATAGTGGCGACTCCGGCAAACCGGCCGTCCCGGAAAAAGGGCTGCGAATAGGTGACCATAAGCGCGTTGCCGGCACCCTCGTCAAAGTACGGCTGGGTCCATTCGGCCTTGCCGGAAGTCTTGGGCTCGTTCCACCAGGTCCATTGCGGCTCGGTGTAGTCGTAGCCGTCCCGCCCGATCTCCATCTCCTTGAGGCCGTCGGGGCCACGGTTCACATAGGGGCAGAACAGTTGCCGGGCGGGGTCAAACGCGCCGGGGTCAAAGGCCAGCGCGGCGCCGTAGATGATCTCGCTCTGGTTGACGTTCGCACGCAGCAGCCCGTACAGTTCCGCCTCGGACAAATTCCGCGAAAGCCCCACAAATGCGCCCGCAACCCGGGCCACCTGCGCGGCCTCCCGCATGGCGGCGTCCACCTGTTGCGCGTACCGCCGCGTCAGGAGCGTCATTTCCTTGTTGACAATCTCGGCCTGGCGGCGGTTGAGCCGGAACACGTTCACACCAAGGAGCAGGGAAAGGCTCAGCACCGCGGGCACCACGGTGAACAGCAGTATTTTTCTTCGGATGGTAAACCGCACCAAGTAAGTCCTCTCATAGACTGCGGGAACGAAATCCCGGAAGGTTCTTGCCCCTGCAAAAAGGGTCACTGGTCAACGCCCCTGCATGCGTTCCGCCAGTCGCCGGGCATGCCGTCCCTTTGACGGCAAACCCATCCGCTTGCCAGTCTAAACAAGTCGCCGGTGCCCGTCAAGGCAATTCGGCCGGATTGCCAACCGGGAAAGACGCTGAGGCACGGTAAACGGACGCCCACGCCGCAGGGCGGGAACGCGGTTCAGGCAGGACATGCCAAAATGCTATACTCTTGGAAGTTGAGGAATTGAGTCTGGGCTTGGGACGCTGGACGCTTCCCGCCGCCAGGCGCACAAGAAGAACTTTTCGAAAGCCGCAGAGGTCAGCACATGAAATTGTCCACGAAATCACGGTACAGCCTGCGGGCAATGCTGCACCTGGCACTCAGCCGGAAAGAGGGCGTTATCATGGCCCGCGAGATTGCCGAGTGCCAGAATCTTCCGGAAACCTATCTGGAGCAGCTCATGCTCGCGCTGCGCAAGGCGGGGCTGGTCTCCGCCATCCGGGGCGCCCACGGCGGCTACATGCTCGCCCGAAAGCCCGAAGCCATCACCCTGGCGCAAATCGTGGTGGCGCTTGAAGGCTCTCTGAGCATCGCCGATTGCTGCGATGTGCCCAACTGCTGTGTCGAGCCGGTCACCTGCGCCTTGAAGGAAGTCTTTGACGAGGTCAACGGCAAACTGTACGGGGCCTTCAACGGCATCACCCTAGCCGACCTCGCCCGCCGCCAGCAGATGAAGGAGCTGGCGGAGGTGCCAATGTACTACATTTAGCCGTTCCCGTCCGGCGCAATGCCGGCATCCAGCGCCGCAGATGCGGAATACGGCCTGCTCCGTGAATGCACTTGCATACAGGGGGTGCGAAAAGGCGTTTGGTCATGAAGAACAGGCTGGCGCAGAAAAAATGCGGTTCTTGCACGGGGGATACTCCGCCGCTTCAAGACGATCAGGTTTCCGCCTTGATGAAGGGGCTGCCAGACGGCTGGTCTTTGGTGGACAACCAGCGCATCCGGAAGGAATTCAAGCTCAAAGACTTCCGCGAAGCGCTTGACCTCGCCAACGCGGTTGGTGAAATTGCCGAAGCAGAAAACCACCACCCCGACATCTCGCTGGGATGGGGCAGGGTGGTTGTCACGCTCTACACGCACAAAGTGCATGGCTTGACGGAGAATGACTTCATCCTCGCCGCAAAGATCGACGCGCTCGGCGAATGACCCGAAGCTTGTTTTCTTGCGCAGTCCATGGCGTGCAGCATCTGGCCATCTGAATATCCGTGTCGGTCGTGGCCGCCAGCATCATCCAGAGGCATGGACCACGTGGTATTGTCCGGCGCGCGCTGTCCCGGCACGAACAACTTGCCCCGGACGCAGCGCCTGCCGTGGCTCACCGGGCGGCCGGGATTGTCTCCTTCCTTGGCCGCGCGGCCGTCGCGATGCCACAGTTTCATGCCGGTGCCGGCGGGGCGTGCTGCCCCATCCGCCTTTTTGTCCTAACCAGCATGCGGTCCCGACTGAATTGGGGTTCTGCGCATACCGAACAATTTGTGGCATATAGGCATGACTCATCATGTTGTCTCCTGTGTGTTCAGGACAAATCTGCCTGGGGGATGGAGAGGCGGCGCCAAGGCGCTGCGCATGGTCGGTTCTATTCAACACAGGCGTGGCGCAAGACGCCGCGATGCTTTCTGCCATCACCCCCACGGTAAAGTACGAGGACAACATTCAGGCCCTTGCGCTGCAGGGACACGCGGGCGTTATCGACACATGCGCCGTCTGCCACACACAGACACCGGATGCGGCTTTCGACCACCGCCTCGACGACTGATTCGCATCGCGGCCGCCCGGGTCCGGTTCCGCGGCAACGGCGCGCTACTTGATGCGCTCTTCCCCGCCTGCGCCGCCGAGCAGATGGTTGAAATGGACCGGGGCCTTGCTTTCAAAGGTCATGGGCCGGCCGTTATGGGGGTGGGTGAAACTTATCGACACGGCGTGCAGCGCCATCCGCTTCTGGTCGCGGTCCGCCTTGCCGTATTTCTTGTCGCCCACGATGGGGTGGCCCTCGTCGGCCAGGTGCACGCGAATCTGGTGCTTTCTGCCGGTCAGCAGGCGAATCTCCAGCAGGCTGTACAGACGCGTCTCACGCAGCACCTTGTACGCCGTCTGCGACAGTTTCCCGTTGCGGGTGTCGCGCGTGGCGTGCACGACAAGCGCGCTGTTCTCCGTGAGGTAGGAGGTGATGGTCCCCTCCTTTTGTTCCAGTTCCCCGTGAACCACCGCCAGATAGGTCTTTTCCGTCGCGTCCCACTGGTCCTGCAGATAGTATTTGGCCGCCTCGGTCTTGGCGAAAAGGACAACGCCCGACACCTCCCGGTCGAGCCGGTGCACGATGAAAATGCGGTTGCGGGACTTGGCGCTGCCCTTGCGCACGTAGTCGGTCAGACTGTAGTAGAGCGTATGGACCTTTTCCTTGTCCGTACCCATGGTGAGCAGGCCCGCCGGCTTGTTCACCACCAGGAGGTCCTTGTCCTCGTAAATGATCATCACCCCCCTGGGGAGATGCTTGTTTGTGAACGGCTCCATTATCGGGATTTCCTGCCGGGCTTGACGTATGCCTCGTGCGTGTCTGAACGTTGGGGAAAGGGCTGTGCGCGGCCTGGTGCGCCTTCGGGACCAATTCCCTTGGGCGTTGTATTGTACCAGAGACGGCGACCACCGCAGAGATGGACGCCCGGCTTTTCGCGCGGCAGGTCGGCAACAGCCGGAGCAGGCCGATAGCGTCCGCGCGTGATATACTCAGTGCAGCAGACAGTCACTGACGGTGATCGGACGCATGAATACTTGAAAGGACTTCGACGTGAAGATTAAGGTCATTGTACACGAGGCGGAGGAGGGGGGCTTTTGGGCCGAAGTGCCGGCCATCCCCGGCTGTGCCACGCAGGGGGAGACTTTCGAGGAACTGCTTGCCAATCTTTACGAGGCGGTCGAGGGCTGTCTTGCGGTGGACGTGGAGCCAACCAGCGGGGAAGGCCATCCGCGCACCATTGAGATTGCCGTATGAAGAGCGTGTCCGGCAAGGAATTGGCCCGGGCACTGGAACAGCATGGCTGGCAACTCAAACGAATACATGGCAGCCACCATATCTATGGGCGGGAAGGCAGCATACTGAGATTGTCCGTGCCGGTACATGCCGGTCAACCGCTCAAGCGCGGTCTGCTGGCACACCTCCTCAAACAGGCGGGGTTGCGGGATGAAGACCTTTGATGACGGCAGTACAGCCGATTCCCAACACTGGATTACTGCTGTGCCGTTGACTCCTTCTGCCCGGCGATCAACACCGCGTTGATATGAAATTCGTTGCCCGTGCTCTCGGGGTTCCTGTCGCCGAGCACGGTGACGCGCAGGGTATGGGGGCCGGGCGCCAAATCGCGGGCGACCAGCTGGAACGGCGCATAGCCGCCCCAGTCGGCGTCGAACCATGCGTCCATGGTCACCGGCGGCTGGTCGTCCACCTGGGCCCGGGCGATGCCCATGGCCCCCTTGATGCGGTAGAAGAGCAGGCTGACCGCCCTCCCCTCCACCTTGAACTCCAGCGTGCTGCCCGGCGCGGCCGTCTTCCAGCCCTTGCCAAAAAAGCCCGCGAAGTTCGGGTCCGTGAAGACTTCCCATCCCTCGTTCTTCGTGGGGGTGATCGTTTCGGCGTTGTAGAAGCCCGCGTTCTCAAACAAATTGGCCGTCTTGGGTTCGGGCAGTGCGGCAATGGCCGGCAGGTCCTTGTCCGCGGGCAGGTCCTTCAGCACCCTGGCGCAGATGTCGGTCATGAAGCTTGCGCAGTAGGCGTGGCCCCGGTCGTTGGGATGCACCTCGTCGGATTCGATGTCCGTCCAGGCGATGCGCTTCGCCTCGACCTCGGGCCAGAGCGCGTCGCGGAAACTGGCCATGGGCAGGCCGTAGTGTTTTCCGATTTCCATGTGCGCCTGCTGCGTGTTGGCGCCCTTGTTGTCCATGGTGAACAGCAGCAGCACCGCGGGCTGGTTCGGCTGTTTCAGGGTGCGCCGCACGAGCCCTTCAAGCGTTTCCGCGGCCATGGGGTTGATGCCGTCGTTTACGGCATACTCCACCATGACAATGTCCGGGTGCCTGTCCAGCAGGTGGGCCTGCACCCGGTGCGCGCCGAGGTCGGAGCAGGTGGCGCCGATGCCCGCGTTGACGAAGGTCACCTTGGCTTGGGGAAAGGTGTCGGTCCACCACTTTGCCGCGAGGTTGCCCCACGACAGTTCGGGCTTGCTGGCCCGCGCCCCGGCCGTGATGGAGCCGCCGATGACACCCACGACGACCGGCTCGCCGCGCCGCGCCTTTGCGAGCATGTGCTGGAGCCGGGCAGTGTCCCCCATGCCCGTCAGCGAACGCTGGAGGATCGCGCGCTCGTCCTGCGCAACGCACAGCAGCGGCAGCGCCGACACCAGGGCCGCCACGCACGCAATCCTGATCGGGTTCATGCTCATCTCAGACACCTCCGGGTTTGGGTCAGGCCAGGGCACGCAGGGTAATCATAAACCAGGAGGCGGGGTCACCCCCCCAAAGAGCGCTTCCAGCGCCCGCGGCTCGTGCATGGCCGCGCGGGTCAGGCAGAAGTCGTAGCGCACCGGGTCGTCGGGCCGGAGCGCGCGGAACGCGGCCGTCACCTCGCGGGCGGCGCGCAGGTCGGCCGTGCGGCGGCGGGTAAAGCCCAGCCGGGTGCAGATGCGGTGCATGTGGATGTCCAGCGGCACGACCAGCATGGCCGGGTCAACACCCTTCCACAGGCCCATGTCGACGGCGTCGCTGCGGGTCATCCACCGCAGGTACAGCAGAAGCCGCTTGCACGCGCTGCCCCGCGCCGGGTCGGGCAGCAGGTAGTTGCGCGAAAGCCGCGAACCGGCGGCCAGCACCCGGACAAAGCGCGTCAGCGCGGGCACCACATCCCCCTCGCCCGGCGTGCCCAGCGTCGCGAAAAGCGCGCCCAGCGACCGGTGCTCCCCGAGCACGCCGCGCACGCCCGTCAGCAGCGCCGCCAGTTCCTCCCCGTCGGCGTAGCGGTGCCGGAAAGACGCGCAGGCGCGGTGGATTTCTTCGGGGCGCGCCGCCAGCAGGTCGGCGTGGGGGCGCGGAAACGGCGCCAAGGCCCGCCGCACGGAGGCCATAATCTGCCGCACCCCGCCGAAGGCCAGCGCCGCGGCCACCAGCGCCGCCACCTCGCGGTCGGCCCGGGTGCGGTATTCGCGCGCCACCGCCAGGGGATCGGGGTCGATCCATTCGGGCCGGTTGAAGCGTTCGTACAACGCTTCCAATTGCAGTGCCAGCCGTTTGTTTTCAGGGCCCGCCTTTTTCATGGCACCACGGTAGCCGAAGTGGGGCGCCGTTGTCCAAGGCGGGGACGGCATGGACCTTGGTGACCATGCGGACAGGGCCGTCGCTGAGCGTTCCTCCGCGTCCACCGCGTCCATTGCGTCCATACCCCCACGGCCGCCGGACCATGCCCGCCCGGCCCAAAAAGCAACCGCCCCGGCGCGCGGTGAACACGGCCGGGGCGGTGAAACGAAAAGGGGAAACGGCTCAGTCGAAGATCATCTCGTAGTGGTAAACGCCTTCCTTCATCACGCTCTGCACATTGAGGCCGCTGTTGTTGAAGACGCTCTGCATCGCCTTGTTCTCGTCGAGCACCTCGGCGGTGAACCCGGCGATGCCGTTGCGGCGGGCGATGGTGACCAGCTGCTTGAACAGGAAGCTGCCGAGGTGGCGGCTCTGCCAGGCGTCCTGCACGGTGAACGCGACTTCGGCGCGGTTCGTCTTCTGGTTGAGGTAGTAGCCGCCGATGGCGACGATGTCGTCGCCGTCCGCCTCGGGCACGGTGGCGACGATGGACACCTCGTTGCGGTGGTCGATGTACACGAAATCCTGCACCTGGCGGCGCGGAACCCACTTCATGCGGCTCATGAAGCGCGTGTAGATGGACTCCTGCGAAAGCGTGTAGAACAGGTCGCGCAGCTTGGGCTCGTCGGTCGGATGGATGGGCCGGATCGTGATCTGCGTGCCGTCTGCCAGCAGCATCGTGGTGCGGGCCTGTTTCGGGCCGACGGTGATCCGGTCACTGAAGTCCGACATCTCGGCGCGGACGTACTTCATCTCGATCGCATCCTTGAGCAACTGGCCGCGGCGGTCGGGATGGGCGATGCTGATCAGCGCCAGCGCGCGCTCCTGGATGCTTTTGCCGTGCAGGTAGGCCACGCCGTGCTCGGTGACGACCCAGTGGACCGCGCCGCGCGTGGTGACCACGCCCGCGCCGGGCGCGAGCGTCGAGACAATGCGCGACTTGCCGGCGCCCGTGGTCGAGTACAGCGCGATAATCGCCTTGCCGCCCTCGGACCGGGCCGCGCCGCGGTTGAAGTCCACCTGCCCGCCGATGCCCGAATAGAACTGGTGGCCGATGGAGTCGGCGCAGACCTGCCCGGTCAGATCAACCTCGAGGCCGACGTTGATCGCGACCATCTTGTTCTGGCGGCTGATGTTCGCCGAGTCGTTCACGTACTCCGTTGGGTTGAACGAGAACACGGGGTTGTTGTCAATATAGTCATAGAGCCGCTGCGAGCCCATGGCGAAACTGGCGACGACCTTGCCGCGGTCGACGGACTTCTTGGAGCCGTTGATCACGCCCGACTCGACAAGGTCGATGACCGCGTCGGTCAGCAGCTCCGTGTGCATGCCGAGGTCCTTCTTGCCCTTGAGGAACTTGGCCACCGCCTGCGGCACGCGGCCGATGCCGAGCTGGACCGTCGACCCGTCCTCGATCAGGCTGGCGAGATGCTCGCCGATCTGCTCGGTGCCCGGGCGCTCCTCGGGCACCGGGTTCTCGATGATGGGCACGTCCACCGGCACCAGGTAGTCGATGTCGTAGACATGGATCATCGAGTTGCCCAGCGTGCGCGGCATGCGCGGGTTGACCTGCGCAATCACGAGCCGCGCGTTTTCCGCCGCGCTCTTGGTGATGTCCACGGACACGCCCAGGCTGCACAGGCCGTTCTCGTCCGGCGGCGTCACCTGGATCATGGCCACGTCGAGCGGCAGCCGGCCCGTGCGGAACAGGTTCGGGATGTCGGACAGGAAGATCGGCGTGTAGTCGCCCATGCCCTGCTGGATGATGTCGCGCACGTTCGCCGAAATGAAGAAGCTGTTCACCGGGAAGCAGCTCGCCAGTTCCTTGGTGGCGTAGGGCGCGTCGCCGCGCGTCAGCAGCTGCACGATCTCGATGTCGGTCAGCTCGCCCGCGCGGGCGACCAGCGCCTTCACCAGTTCAACCGGCGTGGCGCAGCCGGTGCCGAGGAAGACGTGCATCCCCGGATGGATTTGTTTTACGGCCTCGGCGGCGGTCACAACGGTCTCGCTGTATTCCTGCTGCCAGTTGGTGTTGTAGGAGGGCTTTTTTTCTGTGTTCATGGGGTCATTCCACCTCGGAGAGAATCATGCGGGCGTCGGCGACCACGGGACGGGTGCCAACCTCTCCCACAATGAAGGGGTTAATGTCCATTTCCTCGATTTGCGGGAAGTCCGTCACAAGCTGGCTGATGCGCTGCAGGGCCCCGGCGATGGAGTCCAGATCGACGCCCGCCTGCCCGCGCGCGCCGCGAAGCAGCGCGTAGGAGCGGGTGTTCTTGAGCATCTGCATGGCCTCGCTCTGGGTCAGCGGCGCGAGATAGAAACTCACGTCCTTCATCACCTCGACGAAAATGCCGCCCAGTCCGAACATGAGCATGGGCCCGAACTGCGGGTCACGGTGCATGCCCAGGATGACTTCGCGCCCGGGCTTGCACATCTTCTCGACATACACGCCGCGCAGGTCCGCGTGGGGCGCGGCGCGGCCGATGCGCAGCATCATCAGGTCAAACGCGTCCTGCACTTCGGACGCCTTGGCAAGGTTCAGTTTCACGCCGCCCATGTCCGACTTGTGCAGGATGTCGGGCGACACAATCTTCATCGCCACGGGGTAGCCCGAGCGCTCGGCCATCGCGACGGCGTCGTCCGCCGTGCGGGCGAGTCCGCCCGGAAGCACGTTGAAGTCGTAGGCGCGCAGGATTTCCTTCGACTCGACCTCGCCCATTTCCTTGCGGCCCGACCGGGCCTGGCGCGCAAGCACGCGCTCCACGCGGTGGCGGTTCACCGGGAACCGCGTCACGATGCGCGGCGGCCGGTTGCGCCAGGCCGCGTAGACCACCATCGACTTGAGCGCCGCCACGGCGCGCTCCGGCGAGGTGTAGTCGGGGACGCCCGCGTCCACCAGCTTGCGGCGCGCGCTCATCACAATCGACCCGCCCATGAAGCACACCAGCACCGGCTTGACCGGGTTGTCCCGCGTCGCGGCGATGATCGCCTCCGCCGTGGCCGGGGGGTCCGACATGGCCTGCGGCGTCAGAATCACCACCACGGCGTCCACCTTGTCGTCCGCGAGCACCTCGCGCAGCGCCATGGCGTATTTTTCCGGCGGGGCGTCGCCGAGCACGTCCACCGGGTTGGCCACACTCGCCGCGGGGGCGAGCTGCGAGCGGATGCTGTCCGCCACCGCGGGGGTCAGCGGCTCGAGCTTCATGCCCAGGTTTTCCACCGCGTCGGCCGCCATGATGCCGGGGCCGCCCGCATTGGTGATCACGCAAATCCGGTCACCCTTGGGCAGCGGCTGCGTGGCAAAGGCCGTCGCGTAGTCAAAAAGCGACTCAAAATCGTCGGCGCGCACGACGCCGGCGCGCGTGAACGCCGCGCCGTACGCAATGTCCGCGCCCGCAAGACTGCCCGTGTGCGACGAGGCGGCCTTGCCGCCCGCCGCCGTGGTGCCCGCCTTGAGGATGACCACCGGCTTCTTCGCGGACACCGCCTCGGCGATCCGGATGAACTCGGGGCCTTCCGCGATGCTTTCCAGATACGCCGCAATCACGCGGGTCTGCTTGTCCTCGCCAAGGCACTCCAGCAGGTCCGTCTCGCACAGGTCCGCCTTGTTGCCGATGCTCAGCAGCTTGGCCAGGCCCACGCCGCGCCCTTCGGACCAGTCCAGAATCGCCGTGCAAAGCGCGCCCGACTGCGACATCACCGAGATGCTGCCCGGCTTGGGCATTTGCACCGCGAACGATGCGTTCATGTGGTTTTCAGTGTTGATCAGGCCCAGGCAGTTCGGCCCGAGCATGCGCACACCCCGGCCGCGGCAGTAATCGGCGATCTCGCGCTCCATCTGGGCGCCTTCATGGCCGACTTCCTTGAAGCCGGCCGTGATCACCGTAACCGCCTTCGCGCCGGCCGCGATCGACGCCTCAAGCGCCGCCATCACGGCCTTGCCGGGCACCACGATAATGCTGTGGTCGATTTTGACCCCCGCCTCGCGCACGTCCTTATAACATGGCAAACCGAGAATTTTGTTGGTGGTGGGGTTTACAGGAATGATTTTGCCCTGGTAACCAGCCTTGATAAGGTTGTCCAGGACTGCGAAGCCGACCTTGCCGGGGCTTTTGGACGCACCGATGACGGCTATCGCTTCGGGGTAAAGCAGTGCTTCGAGCATAAGTCCCTAACCTGCGTTGAGGAGCCTCGACGAGGAAGTTCCATTGTTGCCATGCCGTAAAATCACGGGCATGGCGGCCCATGAAAGTAAAGAAGTTGCGTTGTGCGGAGTGCACAAGTGTTGGTATACCACTTTTACCCCGCTCATTTCCAGTAATAAATTCTCGATTAGTTCCGACTCGGCCCCGTTTGCCACCCTTTGGAAGCAGATATTCCCATTTTGGGAATAATTCGCGGCTCCCTGCAACCCAAAGGCCGGGGCAACACAAAAGCTGCCACCTCATCCCGACGCGCGTTGTCTTGGCGCAGCGTGACAAATTGCCTTTCGGCGGGGCAGGTGGTAGCATGTCTGTCCCGCACGATTGCGGCGGGCAACGACAACGGCAAGGAGCACGACAATGCGAATGATGGCAACTATGGCGCTACTGGCGGTTCTGTGCGGAATGGCCGGCGCGGCGGACTGGGAATCGATCACGCCGGGCGCTGACCTGGCGGGCTGGAAGGCCGAGGGCGGCGAGTGGACCGTGACGGACGGCGTCCTGTCGGGCAAGGCGGCGAAGGACCAGAACTGCTGGCTCGTCTACCAGAAGCGCGAATTTGCGGACTTCGAGATTGAAGTCGAGTTCCGCACGCCCGTCCCCACGAACGGCGGCGTGCAGTTCCGGTCGCTTTGGCTGCCGCGCGTGCCGCTCAAGGACGGCGAAACCGTCGACACGGCGCCGAAGCAGATGTACGGCTACCAGGCTGGCATCGAGACGCGGGAGCGCGCGGCCACGGGCCGACTGGTGGACGAGAACGGCCGCGGACCGCTGGTGAAGGATGCCGCCGAGGCGGCCTACATGACGCTCAAACAGAAGGACTGGAACACGATGCGCGTCGTTGCCAGGGGCGGCAGCATCGAGATTTACCTGCACGACGTGCTGGCGGCGAAGTTTGAGGACGAGGCCTACATCAGCGGCTGCATCGCCCTGCAGTCCTTCGCCTTCGACCAGCAGGAACCCTTTGCCGTGATGGAATACCGCAACATCCGGGTGAAGGACTACGGCCGCAACGGCGAGTGGCGCGCCCTGTTCAACGGCAAAGATTTTGACGGCTGGAAGAAGTGGGGCGAGGAGGACTGGTCGGTCAAGGACGGCATCATTGACGGCCACAGCGGGCCCAAGAAGAGCGAGGGCTACCTGGCCACGGTGGAGACCTTCAAGGACTTCCGCGTGCGCGGCGGCTTCAAGATGCTGGGTGCGGGCAACTACGGCCTTTTCTACCACTCGTCCATCACCCTGAAAGAAGACGGCTATCCGGTCATTTCGGGCCTGCAGGGCGAGGTCGCGCCGGATTATCCGTCGCCCACCGGCTGGGTCTACGAGAGCTACAAGCGCGGCTGGCTGGTGAAGCCCGACCCGAACGCCCCGGCGGCCATGGCCCTGCGCCGCAACGAATGGAATGAAATCGAGATTCGGACCGCCGGCAACCATGTGACCACCTGGGTCAACGGCATGCGCACGCTCGACCTGGTCGACGAGAAGCAGCTGCTGACTGAGGGATTCTTCGCCCTCCAGCTCCACGCAGGCGGCGCCGAAGGCATCCTGTGGAAGGATCTGTACGTGCTGAAGTAGGGCGGGGCCCGCAGACTTTCGTTTTCGGGGCGGTATCCGGCGATGGATGCCGCCCCGTTCTTGTTGTCACTGCCGCCGTTTCGGCGTTCTCAGCGCCCGTGGCGTTTGGGGTCGGTGCGGGCCAGTTTTTCGATCAGCTCGCGCTGTTCAGGGGTGAGCTGCGTCGGCACCTCGATTTGCACGCGGACGGTCTGGTCGCCTTTGGGTCCGCCGCCCAGGACCGGCAGGCCCATGCCGCGCAGCCGGAACTGCTGTCCCGACTGGGTGCCGGGGGGCACGGTCAGGTGCGCCTTCCCTTTCAGCGTGGGCACCGTCACCTTGGCGCCCAGCGCCGCTTCGGCAAAACTGATGCGCGCCTCACTGAGGAGGTCCTGCCCATGCCGCTCAAACACGGGGTCCGGCTCCACCTCCACAATGACGTACAGGTCCCCGGCCCTGCCGCCCTTGACGTTGGCGGGCGCGCCCTGGCCGGTATGGCGCAGGCGCAGGCCCGTTTCAGCGCCCGGGGGCACGTTGATGGTCACCTCGCGCGGCTTGCCGCCCGGCGCGGCGAGCGAGACTTTGCGGGTCACGCCCTCGGCCGCCTCGCGCAGTGTCACGCGCACATGGGTCTCGAAAGAGGCGCCCGCCGCGACCCCCTGGCCAACTTTTGCGGCGGCGCCGCCAAAGCGCTGCTCAAAATCCGCGCCGAACATGGTGCCCAGGTCGAACTGGGAGAAGAACGATGCGGGGTCAAAACCGGGCCCGGACGGTTCAGGACCGGGCCGGGCACCGGAAAAGCCCTCGGCGCCCGCAAAGGGGTTGTCCAACTGCGCGTCATACAGTTTGCGACGGTCCTCTTTCTTGAGGGTGTCGTAGGCTTCATTCATTTCCTTCAGGCGCGTTTCCGCCTTCTTATCCCCGCCGGTCTTGTCCGGATGGTACTTATGGGCAAGCTTTAGATAGGCTTTCCGGATTTCGTCAAGCGTGGCCGTGCGGGACACGCCGAGAATGTCATAGTAGGTCTTGGCTGTGGTTGTGCTCATAATCATAATCCTTTCGGAAATGTGTGCCTGCGGAATGGACGCATATACCGTGCCATGGGAGGGATTCTGCGCAACGCCTTGTTTTGCAGCGGGTTGCATAAAGGGAAACGCGGGGGGGAAAGCCGTCATTCCCCCGCCTGTTTCATCGTGCGACACTACTGTGCGGGAACGAAGCAGCCCGAAGGGCCCCTTTCATATCGGCGAACCAGCCGGACACGACCGTCGGCCTCATGAATGGCGCATACAAACCCCTGCTGGGAGACGGTGACAAGACCAAAAGAAGCGTGCTCGCCCCGGTCGGTCGACCGGCGCAGATGGCCAGGGTTCATGCAGACGGCGCCGCCCTCCAACGCGATCCGGGCGGAATGGGTGTGCCCGGTCAGCAGCAGGTCGGCACCGGTCCGCACAAGGGCAATGTCCCGGTCGGCATGGGCAAACGCGATTCTGCCGCCATCGACTGTTTCCACCCGCGCCTTGGGCACCCGGTAACTGTGATACTCGGGACACCACAGGCCCGGCACGGCCCACACGGTGTGCCCGGCCATTTCAAGCTGCCCTGCGTCGGCATAGTCGTCGCCAAGATGGATGACGACCTCGGCGGCCAGTTTCCCGAACAGCAGGTCCGCCACCCGGTGCATCAGCCGCACGTTGCCGTGGGTGTCGCTTATCACGCCAAGAATCATTTCAGCCCCGGCCATGGCAATGGGAACGCTTCCGCGGATTCGGCGCGCTCTTTTATCCCGCATCATGGCCGGGTGGAAGGATACCCGCCGGCCCTGCCGCAATCAACCGTCAAAATTGCGCCAACCCGCCGCGCAGGGTATGATATTGCCAGCCCAAACCGTCGAGGAACCTGTAACCATGTTTATTCGTTTGCTTCCCCTGCTGTTCTGCGCCGGGCTGGCTTTCGCCGCGCCCGGTGACGCCGACCCGGTCATCACCCCCGCGCCCGGTGACGCACCCGCATCCACCCCGGTGGGTGGCAAACTGGACCCAATGCTGGAAAAGGCGAAAAACGTGCTCGACGGCGTCGAGAGCGTTCCCGCGCGGGACGACACGCTGCCCGCCGCGCCGGCCGACGCCCTGGAGCTGGACGCGAAGCGCTGCGTCGAGCTGGCGCTCTCGCAGAACCCCAAGGCAGGCCAGGCCGACGCGGCCGTCGATGAGCGCGCGGCCCAGGTGGGCGCGGCCAAGTCGGCACGGTTGCCGCAGGTGAAAGCCACGGCCGGGGCCAATTACACCCCGGGACTGCAGACGGATATCGGCATTCCGAAAATTCTGGAGAGTCTTGTACCAATCGGCAGTTTCATGCCCGACAAGCTGACCGCCTCTGCGGGGGTCGGCGTGGAGCAGGTGCTGTACGCCGGCGGCACCATCAAGGCGGGCATCCGCGCCTCGGAGTTTCTGGCGCGTTCGGAGGAGTGGAAACGCCGCGCGGTGCTGCTGGACCTGGCCTTCGAGGCGCGTCAGGCCTTTTTTGACGCGGCCGCCGCGCGCGGCCTGGTGGCCGTCGCCCAGGACAGCATTTCCGCCTACGAGCGGCACCTCACCGACGCGAAGACAAAACTGGAGCAGGGGATGGCCAGCAAGTTTGAGGTGCTGCGCGCCGAAACGGAGCTGCGCGCCCGTGAAAGCGATCTGGAATCGGCCCTGACCGCTGAAAAACTGACCATGCTAAACCTGCGGCGCCTGCTCGCGCTGCCCGGCGATCAACCGGTACGCCTGATCGGGGATTTCATATGGGACCCGCTCAATGTGGCGGTGGACACGCTGGTGGCCGAGGCGCGCCAAGCCCGGCCCGAACTGGCCGCGCTGGACGCCGCCGTGGCGGCCGCCGGGGAAAATGTGGCCATGAAAGAGGGCGCGTTCCGCCCGCGCGCCGCGGCCAAGGCGGGTTATCAGGTGCTTCAGGGCAGCGGACAGATGATGCCCGACGGGCTCAACGTGTCCGTCGGCGCCGAGTGGAGCATTTATGCGGGCGGCCGCCGCAAGGCGGACGTGGCCGTGGCCAAGGCGCAGCTGCGCTCGCTGGAACTGCAGCGCGCGGACGTGGACAAGCTGGTGGAGATTGACGTGCGCCAGGCGTATGACCGCGCCAACGACGCCATTGCGCGCATCCGCAAGGACAAGGCCGCACGGGCCCTCGGCGTGGAGGGCATGGAGCTTGCCGAGCTCCGGTTCCAGCAGGGCGCGGGCATCCAGGCCGACACGCTCGACGCCGAACTCGCCCTCAGCACGGCTGAAACGTCGCTGGTGCAGTCCCTTCGCGTGTACGCCGTCGCACTGGCCGGCATCGACAGGGCCGTGGGCCGCCCCCCGCTCGGCGCCGAGGGCGTCGTCGGTCCCGAACCGTCCAAGTCGGAGAATCCCGCAAAGTAACGAGGAGTCCGCCCATGCGCATCCTTCCCCTGGACGGCGAGTGGACCCTGTCCCATTTCCCCGAGGGGGAATGGGCTGTCGCACACCCCGACGACCTGGGTGCCGCCGGTGTCGATTCCATCCCCGCACGGGTGCCCGGCAATGTGGAACTCGACCTGCAGCGCGCGGGGCTGCTTCCCGACCCCTTCACCGGCATGAACATCCACCTGCTGCGGCCGCTTGAATTCGAGGAGTGGTGGTACACCCGCGAGTTCGACCTTCCGGAAGACACGGCGGACACCGCATGGGATCTCGTCTTTGAGGGGCTCGACACACTGGCCACGGTCTGGGTCAACGGCCATGAGGCGGGCCGCACGGACAACATGCTCATCGCGCACACGCTGGACGTGACGCGTCTGCTCCGGCCCGGCGCGAGAAACACCATCACCGTGCGCCTGGGCTCACCCCTGAGAGAGGCGCAGCGGCGCCGCTATGACGCAATGACGCTGAGCTGGGAACGGCGCGAGGAGGCGCTTTACATCCGCAAGGCGCCGCAT
>CAIUWO010000157.1 GCA_903902895.1 Candidatus Hydrogenedentota bacterium | reverse complement strand
CAGTCCGGAAAGGGTGTAGGTGCCGGCGTCTCCGTTCGTACGGACGTACTTGACCGCCTGCGGCGCCAGTGCCATGAGGGCTGCCTCCGTGACCTCTTCGAGGATGACCTCGCCGGGCACCACCACGATGTGCCCCCGGTCATCCTCCATCATATTCTCCATGGCCACGAACAGGACACCGCCGCCCGTGTCAAAATCATGGCGCAGTGTTTCCCGACCCCGAACGATTGTCAGGGACTGGGTGGGCGATGCACCGGCAGCGCCGGACCCCGCAAGACCCAGTTCGTACGTACCCGCAACAACGTCAGCGATGACATACTGACCCTGCGCATCGGTGACCACCGTAAAGCTTTGACCGCGTGCACCGTCAAAGGGTGTGAGGTAGACCGCCTTTCCCGCGGCCGGCACGCCGTCGACACGCACGGTTCCCTCGACCCTTCCGGTGCCCAAGGGAACAGCAATGTCGACCGTGACCGTCTGGCCTGCCGTGACTGTGACCGAGGCCGTTGCCAGCGAATCGGCACCGGTGGTGTTTGCCACGTTGAGTTGGACCCGTCCGGGCGGCAGTTGCTCCAGCGTGTAGAAACCGTCCTGCGCGGTGACAGCGGACAATTTCTCAATGGTATTTCCCAGGACCGCGACAGTCAGGTTGGCCATGGGGCCGTTGGCCGAACTGACCCTGCCGCGAATGCTGCCCAGGCTTGCTGTGGCGATGTTGAGCCGGAGGTCCTGATCAGCGCCCGCGGTGATGTCCACCTCGCGGGTGGCCAGCGGCGTGCCGCCCGGTGAGGCTTGCAGAAACGCCATGACCCGGTAACGTCCGGGAAGCAGGTTTCGAAACGCGAAATATCCCATTTCCGTGCAGTGGTAGGCAGCGACGGGGTAGATATCCGTCATCGACGCCTGTCCCGGCCACTCGCGGCCGAAGAGAAAACCGTTTCGGGTGGCGTCGACCGGCTGCAGCACCACGCTCGCGCGGGGAACGGGCCGCGACTGGGCGTCTAGCACGCGCCCGCGCACGCCGCCCGTCGGTTCGGCGTGGAGGACCAGTCCGGTGATGCCGCTCTCGGGCACGTTGATCGGGCCCACCTTCTGGCTGGCACAGTCTCCGCCAAGCGCCTGCATGTAGACGCTCCCCATGTTTCCCTGCAGGAAGCACACAAAACGCCCGTTCTCGTCGGTGACGCAGCCGACATCATCAAGGGTCGTGACCATGTACCGCAGGATTACGCCAACGTCCTTCTTGCCGGCAATGTTCTTCTTGTCGGCAATTGCAGTCGCCGCAACGACAGCCCCGGCCACGGGAGCGTCGTGTGCGCCGGTCACGTGTCCTGCGATGCGGCACTGCTTGGGGAGCGCAAAGTCCACATCCGCGATTTCCTGTCCGGCGGCCACTTCCACGGCGCGGACGCAGGCCGGGTCCCACCAGTCGAGCATCCTTATCGTGCCCTTTCCGCAGATTCCCTTCAGTGTGTATTTTCCTTCCTCATCCGTGTGGGTGTTGATCAGGTAGTAGTCCGTCTGTTTCTTGTCGTAGGTGAAGCAGACGGGGATATGGGCCACGCCGTTTCCCGTGACGGGGTCCAGTGCCCGCCCCGACAGAGTGCCACCGTGGACCAGTTGAAGGGTTTCCACCCGCCCCCGAGCCGGGTTGACGGGGACCTCCGCCCATCCTCCGGGCAGACACAGATCCTCCTTTCGCGCGAACAGCAGAAGGGGAGATGCGTCCTTTGTGCTGAAGGCAAAGTCCCCTTCTGCAGTGGACATCGTGTGGTCCAAGAAAGGCGTCTTCCAGGGCAGAGGTGCGGACAGTTCGGCGTCCGCGACGGGCAAACCATTTTCCGCATCCAGCGCGCGGCCGCAAAACAGGCCGGTGGGGGTGAGGGTGATGTTGGCCTTCCCCGTGTCCGGCGTGACCAACTGTTCCACGTCGCCGTAGCCGGGGGCGCGGACGGTTAGCTTATGCGCGCCGGGAGGCAGGGGGCCCATATGGGCGCGGCCCTCGGCATCGACGGCCGTCTTTTCCGGGAAGGGCGGCATTATGGCGTTCTGTGCCGCGTTCTCCATGGTGATGGTGGCGGTGGATACGGGCATCCCCTGACCATCCAGAACCGTGCAGTCAATGAATGTGACTGGACGCAGCACCAGGTCCTGATACCGAAAAGTTTCCCAGAAGACCGTCTCAAGCAGTTTCTCCGCCCGCAACGTTCCGGTCGCTGCAGTCAGGTAGAAGTGCTGCCGGCCGCAAAGGATGTTGTCCGCACAGAGAGGCAGGTCCGGGAAGGCAAAGTTGCCGTTGGCATCCGTGGTGGTTGTCCACTGGAGCGCCTTCCTGTCAAAGCTTCCCCATCGGAGCGCATCCTGCCGCGTTAGCGTGACGGTGGCGCCCGCTTGGGCTTCTCCCGATTCGGACAGCAAACATCCCTGAACCATGCCCATCTCGGGCACTTCCGTGGTCGGGAGGATCGGTGCCGTTGTCTCGGGGGCGGGGGCGGCTTCAAACTCGGGGGGTATCAGCGGCGGAGCGGGGGGCCGCGCTGGTGCCGGAGCGCTTCCCGGTGTTCTCACGGACGCGTTTTTGAGTGCCGTCAGTTTCCCGGGAAGGTAGACAACCCCCGCGACCAGTGCGGCTGTCAACGCGATTGCGACCAGGACTGCTGCGGCGCCCTTCGTTGGAATCAGGGCGACCTTGGTCCGCTCCAGCAGGGACGGACGCAGGACAGGCACTTGCGCGCCCATGAACGCTATTTTGCCCAGGGACTCGAGCAGTGTGGCCGGTGCGGCCTCCGCGGCGTGGGCGGTCAACAGGGCGGACAGCGCCGGGGCGAGCGCCACAATGCCGCGCCGTTTCAGCGACTTGCGGATGCCTTCCAGGCCGCATTGAATCCGGTAGGCCACCGTCTGCCGGGTGACCCCCAAGCGTGTGGCGATGGCTTCCTGGGTCTCTCCCTGGAGGAAGTGCAGGAGAAGCGCCGTCTTGTATTTATCCGGCAGCGCCGCGATCGCCTCATCCACATGAAGGTACAGGTCATCCCAAACGACTGCTTCAGGAACGGCCTGACTGGCATAGCTCCGGTCGCGCAAGTCCCGGCGCTGGTCGGTTCGTTTCAGATTGAGGGATTTGTTGACGGCCACGCGGTGCAACCAGGGCCCCAGCGCCGCCTTCGGCGGGGCGGGCAGCATGGCCATGGCCTGAAAACTTTCCTGTGCGGCGTCTTCGGCGTCGGCCGCGTTGCCCGTGACCCGGCGGCAGGTGGCGTAGACCATGTTTGAATAGCGCGACACCAGCGCGCGAAACGCCTCGGGCTCGCGCCGCGTAATCCACTGTTGGAGGACATTGCTGTCAGCGTCCATTTCCTTGGTCTCCCGTTTCCGGTTCTTCAATCGGTGATTCTATGAGATTGAGCACGACACCCAATAATCTCCGCCGGGTTGTGAAAGGCAAAAGACAAGAAAGGGCGGCAACCATGGCGCGAAAGAGATGTTATGCCGAAAATACGGTCTGCATGCTGAAAAATGGAGGAGATGACCGCAGGCGGAGGCAAGCGCGCCGCAACGGACCCATGGGACCGGAGACGGAGAGGATGAGGAAATCGTGTCAAAGTATCGGCAGCCTCTTCCTCGGCGTGCGTCTCAACGGCATGACGCTCATGAACATCAGCGAATACTGGAAGCCAACATCGTCGGCGGCGCGCTCATCCTCGCGGCCGTGCTGATCAACTTGGCGCCGACGAGAAGGAAATAGCCCTGAGTGCGGGGCCACCGCATTGAATGTGCATGTCCGGGAGTGGCCGCAAGAGGAACGCCTGGGGCACCGCCTCCGGAAAGCCGGGCGGCGGACAGGGGAAAAAAATGGTGGGCGGTACTGGACTCGAACCAGTGACATCCTGCGTGTAAGGCTGAAACAGTTTTCAGTTAATAAGCCCGTAAACCCTGTATTCACGGGCTTTTCTGATAAGTTAGAGTAACACCGATTCGTGTCAATGTCAAGTGTTTTTATTGGGCTTTTGCGCGTCTGTTTGGCGTATTCGTGTCTATTGACACATGGCGGGGAGTTGCCGCAGGCGTGACAGGAGGTAGCCGGTTACCCCTTGACAGTCGCGCTTTTACCTGATAAGATGTTCAGTGCTTGTCGGTGGGCGCTGCGGTCTTGGGCCGTGCCGGGGATCGCCCATGAGTACGGGAGTATGGGGCATGAGTGATGCGCTGCGGGAACTGCTGGGGTTGGTTTACGGGGACAGACTTGAACTTGAGGTAAAGGAGCGGGGCGATGGTCGGCAATCCGAAGAGCGCCATGCAGCCCTCACTCCACCGTCGGGCCTTCGTCCTTGTCAAAAAGTTCGGCCTGCTGGGGCGGGGGAAGGGGAAGATCCCACACCGCAACGGCATTGATGCCGCATGCCTTTGCGTGCTTGCTCAGGCCCCTGTCGTTCGAGTAGATGATGTCCGCCTTCCTGACTTTTGCGATGGCAACGATCTGTTTGTCGAACTTGAGTTCAGCCCATGTCTTTCTGGAACCGTCCCTCTTGTCGCCCTTCCTGATGCCGGCGAACATCTGCGCGGCCTCCACGGCGGCCATCACGTCGAACGGGGCCAGGTCGAAATTGCGGTCGCTGGTGAAGTGGTGCAGAATCTCGTCCTGCGCCTTCATTGCCCCTTTTTCGGTCTGGCAAAAGATGAGTATCTCGGCAAGGACGGGGGTGGGTATGACTATTTTCTGTTTTCTCTCCCCCAGGCACTCAAAGAGGTGCTCGACCCTCTCCTTGACTCTTTCAACAGGCAACCCGCTGCCCGGGTCGATTACCGCCCCAGCGTTGTCGCTGAAAAAGAAGGACAGAAAATCCGTGTCGAAAACAACCATCCCAACCCCCGACCTAAGGCGTCAAGCCTCTCTGAGTTTTCTAATTTCTTCGAGCGGGTTCTTCGCATCCCTTAACGACGTGACAACGGCACCCAGCCGGTCCCTGGACTCGGCCAGCGTGGTTTCCTCAAGAATCTTGAAGTCGTGTATCCTGAAACTGTCGAGCTGCCATTCGCCGTCCCGGTCGCGGCGCCAACGCCCGACGCCCTCGGCTCGGATGGTCTGGCCGAAGATGTGCCGCGCTATTTTTTTGGCAACATCGCGGCTTGCGGAACAGACGTGAACGTCTCCCTGCTCCTCGATGTGGACGGGCACAAATTCTTTTTCTCCCCCCACGCGAATTACGATACCGTCCACGGTGCCGGACTGGTTGAAGGGGCCAAGCTGGGGCTGGCAAAAGCGGTTCACGCCGGGGAACTCGATGAGGTTTGTTTTGGATGGGTCCGTGAAATTTGCGGTGCCATTATCATCTGCGAGCCGCCTGTTGATGCGGGCGATCGCGCGGGAGGACTCGGTGTCGTCGCCAGAGATGGCGTCAAGAATGCGGCGTCTAATCTTGGGTTCTGCCTCGCGCTCGACGGCGGCGACAAGGCGCAGACTTCCCTTTTTGACGGCCACGAAATGAACGCTCTTATGCTCTCCAAGAATTGCCGCCAAGTCGGCCATGTATTCGGCCAGACGGTGCATGGGGATGGTGGCGGGGCTGTAGGCGTCTATTTTCAGCTCGTATTCGGAGTCTTTGCGTTTCATGGGGTTGCCCTTTTTATACATGATAACACATGCCTCACTGCACGTCAGCGTCTTTCTTGAGCAGTTCGGCGATGGGCTCCAGGTCGCGGTAATAGTCCTCTACGGCATGGTGGAACGCCTGTATGCGCACCTTTGGGGGAAGGCTGCTTTCCAGTTTGTCGGCCACGGCCCGCAAGTCGTTCGCTATTGTGGTGAACAGCGACTGGACACGCTCTGATTCCGCCGGTCCAGCAGGGTCGCCGCCCGCGCCCGCGTCGAGGTAGCCGTGCGCCGCGAGCCAGCGTTCAAGGTCGGCGAGCGACTGTTTTCCAAGGGACTTTCTTGCCTTGAACCCACGCATGCTGTCTGCTGAGGCTCCAATGTCGCGCCCGATATCTGACTGAGAAAACTTATCCAGTGCTTTCAAATACGCGGCATGAACCCTTTCTCTGAACGAATTCTCGTCCACATCACGCCTCCTAAGTTGTCAAATCACAAACTGTTACGTATTCCGTAACAAAACAAGAAAATAATGCTTGACAGTCGTAACTGAACGTGATATCTTAACACGTCTTGTAACGCGCCAACACACTTTAACGCCCCGATTAGCCCATTAACGCAACGTGCGCACAAAACGGGTTATTCCGCAACCGACCAGACAACCGACGAAAGGGACCGAAAATGAATCCCGAAGAGAACCCGAAGTACATGGCCGCGTACCAGCTTGCCGAAGAGGCCGAGCAGTTGGCCCGGACGATTGGCCGCATGGACCGTGCCCAGATTCAGGCCGAACCGCTTGTTGCGCTGCTCGTCACGCGGTGCCAGGCGCTGCTGGACCTCATCGCGCAGTAGGACGGATTGGGGCGGGGGTGCGCCAACATCCCCGCCCCGCAGGGTAAATCATTTCTTCTTCACGCGGACAGACGCCCCGACAGAACTCAGGTAAAGGGAACTCAGGTCTTGAATCAGGTAGGCATCCTCAATAGCAGACGCCCGGAAGGTGGTCGAAAACTCATCTTGGATGAACACCTTCCCTTTTGTGGTGACAAAACTGGTCTTTCCATCCGGACCCTTTTCAGTCTTCGCCACTCGGACCGCGTCGATTACGCACGGATTTATCATCGCAACACCCTCCATTTCTCACCCAAACGCAACGGAGCAACGCAAACGCAATGAACACTATACCCAAAGACGGTTCGGCGGGCAAGTCAGGCCCGGTCTGGACCACGGAAGAAATCGCCCGGCTGCTGCGGGTCACCCCGT
>CAIUWO010000156.1 GCA_903902895.1 Candidatus Hydrogenedentota bacterium | reverse complement strand
GCTGGGGTTCACGTCGATTCCCCTGTATGTGCTGCTCAAGGCCCATCTTCTGTCCTGACCTTTACGGGAGCAAAGCAATGCTGCTCAATGCGAAAACACCCGGCGGCCCGCTCGCCGAAAAATGGACCCGCCACCAGCACGAGATGAAACTGGTGAACCCGGCGAACAAGCGCAAGTTCACCGTGCTGGTCGTGGGCACGGGGCTGGCCGGGGCGTCCGCGTCGGCGTCGCTGGCCGAGATGGGCTACAACGTGCACACCTTCTGCATCAACGACTCGCCGCGCCGGGCCCACAGCATTTCGGCGCAGGGCGGCATCAACGCGGCCAAGAACTACCAGAACGACGGCGACAGCGTGTACCGCCTGTTTTACGACACCATCAAGGGGGGAGACTACCGGGCGCGCGAGGCCAACGTGCACCGGCTGGCCGAGGTGAGCGTGTCCATCATTGATCAGTGCGTGGCGCAGGGCGTGCCCTTCGCCCGCGAATACGGCGGCTACCTGGACAACCGTTCCTTCGGCGGCGCGCAGGTGTCGCGGACCTTCTACGCGCGCGGCCAGACGGGCCAGCAACTGCTGCTCGGCGCCTACGGCGCGCTCATGAAAGAGACGGCCAACGGCCGGGTGAAACTGTTTCCCCGGCGCGAGATGATGGACCTGATCGTGATCAACGGCCGGGCCGTGGGCATTGTCACCCGCAACCTGATCACGGGCGCGCTCGAATCGCACACCGGCGACGCGGTGGTGCTGGCCACCGGCGGCTACAGCAACGTCTTCTACCTGTCCACCAACGGCAAGACCTGCAACGTGTCCGCCGCATGGCAGGCCTACAAGCGGGGCGCCTGCATGGCCAACCCCTGCTACACGCAGATCCACCCGACCTGCATCCCCGTCCACGGCGATTTGCAGTCCAAGCTCACGCTCATGAGCGAGAGCCTGCGCAACGACGGGCGCATCTGGGTGCCCCGCAAGGCGGGGGATCGGCGGCCGCCGGACACCATCCCCGAGGACGAGCGCGACTATTATCTGGAGGAGAAATACCCCAGCTTCGGCAATCTGGTGCCCCGCGACGTGGCCTCGCGCAACGCCAAGGCCGTGTGCGACGCGAAGCGCGGCGTCAACGGCGGCGATGCGGTCTACCTGGATTTCCGCGACGCGCTGGCCCGCGACGGCAAGGCGTCCATCGAGGAGAAGTACGGCAACCTATTCGAGATGTACGAGCGTATTGTCGACGAGGACCCGTACCAGCGGCCCATGCAGATTTTCCCGGCGGTGCACTACTCGATGGGCGGCCTCTGGGTGGACTACAACCTGATGAGCACCATTCCGGGGCTGCACGTGCTGGGCGAGGCGAACTTCTCCGACCACGGCGCGAACCGGCTCGGCGCGAGCGCGCTCATGCAGGGTCTGGCCGACGGCTACTTCGTCATTCCCTACACCATTGGCGACTACCTGGCGCAGGCCGGTCCGGCGAAGGTGTCGCCCGACGCGCCCGAGGCGAAGGCGGCCGAGAAGGACGCCCAGGCGCGGATTGACCGGCTGATGAAGACGCGCGGCAAGCGCACCGTCAACGACATCCACCGCGAGCTCGGGCTGCTGCTGTGGGACAAGTGCGGCATGGGCCGCAACGACGCCGGGCTGCGCGAGGCCCTGGCGAAAATACCGGCCATCCGCGAGGAGTTCTGGAACAACGTGAACGTGCCGGGCGAGCCGGGTGACTTCAACCAGGTGCTGGAGCGCGCGTTGCGCGCGGCCGACTTCCTCGAGTTTGCCGAGCTCATGGTGCGCGACGCGCTGGAGCGGACCGAGTCCTGCGGCGGCCATTTCCGGGAGGAGAGCCAGACGCCCGAGGGCGAGGCCAAACGCGACGACGAGCACTTCTGCCATGTGGCCGCGTGGGAGTACGCGGGGCCAAACACCGCGCCCATACGCAACCAGGAACCGCTCACGTTTGACGAAGTGCACCTGACGCAGAGGAGTTACAAATAGACAACACTTTGGCCGACTGTTGCGAACGTTCCTTCTTGCTCCTGCTCTTAATCTTGCTCTTGCTCCAGTGTGGTGAATGTGGAAATAGCGAGACTAGTGGAACCTCTTCTTGATTTTGAGCAAGAGCAAGAGCAAGAGCAAGAGCAAGAGAACATGGCGGCCTGTGCCAATGGGCCAAACAGTTGCGCATATAGTTGTTGAGAAGTGGCCGGCAAGGATGCCGCCGCTCCCAGTGTATTTGACGCAGAGGAGTTACAAGTGATGGACGGCGGCACGATCAACGTAACGCTCAAGGTGTGGCGGCAGAAGGGACCGGGCGCGCCGGGCAAGTTCGCCGTGTACCCCGCGAAGGGTGTCTCGACGGACATCTCCTTCCTGGAAATGCTCGACGTGGTCAACGCGGAGCTGGAAAAGGCGGGCGAGGAGCCCATTTCCTTCGACCATGACTGCCGCGAGGGCATCTGCGGTTCCTGCGGCGCGGTGGTCAACGGGCAGGCCCACGGGCCGCGCGCCGCGACCACGCTGTGCCAGCTGCACATGCGCTCCTTCAAGGACGGCGACACCATCATCATCGAACCGTTCCGGGCCAAGCCCTTTCCCATCATCAAAGATCTCGTGGTGGACCGTTCCGCCCTGGACCGCATCATCCAGGCGGGCGGTTACGTGTCGGTGCGCACCGGGCAGGCGCCCGAGGCCCACACCATCCCCGTGCGCCGCGACGACGCGGAGCGCGCCATGGACGCCGCGGCGTGCATCGGCTGCGGCGCCTGCGTCGCGGCGTGCCCCAACGCCTCGGCAAGCCTGTTCACCGCCGCCAAGATTACCCAGCTCTGCAAACTGCCCCAGGGCCATCCGGAGCGCACTGAACGGGTGACCGCCATGGTGCGGCGGATGGACGCGGAGGGCTTTGGCAGTTGCTCCAAGCACTACGAGTGCGAGGCGTCCTGCCCCAAGCAGGTGAAGGTGGAGAACATCACCATCATGAACCGCGAATACCTGCGCGCGTTGGCGGGGATAAAGTAGCTTTCCGCCAAAGTAGACGCGGCTTCCAGCCGCGTTGCTTGCGCGCAGAGCGAGCAAGATCCTGAAGACCAAGAGGAACAAAGAGGCTGGAAGCCTCTTCTACGTTCTGACCGCATCCCTGCGGGCAATGTGCGGCAGGCATTCCTGCCTGCCTCCCCAACCACCCACCCCGTTGTGGCGTGGTTTCCAGACCACGCCACGCTCTTCTGACCGAAGGTCTCCTCTTTTGTTCGCGGTGCATCCGCCACGTGCCAGTTTTGGCAACCCAAACGGCATCCCATTGCCTGCCGGACAAAGCGCTTCTGGAAACAGAGTCAATGTCACGAAAATAATCCGGAGAAGAGGAGACCTTCGGTCGCAAGAGTGGCATGGTCCGGAGACCATGCCACAACAGGAACCGCAAGGGGGCAAAGCATGCGTCTTGCCATCTCGTTGCCACGGTTGCCGTGGGAAAGCGCAGGAACATCTGGGGCATTCATGCTATAATCAGGGTGTGAACGCTGGGAGTTTAGAAGATGACTTACATGGGCCGTATTGAGCGGGGTGTTGCCGTCTTGGACGAAGCGGCGGACCTGAAGGATGGGACGCGGGTGCGCATTGAGATTGCCGCGGATGAAGGGCAACCGGTGGGCCGAACCCTCGCGGAGCGGCTGGCGTCGATTATCGGGAAGGCGCAGGGGTTGCCGGAAGACGCGGCGGAAAACCACGATCATTACCTCTATGGATTGCCGAAGAAATGAACGATGTGTTTGCGGACACCTCGTTTTACGTTGCGTTGGCCGGCCCACGACGGAGTATCGGCGGGCAATGTGCGGCAGGCGCGATACGCCATCCAAAGCGGCGTCGTTGCCGCCGCAGTCCATATGGGCGCTGCCGGGGATAAAGTAGTCCAGGCTGGGGCGGACGTCCCAGTGTTCCGCAGAATCCGCTGCTTCAGATGCGCCAAAGGCGGCATTATCCCTCCCGGCAGTCATGAAGCCGTCAAAATGCTTGCATTCCTGCCGTTCGTTCGGGTAAAAAACCGGTGCCTTTCCCGTGCAGTCTTGTGACATGCCGGGAATGGTCGAAAGCGATAACTTCGAACAGACAGCGTATGCGCAGGGAGCAATGTGGACGATATGCGGGGAGGTATTCGCTTCAACAT
>CAIUWO010000155.1 GCA_903902895.1 Candidatus Hydrogenedentota bacterium | reverse complement strand
TTCCTCCACCGGACGACGGACGACGCAGACATCTACTTCGTATTCAGCGACTCGGAAAAGCCTCTGCAAGCCGACATGCGGTTCCGGCAACGAGATCGCCGGCCGGAAATCTGGGACGCCGCAACCGGCGTGCATGCTGATGCGCCGGTCTTCACTGCAGGCGAGGACGGCATTTCCGTGCCGGTCCAATTCGAGCCGTGGGGTTCGGTGTTTGTGGTCTTTCGCAAGCCGCTGCCGAAGCGGTGGATTAGCGCTGCTTCTCCCGTCAACCTCGAACTAAACAATGGGACGATTCTGGCGTCGGCTTCGCCGGTTTCGGTGAGTCTCTCAGACGGCGAAACGCGGACCGTGTCGCTCGCGGCTCGCCCGGCGGATCTGATCCTACGGGAGCCGTGGGAAGTGATTTTTGTCGACGGCCGCGGCGCGCCGCCGAGCGCGATGTTCAAGGAACTCGCCTCTTGGTCAACGCATTCCGACCCGGGCATCAAATGCTACTCCGGTACCGCGGTCTACCGGACGACGTTTGCCGCAAGCGTTGCACCGCAGGGCCAGACCGTGATTCTCGACCTTGGCGACGTGGCAAATATTGCGAAGGCCTTCGTCAACGGCCGGTTCGCCGGAGTCTTGTGGAAACCGCCTTTCCGCGTCGACGTCACGCGGTTGCTGCGCAACGGCTCGAACACTCTCGAAATCCATGTCGCCAATCGGTGGATCAACCGGCTTATCGGCGACGAAGCTTTACCCGTGGACTATGATTATCAACCTCCCGGGACGAGTAAGTTCACTGACGGCCGGCTGCTCACGCTGCCAGAGTGGCTCTATGACCCGTCACAACGAGCCGCCCGGAAGCGATACAGCTTCAGCACGTGGAGGCACTACGAGGCCGACTCCCCACTCGTCCCTTCCGGGCTGCTCGGGCCGGTGAAACTCGAATGGTTCCAACAGCTTCGAATCGACTTGGACCTTTGCCCCGATCCCAATTCAGAAATGAACATGTAAACGCCGGTCGCGAAGTGTAGCACGTGTGGTCAAAATATTCGATCGACATTCTAAACGTTTGTTTCATATTGGTTTGTGTTTGGCAACCTCAAAGAGGTTCTAAGCCGCGTTTTCAGATTGGTTAGCCTTGGACGTGCGTGCATGATACTCTTCAACAGCAACGGAAAGGCAACGATTCATGCGTAGAAGAACGTTTCTAAAAACCGGAGGTGCTGGTGCCCTTTCTCTTTTTTGCACGTCGGCGGGTTTCGCTGAAGAGAAGGCGGTACGGCCAAATATTGTCTGGATAGTTGCCGAGGACATGTCGTGCCATTTCGGTTATCAGGACGAGCCGTTGGTCAAAACACCCCACGTGGACCGGCTCGCACGCGAAGGCGTGATCTTTGACGCAGCCTACGTTACCTGCCCGGTGTGCTCTCCCAGCCGTTCGGCCTTAATCACCGGCATGTACCAGACGACGATAGGGGCGCATAACCATCGTAGTTTCCGGGGCACGATCAAGCACGATCTGCCCGCACCCGTACGGACCGTCCCGGAGTACTTCAAGGCTACGGGCTATTATGTGTGCAACGGAACAGACTCCGAAGCCAAGAGCAGAGGAAAGACGGATTACAATTTCAACTACTCCAGCAACCTATATGACGGGGCCGGTTATGAAGGTGCTGCGCCCGGCCAACCCTTCTTCATGCAGTTTCAGTTGAGCGGCGGCAAGTTCCGGAAGGGGAATGTTGAGCATCCGGTATCGCCGGACAAGGTCGTGTTGCCACCGTACTACCCGGACGACCCGGTGATGCGCGAGGATTGGGCGCAATATCTCAATTCTGTGATGTACGTCGACCAGGAGCTGGGCAAGATCATGGCGCGCCTCGAGACCGACGGCCACACGAAGAACACCGTCGTCTTCTTCACCACGGACCACGGCATCAGCCACGCGAGGGGAAAACAGTTCCTCTATGAGGAGGGAACCCATGTCCCCCTTGTTGTCTGGGCGCCCGGACGAATTCCCACTGGAAGCGTACGCCGTGAGTTGGTGTCTCATATCGACATCGCGGCGACCTCGCTGCACTTCGCGGGCATACCCGTTCCTGCCCATATGGAGAGCCGTCCCCTTTTTGGGCCGGACGCACGCCCCCGCGAATTCGTGATCTCGGCCCGAGATCGTTGCGATGAGACAGTCGAACGCCTGCGAAGCGTACGCAGGGGAACCTTTACCTACATCCGCAATTTCTATCCGGAACGTCCCCACTTGCAGCCGAACGCATACAAGGACGACAAGGACATCGTGATACGTCTGCGGGAATTGTATGCCGAGGGCAAACTGGCAGGCCACCCGGCGGAACGGCTCTTCACCGCACCGCGTCCTCGAGAGGAACTCTACGACCGCGGGACCGACCCTTGGGAATTGACAAACCTGGCAGATGACCCGGCACACGCGCAAACGCTGGGGGAATTGCGCGGGGTTCTCGACAACTGGATTCGCGAGACCAACGACCAGGGCCAAACGCCGGAAGCCGAGGCCGCCTACGATGCCGACATGGCCGTGTATATGGCTCGGAAAAACGAGCCGGAGTACATCGAGACAATGCGAAAAAATATCGCGCAGATGAAGACGTGGGCGAAAGACGGCAAATGAACCAGCGAAGGACGTGCAGCAATCCCAAGTTTGCTCATGAAGGGAAAACGAACTGACAAGATGACGTGTTGCATCCATTTACAGTACAACAGGAGCTTCAACCGCATGGGCGGCCAGACGCGTTACGCGACCGCGGACAACCGGGACTTGCTGTTGGCGATTGTGAAGGGGCTGGAGAAGTAACTGTTTCGGTCGCGGTTATTTACCAGGATCAACGGCGGGGACGGAGTTGCGCCTCCAAGATTCTTGCCGTTCGTTATTTTTGTTGGTCTGGAGTCGCTCTGACCAGCACAAACCGACCCTGGAAATAGCCGCCTTTCCTTGGTTGCGCCGGTGGTGCTATACGTTATACCCTTTAAGAAAGCGTCCATAGCCATGCCTCCAACGCCGTTGCCACGGCAGGAGATGCGCCTGTTGCATTCCTCAGAAAAAGATGCGCGTCAAGCCCCTGCGGGCGATGGCACGCAAGTCAACCCCGTCGCGGGGAAAGGGCCAGGCCGCCGCCGCGGCGCGTGGAAGCTCTTTGTCGCCTGGGTGCTTGTGCCGCCGATGCTGCTGTGCGTGGCGGAGATGGGTTTGCGCCTGGCGGGGGTCGGCGTTTCCATGCAGCTTTTCATCCCGAGAACGCTGGACGGAACGACCGTCTGCATGCCCTCCCACGCCTTTTTTCAGCAGTTCTACACCCTGCCTTTCCGGCGTGCGCCCCATGAGTTTTCCATGCCGGCCGTGAAACCGCCGAACACCTTCCGGGTGTTCGTGTTTGGGAGTTCGGCGGCGCAGGGTCATCCCGCGCCGGATTTCGCCTTCTCGCGCATTCTCGGGACGATGCTGCGCGCGCGCGAACACGGGATGAAGACGGAAATCTACAGTCTGGCCCTGGGCGGCTCCGACTCGCACGTCATGCGCGCCGCAGCCAAGGCCTGCGCGAAATACCAGCCCGACCTTTTCCTGGTCTACATGGGAAACAATGAACTGAATCCCCGCGTGGTTCAAACGGTGTTTTGGGACCGGCTGCCGCCCGCGCTGGCCCTGTTCTGCCTGCACATGACCGTCGCGCTGAATGATTCGCGGCTCCTGCAGATGATGCGGGGCATTACGGGACCGGCCGACCTGGACCTGCCGCGCGGAAGCACGGAGGGCGGCCGCGAACCGGAACGCGCCTACACGTACTACCAGGCCAACGTAAACGACATCTGCGCATTCGCCAAATCCGCGGGGGCGCGGGTGCTCCTGTGCACGATGGGAACGCGGCTGCGTGAATGCATACCGATGGACACGAAGGGGGCCGGGCAGGACGGCACGCCGGGGGCGCAGTGGGGCGAGAACTATGAGGCTGGAAACGCGCTCAGGGAAAAGGGGCTGTTTAAGGAGGCCCTGGCTGCCTACTCCCGCGCCCGGGAGACCCGCGCAGACCATGCGGGCCTTGCCTACGGCATTGCCTGCTGCCATTACGGGCTGTGCGAATACGCCGACGCGCGCCAATGGTATGTCCGGGCGCGTGATTTGGACTTCAGGCGCAACCGCGCCACGAGCCGAATCAACACCATTCTGCGCACCGTGGCCGCCGACCGCGCGGCGGACGGCGTTTTTCTGCTGGACGCCGGGCAGTCGCTCGCCGATACCAGCCCCCACGGTATTGAGGGCACCGAGCTCTTCCTGGACCATGTGCACTTCTCCTTCGAGGGGAATTACATCCTTGCCCGGTCGGTCCTGGACGCGCTTTCGAGTATCGAGCCGCCTCTCGCCGCCCCGTCCTCCCCGCTGTCCGTGGAGGAGTGCCGGCTGCGTCTGGCGATGTCCCCGCCTGACCTAAGGAATGAATTGTTGTGCGAGTTTGAGTCCGGCGGCTTCACCGGAGTGCAGCCCACCGATTCCCTCAGGCAGGCACTGGCCAAACTTGATGGGCAAATCGGTTCCCACGCCGACGAGATGCGCCTGGAAGCCTGCCGAAAAGCGATAGAAATTGATCCCGGGGACCAGATAGTCCGAATCAGGCATGTCCGGCTGATAAAGGACCCGGCCGAGGCGCTCGATCAGGCAAAGCGCCTGTGCGCCGATTTTCCATACTCCTGGGAGGCCCTCCGCCTCCTGGCCCGGGCATTCGGGCTAAACGGGGAAAGGCAGCAGGCCATAGGGACAATGCGCCGGGTTCTGGCCTTGTGTCCGGACGATGCGGACGCATACATGGAATTGGGACAATACCTCGCCGGGGAGAACCAGTACGGTGACGCCCTGTCGGCATTCAACACCTCATACGGACTGCGCCCCAGCCCCCAGGCGAAGTGCAAGACCGGCCGCGTTTTGCTCAGGCAGGGCAAGCCCTCCGGGGCCATGAAGGCGTTTCAGCACGCTCTGAAAATGGAACCCGGCGACGCGGCCGTTCTTGAGGACGCCGTCACCGCGCTGTGCGCGACCGATTGTCTGACGGAAGCGAACGGCACCATGGAGCGCTGGAGTGCGGAAGCCGCCAATAAGAAGCCAGGGGAGGCCGGTTCTTCTGAAACAAACAGCAAAGTTCCGGACCTGGCCGGACCGCCGATGGACGAAACGGACACCCTGACCCGCGTGTCCCTGCTGCGAAAACTGTTCCGGCTCCTGCCGTATGCCCCCAGCACTGCCTGGAAGTTCCAGGACCTTTTTGTGGAGGAAGCGGAACGGCTGGAGACTGCGGGAGACCTGCCGGGCGCGGTGCACGCATACCGGGTGGCGATCCCCTTCAATCCCCAAAACGACCGGCCCATTCGGGCTTTGGAAAAGGCCCTGTCCAAAAGCAGTCCCGCGGAACAGCGCGGCGTTTGGGATGCCGCATTTAAGGACAATCCCGGAATCGCGCTCGTGGCCGCCTTGTGCGGGGCGGCCCGTGCGGCCGCAGGCGACACGGCCGGAGCAAGGGAAGCCTTTGACACCGCCCGGCGCCTCGCTCCCGAGGATTGGTACTACTGCGTCCTCGCCGCCGACACCTTCGCGGCCGCCGGCGCCTGGGACGATGCCATTGCCGCCTATGAGCACGCTCTCACGCTAAACCCAAAACTGGACTACCTGAACGGGAGGCTGGAATCGGCCAAGGGGGCCGCCAATAGACCGCCGGGCGCGCAAGCACCCTAGAAGGCCCATGCAACAATTGGGGAATGGGATTGATGAGACCCGGACGGGCGGCGCGATAGGGCAAGGGAAAAAAAATCGAGGGCAACAGCGATGCAAATCCTGAAAGCGGGCGCGGCACATCTCAATATAATTGTGGCGCTCAACCGCGCCGTGCAAGAACTCCACGTTGAACACGAGCCGCGCTTTTTCCGCCCCTTTGACGGGGCCGCCGTCACGGAATACTTCCGGCGCGCGACGAATGATTCCGCCGTGACGGTGCTTCTGGCCGTCGATGGTGAAAAAGTTCTGGGCTATGTCCTGCTGCGCGTTCAGGAACGCGCGGAGAACGCTTTCAGCCCGCCCCGCCGCTTTGTTGAATTGGAGCATGTCGCCGTCGACCCGGCATCACGAAAACGCGGCGTCGCTTCGGCGTTGGTCGATGAGGCATTTTCTGTGGCACAATCATTGGGTCTGGGCGACCTTGAATTGAGCGTTTGGGATTTCAACAATGACGCCCGGCGGCTGTTCCAGAAAATGGGCTTCACGCCATGCCGGCACAGGCTGCGGGCGCGGCGACCGCCTGAGTCAGCGGCGCCATAGACCTGACGCGGCCAAGGACGCACCCGGCCGAGAAAGGGGAACGCAATGGAAATGAAGATGGAGTATATGGCGATTGCGGGGCAACTGCTGACAACCTTGGGAACGCAGATTCCCCTGTTGGTGGTGTGGGTGGTCGGCGCGGTGCTGGCGGCGGCATTCTGGCAGCGCGGTCCCCGGAATTCGCTCTTGATCCTGCTGGCCTGCCTTGTCAGCCTGGTGGACATGGTCGTGTTCGGGTTCATCTACGCCGCCGCGCCCATAATGCTGCGCAACGGCATGGATATCGGCGGGTTTAACGTCCGCTTGGTCTATTGGGGTCTGGGCTTTTTCCGCGCGTGCATCATGGCCGTGGCTTGGATTCTCATTCTGGTGGCCCTTTTCCGACGGCGTCCGGCGGTGTGAGGGGCAATGGACTGGAACCGCTCCGCGCACCCGCCACGGGCACCCCTCGGAACGGCGGCGATAACAGGGATGAACGGGGAGCGGACACTGCCCTCCATCCTGTGCATCCCGTAAATCCATGTTCAATAACGTCAGGACAATTAGAACGGCAGCGGACTTGTCTCTCCGCGCGGAAGAATCTCGACGATTTGGCTGCCGACCCATGTGGTGGTGTATTCGACGCCGTCGATGGTTTCTTTTTCCCGCCTGCAGGGCAGGTCAAAGAGGAGTGTGCCGGTGTCAGCGGGGTTAAGCGGGCCCAGTTCAACGTATCCGGATAGAACCCTCGTCTCGAGCGATTTTCCGTTGAGTGCGGCCTGCATTGACGCCACATCCATCCAGCCAGGAATCGCAATACGGAACTGCTTGACGGACTGCTTTGCGGAGAACTCGACCCGGCCCTCAAAGGGCAGGCCACTCTTCACGCTGAGCGTCTCGTTGTCGCAGTCAAAGAGCAGGTTCAGCGCGGCCACGCCGTCGCGCAGCTCCATGCGGTGTCGCCAGCACTCGCTCATGGCGTGAACCGCGCCGGAGGTTATGTCGAGCGTACTCAGCGGCCAATCGCCCTTGTGCATGCGCGCGTTGGGCAGTTGCATGGCGTAGCCGCCGACGGTGCGCTTGAGCACGTCGCGCTCGGAATCGTCGGTGGGCGGTTCCTTGTCGCGCAGATAGGCGCGCATTTCCGTTTCAAGGTGCTGCGTGGGCAGGATCATGCTGCGCAGGTAGCGTTCCGCCATTTCGTAATACTTCGGATACCCCGCCCCGCCGAGAATGAGCGCGGCACGGACCACATCCCCGGTCTGGTTGATTTCCCCGCGGCCCGGTACATCGGCGGGGTGTTCGGGAAACACCTCGTCGCCCCAGCCCCAGGAACTGAAATAATCGGGCACGCCGACGTCCATGACCCGGCAGCAGGCCTCCAGCATGGCCCTGTCGTTGGTCTTGGTGGCATAGGCCGCGATGCCGCTCAGCGAGGACGTGACGGAGTGCACGTGCCCGGACGACTTTTCCATGGGCGCGAAATGCCCATCCGGGGTGTAGACAGTCGCCAGTCCCTGGCGCGCATAGAGTCCGGCGAGTTTTATGGCCAGCGGATCCTGCGTGCAGTCGTAATAGGCCAGCAGCGGGTCCACCATGCGCGATGCGTTGGGGATGGACACGCCGTAGCAGCGGTCCTTCATGCCCAGTTGCTCCAGCCGCTCCACCGACCAGCGGCCTTCGGCGTCGGTAATGCTAACCAGCATTTCCAGCATGGCATGGGCCTTTTCGCGGGCCCATGCGCTGTCGCGCCCCGCCGCCAGCGCCCACAGGCCATACAGCCCCTCGCGCATGTTGTGGAATTCGACAAGCCGCGCACCGCCCTTTTCCGGATCAAAGTAGGAATTGAGGTTGTCCGGGTTGTCGAAAGAACTCTTCAGATAGCGTTCGAGAATGGGCAGCCCCTCCGCGGGAAAGGGAACGCCCGCCGCCAGTTCTGCCTCCATCGACCCCACCAGGCAACGGCCCACCACGTGCGGGATGCCGATGTTGACCGAATGAAACATCTTGCCCGTGCCGTCGGCCTGGCAGTTGGAATAGAACAACGGCTCATTGTCCCGGTCGCGATCATATAGACTGTTGAGGTGCTGCGTGCCCAGTACAATCGCCTCGTGCAGGTCCTTGCGCACCGGCAGCGCGGCCAGACTTGGGGACAGGGTGGATTCCGCGAGGAACGTCTTCACATTGGGCCATGCCTGAACCACCTGCGGCGCTTTCATCCGGTTCCTCATGCGTTCCTCCTTCAGGCGCTTGACCTCCTGCACCGCTTTCGTTTCCCCCGCGGTGCGCTCCTCTTCACTGACAGCAAGCAGTTTCTCGACCGTCGTGCGCTGCTCCTCCGACAGTGCCCGGCCATACAACAGTACCTGCGCGATCTCACCGTGGAAATAGCTGCGCTCCGCACCGGCATAGTAACGGGCACCAATCCGAAATTCATTCATGACCGTCGTCGCCGGCGTGACGGGCCGCGAGCCCTCCCCCCTGCCGTCAATGAACAAACGGACTTCCGTGGCCGTGCGGATCACCGTGACCACATGCATGCCCCCGCAAGAGTAGCTGCTCTGCATCTGGTCCTTCTGCCCCCCAATCCGGCCCGCACCCTCAATGCTCACCTGGTCAAACGCAGAAGAAGCCTGATAGAGATCCACCGTGAAACCCGGGTCGAAATCGTCCCCTTTCGCCGGACACGCGGAGCACAGCGCCCCCCCCTTTACAGGCTCGTACGGCGCGCATACCACTACCAGCGTCCACGTGCCTGCCAACTGCATACACTTCGGTATTGTCAACACGTCATCCACGCCGTCAAAAAAGATCGCCGGGCGGAGCGGCGTCTTTTCGTGGGACACCCAGCGCGGCCGCTGCTCCCCCGACCCCGACGCCAGCAGCCTGCCCCCGAAGACATTGCTCGTCCAGACGTCGACCCGGTCCCCGTCGAGGTGAAGCGTCGCCATGTCGGAAGCGTCAAACCGGACAAGCAGTCCCTCCGCGGGCATGACGGAAATAGTAAGGGTCTGCAGCAGAAACGCACACTGAACGGCCAGCAATATGGACAAGGCGAACCCTCCTCCGCAGGGATGAAACCCTCTGTTGCGGCCCCTTGCCCATTCACACGCCCGAAAGGAAGCGCTGGACACGCGGGCAGGGAACGCCATATTATTGTCTGAAAACCAGAAACAACGCAAAGGAGGTTGCTAATATGAACCGGTGGCTTCTAAGCGCCATCTTTCTTCTTGCTGGCACTATTATCGGGTCTTCGACCTCCTTCTTGCTGGTACGCAACACCGCCCAACGTGTCTTCGAGTCACAATACAAAACACAGTGTCTCGACAAGGTCAATATGCTGCGTCAACTCAAGTCCGGCAAGGCAACAACACTGGCGGACGATATGGAGCAACGTCTTCCCGACTGGGCAGCGGGCGTTCCGGTTATGCTGAGCAGCGCACAGAGCGTGAACGATGTCCTCTGGCAGGTTCAGCGCTACTACGAGGAGAGCGCGGTTGCGGTGCCGGATAAACTCCGCCCGCTGCTGGACCGTCTTCCCCCGCGGCCGCTCACCTCGTGCGAAAAGGCGGAGAAGGGTTCGCAAAAGACTCCTTGATGGCAGGACCCCGTTGTGAACAACAGGCCCTTCAAGAGTTCCGCCTTGGGGACAGGTGCGTTCCAAACAGAACTTGGGAACCCGGAAAAGAGCTCGGACGGTGCACTCCGCTTCGCTGCGTGCATCCCCCACTGGAAGCGCCGGCGTCCTCGCCGGGATGCGCGGCCTTCCCGAAAATGCTACCATGCTGGACATGGGCATCAACTCGGAGACGGCCATGAAAAAGACTGCTTCTACCGGACACATCTTCGTCACGCTCTCTGCACTCGTACTGGCATGTGCCGCTTGGAGTGCGGAACCCTGGTTCAAAACCCTGAACGTCGGCATAGAGACGGGCCCGACCGGGGCGCAGGTGGGCTGTGACCCGTCGGACGTCGGGTATGCGGCCAACTTCAACGGCCGCGACATTGTGGAGAAGTCCGTTGCGGCCAACGCGCAGTACCTGGTCATCTGGGCCAAGGACAGCGAGTTTGCCTATTACAATTCCAAGGTGGCGCCGAAATGCCCGGGCTTGGGCGAGCGCGACGTGCTGCGCGAGACGATGGACGCGGCCGCGCCGCACAAGCTTCCAATTATCGCCTACTGCGTGGTGCAGGGCAACGGCTATCCGCTGCGCGACCATCCCGAATACAAAATGATCGACAAGGACGGCAAGCCGATTGACCGCATCTGCCTCAACAGCGGCTATATTGAACACGCCAAGCTGGTGGCCGCCGAGATACTGGACTACGGCATCGCCGGATTCCACATCGACATGATCGACCAGGGCTTCGGCCCGCCCTACGGCTGCTGGTGCGAGAGCTGCAAAAAGCTGTTTGAGGCGGAGTACGGCAAACCCATGCCCACGGGAATCACCTGGGACGAGGCATGGGATCGCATGCTCGAATTCCGCTACAACACGAGCCAGCGCTTTGAAAAGGCCATGCGCAAGTATGTCAATGAACTGAAGCCGGAGGTGACGGTTGACTTCAACTATCACGGCTACCCCCCGTTCTCCTTCGAGGTGGGCCAGCGGCCCGTGCAGCACGCGATAAACGCCGATTTCGTGACCGCCGAGACGGGCGTGTGGGGCTTCGGCGCGCTGGGCGTGAGCCTGACGGCCGCGTTCCTGGAGGCGTCCACGCCGGGCATGCGCTACCAGGTGGCCATGTCACGCCACGCGCGCATCTATCATGACAACACCTGCCGCCCGGTCAACGACCTGCGCTGGGAACTGCTGACGCTGCGCGCGCACGGCTCCCAGGTCACCATCGTGGACAAGACCGGCTATGACGGCTGGCTCGATCCCGTTGCCTATGATCGCATGGGAGAGGTGTTCAAGGAGGCGCGCGCCAAGGAGGCTTACTTCGGCCATCCCCAACTGCCCGAGGTCGGGCTGTACTACTCGGTCCGCAGCCGCGACTGGTACGGCCGCGAAACACCGTCGAAATACCAGCAGGGCTTTAACGGCGCGCACAAGGCGATGTTTTACGAGCACATCCCCTTTGGCGTGCTGCTGAACGAAAACGCCGACGCCGACGCGCTGAACAGCTTTCCTGTCGTGTTGCTGCCCAACGTCCCCATTTTGTCCAAGGCGGAAGTGGACATCTTGAAGGCCTACGTGGAGCAGGGCGGAAACCTCATCGTCACCGGGTTCTCCGGCCTCATGGGCTCCATGGGCGAGCCACTCAACCACTCGGTACTGGAGGAACTCATCGGCGCGAAGTTTGTGGAAAAGCTTGACTCCTCGGACAACTTCATGCGCTTCGCGGCAGACACGCCGGAACGCCTCCGCACCGGCTATGCCGCCGACTGGCCTTTCCTTGTCGAAGGTCCCGCCGCGGTATACACGCCCACCACGGCCACGGCCGTGGGCGAATTGATGAAGCCGGCCCGCACCGTCCGCCAGCAACAGGGCAAGGAGGCGCTGTACCAGCCCAATTCGGCCGACAAACCCGTCGGCCCGGCGCTGCTTATAAACGTCGTGGGCAAGGGCAAAGTGGTGTGCATCACCGGCACGCCCGATTTTGCCGCCGCCGGGGAGCACCCCATCCCCGAAGTGCGCGCGCTGCTGCGCAATGTGGTGCGCTACCTGCACCCGGAACATGTGGTCGAAGTAAGCGCTCCTCAGAACATCGAGTCAATCATCATGGAAAACGCCGCCGACAAGGCCCTGTACGTCCATTTCCTCGGCTACCAGTCCCCGCCGCAATGCACCCCGTCGCAAAACCGTCCCTTCGTGCTCCCCGCACTCATCGAAGACGCCCCCATGTTCGCCGCGCAGGTAACCGTGCGCCGCCCCTTCAAGACGGTGACCGCGCTCAATCCAAAGACCACGGTGAAGGTCGACGGCCAGACCATCCACCTGGTGATCAATGACATTCACGAAGTGGTGAGCATTCAATAACGGTTGACCGCGCTCCCAGTGGCAGGCATCTCGCCAGGACCAGACCACGAGTCTGCCCCGGTCCCCCTTCGAAGGGGGTGCCACGCCGCAGGCGTGGCGGGGGATGTTGTCTTGGATCCCCCCTGGAGGGGGCAGCCCAAAGGGCGGGGGGTGTATTCAGGGGGGCGTTTTGCTTGCTCACACAAGTCCAAAGGCAATCACCCCCCGCCACTGCGTGCCACCCCCCTCCAGGGGGGACCTAAGACATCACTCCCTCCCCCTTCTCCCCCATGTCGCATTTTGCTCCCCTGCGGCATCATTATAGTGGCGGTCGGAATGAACGGCCGGATTGGGAGCATGGAAATGAACGAAGCTGAACTGGTCACACGGATTCTTGCGGGCGAGG
>CAIUWO010000154.1 GCA_903902895.1 Candidatus Hydrogenedentota bacterium | reverse complement strand
CCGAGCACGAAGCCATAGACAATCCGGCAAACGCTCAGAAGGGCGATCGACTCCCGGAAGACTACACGGTCGTAAGGCGTCTTGGACAGGGCAGCACCTCAATTGCCCTGCTTGTCGAGCGGGACGAGGAGTATTTTGTCCTGAAAGCGGCCGCCGACCCCGAGGGCAGCCCGCGGTTGACGGATGAGGCCGAGGTGCTCCAACAGCTCCGCCACCAGCACATTGTGGATTTCGTGAGGCCCTTGGCGGTGGGCGAGCATCAGGGCTTCCTGGTGCGGCCTGTCTTTCAGGACAGGGAAAAGCAGCGCATTGAAACCCTTGGCGACCGGGTCCGCAAAGAGGGGCGGCTGCATATTGACCTGCTCCAGCGATTCGGGGAAGACCTGATCGAGGTCGTCCGCTTTCTGGAAGAGCAGGGCATCCCCCACCGCGACATCAAGCCGGACAACATCGCCGTCGGCGCGGTGGGCCGGGGCGACAAGCTGCACCTCGTGCTGTTCGACTTTTCCCTGTCGCGCGCGCCGCAAGACAACGTTCGCGCCGGGACCAAGGGATACCTCGACCCGCTGCTGCCCCTGCGCAAGCGGTGGGACCTGCACGCCGAACGCTACGCCGTCGGCATCACGCTGTATGAACTCGCCACGGGGACGCTCCCTCAATGGGGCGACGGCAAGAGCGACCCCTCGCATCTGACCTGTGAAATTACCATAGAGCCGGAATTTTTCGACGCCGGCCTGCGCGAGGGCCTTGCCGACTTTTTCCGGCAGGCGTTCAAGCGAAACACCGAAGAACGCTTCGACAACGCCGAAGACATGCTCCGCGCCTGGCGGAAATCCTTCGAGGGCATCGAGGAATCCGGTGTTCCCACCTCCGACGAAGACAGAGCCGCCCTGCTAGAACGGCTGGACCATGCCACCCCCGAGACCCCGATCCACGAGCTTGGCCTGGGCACCCGTGTGACCAACGCCCTCGACCGCGCCAATCTGGTGGTGGTGGACGACCTGTTGCGCGTCAATCTCAGGTCGCTGCAACGGCAGCGCGGTGTCGGAAACACAACCCGGCGCGATATAGCTTTCGCCACCCGCATCCTCCGCAAGCGCCTTGGCGGCGCCGTGATTGAGGAAGTGGACGGTTCCACCGGCACCACGACGGGCACCGAACAGCCGGTGGATTACGTCGATATTGGCACCATGAGCGTGGACCTGCTGGCCGACCGGGTACTGCGTACCGGTTCGCGCGACGGCGAAAGCACGCAGCGTATCCTGCATGGCCTGTTGGGGCTGGACCCCGCATTGAAGGAGCCCTGGCCCAGTCAGATAGAGGTTTCCGACACGGTAGACCTTACCCGTGCCCGCGTGGGCCAGTTGTTGTCCAAGTTTCAGGAGCGTTGGGCCAGGGAACCGTCTATCACCTGCCTGCGCGACGACCTCGCCGAGGTCCTGCAAAAGGCCGGTGGCGTCATGTCCGCCGGAGAGCTTACAGAAGCCGTCTTGGCGGCGCGCGGCTGCTCTTTGCAGGAGCCGCGCCGCTCGCAGTTGGCGAACGCCGTGGTTCGAGCCACGGTCGAGGTTGAACGCATCAAGGCGGAGCCCCGCTTCATGTTCCGCCGCGTGGACGGCCGCGTGCTCATCGCCCTCGACGCGGAGTTGGCCGACTATGCGGTTCGCTTGGGCAAGTCTGCGGACAAGCTGGCCTCCGAAGATCCCCTCGTGACGCCGGCCCGTGTGGTGGAGCGTCTGCGTGCCATCACGCCCCCGCCGTCCGCGCCCGCACTCACCGACACACGCATGGTGCGCCTTGCCGCGGCCGCCTCGCAGGAGGCCGCCGTTTCCAGCCGTCAGGAACTGTACCCGCGCGGCATGGACGCCGGCCGCGCCCTCAAACTCTCCCAGGGTGCGCTGCTGGGCATACAGATGCTCACCATCCGCCAGATCCGCGACCGGGTGCTCAGCCGCTACCCCGAAGCCGCGCCACTTCCGGACCGGCCCCTGCTCGATGACCTGCTCGCGCAGACGGGCTTTGTGCTGGATTGGGACCCGGCACAGCACGGCGGCGAAGGCTGCTACGTCAACCGCATCCTCCAGACCACATCGCTCACGCACAGCACGGACACCGTGCAGCGCCGCGCCACCATGACGGCCTTCGTGGAAACACGGGACGTCACGCCCGAAGTGGCCGATGCGCGCCAGTTTGAAGAGCGGCTCCAGCGGGCGGTGAAAGAGGGCGCCTTCCTTGCCCTGCTGGTTGACCCGCGCCATTACCAGCGGGCCATGGAGGAAATCGAACGGCGCTATGACGTTGAGGTCGTGGATTTCGAGGCCGTCCTTCTCGATGCGCTGGAAAACACGGTCCAGCAGGCCAAAGTGAACTGGGACCTGGTGCTCCAGGCGGATGCCACGCCCGGCAAAGACGACTGGGACAAGCTGATGCTTCTGGTGCGCCGGGCCATGCCGCTAGTCGAGCAGCGGCTGCTCGCCGCAAAGAAAACCACCCTGCTCATTTACCCCGGCCTTATTGCTCGCTATGGACAGATGAATCTTATCGTCCGCCTGCGCGACAAGGTTGGCTGCAAAGACGGCATGCCCGGCCTGTGGCTGCTCATTCCGGGCGACGGCCCCGCCATGATCGAGGGCGAGGCCCTGCCCCTCATCGGACCTGGCCAGCGGACCGAAGTGCCCAAGAGTTGGATCGAAAACGTTCACCGGGCGAAAACGACCGGGGCGAAGGTGTAGTAGATATGTCAAGTAGATGGTGTCTATGCAAAGAACGAAGGTCTTGGCTTCTTCAGGACCGGGAAAATACTGAATAGGCAAATCTACGCGGTCGAAAGGTACTTAGCACGTTTAAAGGGGCGTACCGATGTTGGACCTTGAAGTTATACAGAGATTAGAGAACAGAGACAGATCGGTCATATGCGACGGGTTTCCGAACACAACGGTTTTAGGTTCATATGACGCGTTTCACCAGGTTGTATTAGCAAATTCTATAAGATCCGATGATTGGACTCTGGCATCTCAAGGCGATAACCCTGATGCCTTTCGAAAAGTCTGCGGAGTCATATTCCATGAACTTACGCATTGGCTTGACCACACGTCAACGCTTTGGGGCCAAAGCCAGTTGGTCTCTCAGTTCAATGCAATCAACGCGCGATTCTCAAATGATGAGGGTGAGTTTTGGCGGATTGCTCAATACTACAACGACGCACGAAGGCTGCGACTAAGAGATTATTACCATCACACCTCGAAAGCAGCACAATTGCCATGGGATGGAAAGGTTTGGAAATACACGTCCACACTTGGCGTCGAATATGGTGCAGATGGAAGACCAAGGGAAGACAGGCCCATACTTTTCGCGCGGTTTAGCAGGAATGATGGCACATACATGTGTCGTGTGCCTCTGGCATTGCCCGCGTTGCTTGAGGTTTCTGCAGTCAATGCGGAGTTGGAACTGATTTCCCTGATCGCCGGCATGGCGAAGACAGAAGAACGTGACCGCCTCTTCGACGCAGTGAGCAAGGAACCCTTACACCGAATTTATGACGGACAACTTGCAGAGTACTCTGCCGCAGCCCATTGCCTGGCAAAAGTGCAGGGACTAAAAGAAGTCTACAGAGCATACTCGTTGGCTTCAGCCATCTCTACGCTTTGTCTCAATCTACCTGATGAACTCTTCGATTTGATCAAAGTGCCTTCTGAACTAAGAGATACCAAGGGACGCATGGAACAATTGGTTCGTTCAAGGAATAGAGGGGCGGCGTTTCTGCTCATTTCTTGGCATGGCAATCGGAATGCTCATAAGGACAATCGGCAAGAGACCGTGAGTTGGGTCCATGACGCCGTGACGGCGGCCGGTCTGCCTGGACTTGAGGACATTCGGGGACGCACGCTAGCTGGGATGGAAAGTCTATGGGGCTCGGTGATTGAAGGACCAGAAAAAACTAGAGTTGATAGCCTTCTAGAAGTTGGAAGACACAATTTCAAGTGTAGAGGGCTGCTGGGGACGGATGAATCCCTGCAATCAATGATATCTGAGAATTCCCGTGCGATTTTGCCGCCAGTCGTTCTTGGCGACTACCAAGTATTGTGTTTTCCAGGGAAGAAAGCTGAGGAACCGGATGAACTGCAACATTGGCTCAGTAGAGCTATAGGTGGCGGATATGAGAAAGTCTTGAAGGAATTTGTGAATGCATGCTGCTACTAGGTGGAATTCATGATTAATCGCAAGACATTGCCGGGCGACTGCATGCGTCTTATGGGACGGCTCGAAGCCGACCTCATCGCGCGCAGCCATGGCTCCCAGGCCCTGCCCGAGGTGGTCAGCGCGCTGCAGGACGCGTTCCAAAAGGCACAGGATGCCAAGCGCACCGCGCAGAATTTTGAGGACTGGCGCACCGACTACGCCACACAGCAGGCCGCGGCGTGGATTCTCAGCGCCGTCTTTGTGCGTTTCTTGGAGGACAACGGCCTCATCGAGCCGCCCCGCATCGCCGGGCCGGGGAAACGGCTCCAGCACGCCCGCGACCAGCATGAGCTGTATTTCCGGGCGCAGCCTACCGAGACTGACCGCGAATACCTTCTCCATGTCTTCCATGAGGTCGGCAAACTGCCCGGCGGCCGGGAACTCTTCGGAAAATACAACAACGTCTTCGAACTGCCCCACTGGCTCAGCGGCGATGCCGCCGGCGAAATCCTCACCTTCTTCCAGCGCATTGACGCCGATTCAGGCGCGCTGATTCATGACTTCACCGACCCTGAATGGGACACCCGTTTTCTCGGCGACCTATATCAGGACCTTTCCGAATCGGCCCGAAAGAAGTACGCGCTGCTACAGACCCCGGAATTTGTGGAGGAATTCATCCTTGATCGCACCCTGGAGCCCGCCCTGAACGAATTCGGTCTGGATGCACCCCCGGTACAGACCAGCCATGGCGAGGAAGTCACTGCTTCCGGATTCCGCATGATTGACCCCGCCTGCGGCAGCGGCCACTTTTTGCTCGGGGCTTTCCGGCGCCTGCTCGACCGCTGGCAGCGCAGGGAACCCGGAACGAATGTGCGCGAACTGGTCCAGCGTGCACTCAACAGCGTCCACGGCGTGGACATTAACCCCTTTGCCGTCGCCATCGCACGATTCCGCCTGCTCATCGCCGCACTCAAAGCCTGCAGTATCGTCCGCCTCAAGGACGCCCCCGCGTTTCACTTCCAACTTGCCGCGGGCGACTCACTCCTCCACGGGGTCCCGGACCGGGAACAACTGATGCTCGGGTTCGACGCTCTCGCCCATCATTATCATGGCGAGGATATCGAGGCTTTGCGAAAGATTCTCCGTCCTGAAGGCTATCACGCCGTTGTCGCAAATCCGCCCTACATCACGGTTAAAGATCCCGTACTGAGCCAAGCGTATCGCGGCCGCTATATGACGTGCCACCGATCGTATTCGCTTGCCGTTCCCTTCATGGAACGCATTTTCGGACTTGCGGTTGCTGGGGGATATACCGGGCAAATCACCACCAACAGTTTCATGAAACGAGAGTTTGGCAAGAAGGTCATTGAGGAGTTTTTCCCCACCATCGACCTCACCCATGTCCTTGACACGAGTGGAGCGTACATTCCCGGTCATGGCACACCCACCGTGATCCTCTTAGGACGAAACCGCCGACCCATCGCGAGCACGTTGCGTACCGTGCTCGGCATACGTGGCGAACCACAGACACCCGACAATCCTGCAGAGGGTCGCGTCTGGACTGCTATTCTTGACCAAATTGACCAACCCGGATCTCAAAGCGACTTCGTCAGTGCAGGTGATTCCCCTCGGGCTTTGTTCAACTCTCACCCATGGTCTATAGGCGGTGGGGGTGCTGCGGAACTGAGGGAAATGTTAGAAGGGAATGTCTCTCAGTGTTTGGGTGATGTGTCGGAGGAAATAGGGTTTGGGTCCGTCACGCGGGAGGATGATGTCTACCTAATCGGAACGCTCTCTGCACTTAGGCATAAGGTCAAGAGAGAGTTTGTACGACCTTTAGTTTCTGGCGACGAATGTCGTGACTGGACAATCTGTGAGCCCACTGGAGCACTGTGGCCGTACGATTCCCGAACCTTCCGTTCTGTTGCGTCTGAGGGTGTGTCGCGCATATTGTGGTCTTACCGCGTGCAACTTTCAGACCGGGTGGCCTATGGAATGACCCAGTTGGAACGCGGTTTGCTGTGGTTTGAATACTCCATGTTTTTTGCCAAGCGATTCCGTACGCCCATGTCGATAGTATTTGCGGAGGTTGCCACGCATAACCATTGTGTGCTGGATCGGGGTGGCAAGGTGTTTAATCGTACGGCACCCGTCATAAAGTTACCCGAAGGCGCCACTGAAGACGATCATCTCGCACTTCTAGGTCTCCTGAATTCTTCCACTGCGTGCTTCTGGATACAACAAGTGTGTCACAACAAGGGCGGCCCCGGCGGCGCATGCTCAAAAGACGAGAAGTGGCACGACTTCTATGCCATTAACTCCTCTAAACTGACGCAACTCCCGCTTCCTTCGGAACGGCCAAGTTCGTTGGCACAACAATTGGACTTGCTTGCGCAGCAGGCCCAAAATTGGACGCCGTGCTCGGTACTCTGCAGTTGGACCGTGGAATCGGGGG
>CAIUWO010000153.1 GCA_903902895.1 Candidatus Hydrogenedentota bacterium | reverse complement strand
TCACAGCGCCACGTAGCGGCGCCAGCAACCGACCAAGAATCGGACGCAGTGAAGGTCCATCGCTCAAGATAAAATGGGAAACGGAACTTCGGTTCTCGTGCGGGGGTTCCCTCATGTATTTCAGAAGAGATCCGAGAGTCGGCGACTGGCAATATGGCTTTTGCTAACATGACCGATTCTCCCGCCCCCCACCTAGCACGTTCTACCTTGGCCACGATTCACGGTTGGTCTCGCTCCCCTATAAAATGAGGCAGAACACGACAAACTGTGGCTGTTCAACGACAACGAGTCTCTAGACATTCTGTTGGTATTTGTAGCAGAGACTCTGCCCGTGTACGGTACACAGAATGGGCGCGAAGCGAGTTGTAATCAGTCGGCGAGAGTGGTATATTCTTATTAGAGTTTAGGTCTTGGAGTTACTGGCAACGGTTGAGAAGTCTACTCTTAATCAAAAGGTCGAGGGTTTGACTCCCCCACGACCCACCAGATAAGTCAATCGCCGCAAGGCCTGTAAAAAACAGCCTTGCGGCGATTTTTTCGTTTCCGACAGGCGATGGTTGCACTGTTTCAGCGGCGATGAATGGAGAGATGGCAATGCGGATTTCATGGGCGTTGGGGATGGTTTTGGCCGCCCTTTTGGCGGTTACGGCCGCGCGGGGGGAAGACTGGCCCCAGTTTCGCGGGCTGAACCGGGACGGAAAGTCGCCCGAGACCGGTCTTTTGCAGGAATGGCCCGCCGAGGGGCCGAAACTGCTGTGGAGCGTCAATGGGCTCGGGGCGGGCTTTTCCTCAGTGGCGGTGGCGGACGGCATGGTCTATGCCACGGGCTTCGTGAGTGACACGAAGGAAGGCAGACTTTCCGCCTTCGACATGGAGGGCAAACTGCTGTGGCAGACGAATTACGGCGCCGAGTTTGACGATGAGTCCTACGCCGGTACCCGGAGCACACCCACGCTCGACGGCGGGCGGTTGTACGAGTGGACCGGCAAGGGCGCGATGCTTTGTTTTGACGCCAAGACGGGGGGGGGGTTGTGGTCGCGTGATCTGGCGAAGGACTATGCCGGTGTTTCGCCCCGTTGCGGCTATGCCGAGGCCCCGCTCATCCACAAGGAAACGGTTATCTGCACGCCCGGCGGCAAAGATGCGGCGCTGGTGGCCATGGACAAGCACACCGGCGCAACGGTCTGGACCAGCACGGGCTTCAGCGACTTTCCGGCCTACTGCTCGCCGATCCTGCTTAAACGGGGTGAGTTCAATCTGCTCGTGACCATCACCGCGCGGAATGTGGACGGGTTGGATGCGGACAGCGGGAAACTGGTCTGGAGCCTGGCCTTCGACTCCACCGCGGAAGACCCAAACCATTCCGTGGCACCGGCCTGCGGGGACGACTGGCTCTACATTACCAGCGGCCACCGCGACGGCGGGCAGATGTACAAGCTCTCGCCGGAGGCCGGCACACTGACCCGTTCCTGGACCGACACCACCCTGAACACGCTCCACGGGGGGCTGATCTCCCTTGACGGCTATATATACGGCTCCAGTTCGCGGGGAAAGTGGGTGTGCCTGGAGGCCAAGAGCGGTCAGGTGATGTATGAGACAACGGGCGTGGGCATGGGGTCGGTCGCCTTTGCGGACGGCATGTTCTACTGTTACGGCGAAAAAGGCACGCTGGGCTTGGTGCGTGCCACCCCGACCGCCCACGAAGTCATCAGCAAGTTCAAAATAGAACAGGGGGAAGGACCGCACTGGGCCCACCCCGTCATCTCCGGAAAGCGCCTGTACATCCGCCACGGCGACGCGCTGATGGTTTATGCGATTGGTCAGGGCGAATAGCGTCTTGCGACTTTCCGCTTATTTCGCGTTGGCAACCTGCTCCTCTTGCGTGACCCATTTCAGCAGCGACTCCCGGCCCGTTCATATGCGCCTTTGTTCCCGGCCTGGTGAATTTGTGGGCACTCACGGGAGAATTCGGCTTGACGAATCCGGTTCTAGAGTGTATCATTAGGGTGTTCCCAAAAAGGGAACTTATTGCGGCCCATTAGAAAGAGGCACTAGAAGGCCCATGCGTGTGATAGCCCGAGGCACACTGCGAAGTTTCTGGGAGAACTATCCCGATGCGGAGCAGGCACTGGAGGCTTGGTACCATGAGGCAAGATGCGCCCACTGGCAGAATGGCGCAGAAGTGAAGAAGAAGTATGGAAACGCCAGCGTCATTGGAAAGAACCGAGTGGAATTCAAAATTTGCGCAAACAAGTACCGTCTGATTGCGCACGTTAATTATGCGTTCCAGAAGATATTTATCCGGTTTGTTGGAACCCATGAGGAATACGACGGCGTGAACGCGGAGACGATATGATGAATCCTAAAATCCTAAAGACAGAGAATGAGTATAGGGAGGCGCTGTCCCGTGTGGAGGGACTCATGGACGCCGAGCCAGGCACACCGGATGGCGACGACCTGGAATTGTGGTCCATGCTCGTCGAAGACTATGAAGAGCGGCATTATCCAATTCCCATGCCGGACCCCATTTCGGCCATTCGGTTTCGTATGGAGCAGGCCGGGCTGAGGGATGGGGACTTGGCGCCTTATCTTGGCAACAAGAGCAAGGTTTCCGAGGTGCTGAACGGGAAGCGTCCGTTGAGCCTGACAATGATCCGCAAACTTCACGAGGGCTTGGGAATTCCGGCTGAAGTGCTGCTTTCGCCCACTACCCGGGACCGCAAATGCGCGTGAGGCGCCCTTCCCATATTCCCGAACGACTCACAACCCCGCGCTCTCTTGGAGACACGCCATGACCGCTGCAGAAGACGGAAAGCAATACCGCCCCAAGACGGTGCAGTTGGGCAGCGCCACGGTGAGCCGGTTTATCATCGGCGGCAACCCTTTTTCAGGCTTTGCCCACCAGTCCTTTGCGCGTGACGAGGAAATGCGCGACTGGTACACGATGGCGCGGATCAAGGAGGCCTACCGCATGGCGGAGGCCGCCGGGGTGACGACGCATTTGGGCCGCGCCGACGAACTGGTGCTGCGCGCGCTGCGCGAGTACCGGTTGGAGGGCGGGCGCATCGACTGGATTGCCCAGACCTGCCCGCTGACGGGCGGATTTTTCCTGGGCATCGAGAGCGCGAAGGCCGGCAAGGCGAAAGCTTGTTTCCTGCACGGCGGCGAAATGGACCAGCGCGTGGCCGCGGGGGACACGGCGGACATCTTCGAGGCCATCAAGCGCATCAAGGACCTGGGCATCGCCGCAGGGGTTGCGGGGCACACAACGGACACCATCCAGTGGGCCGCGGACCATTTGGAACTCGATTTCTTCATGGCCTGTTACTACAACCCGAGTGACAGAACCGTTCAGGCTGCGCGGGACTATGAAGACGAGGAGTACTACGGCGCGGAAGACCGCGACGCGATGTGCGCGCTCATCCAGCAACTGCCCGCCCCGGCAATTCATTACAAGGTGCTCGCGGCGGGTCGCCACGACCCGCGCGAGGCCTTTGAATACGTTGCCCAAGCCTACCGTCCGGGTGACGCCGTCTGCGTTGGCGTGTTCACCAAGGACCATCCGGACATGGTCCAGCAGGATGTGGACCTGCTGGAAGAGGCACTGGAACGCGTCGGGAAATAGCAGGTGTGAAGCCGCCCGCAGCACCCCCGTCATTGCGAGCCTCAGACCGCCTACGGCGGCGATTCGCGGCAGAAAGGCAAGGGCGCACCAGGCAGGCGAGACGCCTGCGATACGTACCGCCGCCGTCTCGGCGGCCTTGTGCTTTGCCTTCTCCTGGAAAGCGACTTTCTTAGCAGCAAAGCAATCTCTTGTCAGTGATGGCCTGGGGCTTGGGGTTGTCGGTACAAGGGATTGCTTCGTCGGACTTTGTCCTCCTCGCAATGACGGACATCTATTTCCACTCCAACGTCACCGCGCACTTGATAAACAATTCGGGCACGCGATAGGGCGATACGAACGCGAGCGACACTTCGCCCGTGCCGGCTTCCTTAGGGGCAACGCCCTGGAATTCCAGCACACGACGGTCGCCGGGGGCAATCGGGTCTCCGGTAAACTCCGATTTCTCCGGAAGGCCCACACTGGCCGCAGTGCCGCCAAACTCCATGCGGTGTCCTGCCTCGGCCACCCACGGGCACACGCCCCGGTTGTGCAGTTCCACGCGCAGTGTGAAGTGTTCGCCGCAGTGCAGGGTTGAGGGTGTTTCCACTTGTCCCGTTCCAACAAATTGGTGCGGGTCCAGGAGGTTGTCAAACCACTGATCGAAGCCGGCCATGAATTCACGGTACGGCTTGGTCATCCACTTGGAGTTGGCCAGCATGTCCCCGGGTGCTTGTTGCATGACCGCATCATACTTGGCCGCCCAGGCATATATCTCCGCATAGTCCGCCAGAATGGCGTCCCGCACGTCCTTTGGCAAACCTTCCGGCTTGTCCAGCGCATCGCGGTTTGCCAGCACGCGTTCATAGATTACTGTGAATTTATCGAGCCGGTGCAGGTGATATTCAATGAAGGGGGCGTACAGGTCCAGATGACCATACCATTTTGCATGGTTTTGCGCAGGGGCCACCTTTTTCAGGTCGGCCAGCCGCGTCCGCAATTGTTCTGTTCCCTCCAGGCCTTGCTTCATGGTTGCCTGGCGTTGCTCCTTCGACAACTTGAGCCAATTGGCTGGCTGCATGGGCAGCGCATTTACGTCCCACAAATGTTCATAGACGCGGTTCATCTGTAGAAACGGCAGCGCCCCCGCGCAGCCGAATTCGCGCAGGCCCCATGCGTAGCGCAAAGAGTTTGGCGTGGCCGTCGGTTCCCAGCCAAAATGGCCGATAGATTCCCAGGGCAATTCGGTGCCGCAGTAGGCGCCGCCTATCCAGAAGCTTGGGCGATCACAGAGCAGCCGTTTCATGCGGTGCGATGGTGCCACGCGGAAGTTTGCGTAAAGATTGTCCGGCCAACTGTCACCCATGGGGGCCGTGTGGTTGTAGTCGCGTGCAAGCACGGCCGCGCCGCTGCCATGGCCCACCACATACAGGTCTTCCGGCAGGAGCGGGTCCATCTCGGGTTTGTACATATCGTTGTAGGGATAGACCGCAAGGCCCCCCTTGAACCCGCTCTTCCGGACAAGGTCATAAATGGTCAGGTACTGTTCCCATATCGGGTCCTTGGTTCGTGTTTTGGCGAAATATTCTTTGCACCGGTCGCAGGTGCAGATGCCGCCGTTGTCGTCGCGGATGAGGAACAGCCCGTCGATGGGGTAGGTTTCAAGCAGCTCTTTGAAAAACGCCTCCACATAGCGCGCGTATTCGGGATGGCTTGGGCAGGGGACTTTGTCGCTGCCCGGTGCCATGGCCTCCGGATGGGTTTTGGCATAAGTTGTGGGCACGCAGCCGATGGGAATCCATAGCCAGACCTGTGCGCCCCGGTCGTGCAGGTACTGCATGAGCGCCAGGCCGTGTTCACGGTGCTGGTCCAGTTGGGAGAATTGGGCGCCCGACGATTCGTCATAGGCGTCCGGCGCGTCCGAATGCAGTTCGGGCATGTACTTGTAGGCGACCGGCATTTTCCAGTTGCCCCACATGCCCAGGCAACCGAACACATTCATGCCCGAGTCGAGCAGGCCGTCGAAGGTGCGCCGCCATTCCTCATCGGTGCCGTAGGGGAAATCGCCCTCGAAATTGCCGCCGCCGAACCCGCCTGAGCGCAACTGCACCACGGGAGTGCGGGCGATGAGCGGAAGGCCGCCTTCCTTGCCAAAACGCCGCAGGTGATGCGCGATGGCCTGTGCCGCATTGTAGGCGCCCAGCCGCGTGTGCGCGCGTACCGCCACACCGCCACCGGCTCTTGGCACCACGGCGAAGCCGTCGCCGCACTCGTTGTGCAGGCCGTTCTCCGCCGCCACGTCAAATTCAATGGCAAAGGAGGGGGGAGTTTCCGATGCCTCGGACACGCTGACGCCGACGAGTTTCAACGCATCAACAACAGTCTTTACGGCCGCGGCGTTGGACGCATCGGCTGAGACAATCCCGACCGGATCCTGCGCGATTGCGGCGCAGACGGGGTTGACCTCGATGACCAACCCCTCATCCATGCCCTCCGCAAGGTCCTTTATTTTCACCGCGTGCTCGTCCGGCACGGCGACCAGTCTGCGGTGGAAGCGGCGACCATTCAGGGATTCATCCCCAAATTCTAGCACCTGCGCCGCCGTGCCCGGATGAATGCGCGCCACTTCTTTTGTCGCCGCCGTGTATTCTTTGAAACCGTAGAAAGGCATGCGGCTTTCCAGGTAGGGCAGGGCCTTTCCGGCGCTCTCCCAGGAGAGTTCCGCCTTGACCGCATGGTCCAGCCACGGACTGACGCCCGTCCACGGACGCTCGTCCAGCGCAATTTCGAGCATGCCGAAGGCATGTACGCGATAGGTCAGGGCGAGCGCGGGACCCTCTGCCGGGTCCAGGGAAAAATGCAGTTCCGTCATGGCGGCGTTGGACGATGCGGACACAAGCCGCGCGGGAGCGGGGAGGGACTCTCCGAGGTCCATGTCGATGGAGGGCGTTTGGTAGCCCGAAGCAAACGCCCCCGTAAACGCGTAGCGTTTCACACCCAGGCGGTGCATGACAGGAAGGAAGGGGGCCTTAAGCAAGGGCTCACCGGGAACATTGAACGCAAGCAACGCGCCCGTAGACGGGTCGAAAGTGGCGCTTGACGATGGATAGGCTACGGTCACCCGATTCTCGTCGCGGGTCAGTGCGGACGGCGACGGGACCGACCCTGTTCGGATTTCGATGCGGTGCCATGTGTCGGGCGGAACGGCGCAGGAAAAGACGAGCAGGTCGTCGGCGCGCAGACCCTTCGCAGGGGACTCGAGCGTGGCCTTCCAATGGGCGCGACCCTCGCGGAGGGCAAAAGAAATGTTTTCCCCATCTGCCTGAAGATGGACATTGGTCCAGTCTATCTGGCCCGGGGAGGCAATGCGTCCCGTGGGGACCTCCACCGGCAGGGTGCCGTCCCATTGCGTCGGATTGTAGAGCGAGACCACTGCCAGAGGCGTGTCGGCGGTGGTGGTGGGCAGATCGGCCGGAGCCGCAAAATGAATGGCACTGGCAAGTGCGATGATCAGCAGCATGGGCTAGGTGTCCTTCGAAAAGCGCGGTTGCGTGAAAGGCGCCCATGGGAAAGACCATGGTCACATGCGCGATTCTACACCCCCGCACACTGACGACCCAATCGCACCCCCCATAAGATCTCTCTGTCATGCCGGCGCATGCGGACACCCGGTCACTCTGGCTCCCCCTAGGAAAGCAAGCCTACTTCTTTGCCTTGGAATTCTTTGCCGCAGGCGACTTCTTGTCTTTCGGTGCCGCTGAACTTGTGGCGACCCCCTCGTTCGGCGCGGCGTCTGTTTCCGCCTCCATCTCCGTCATGCCGATGTTCTTGATGCCGGCCATGTTGACGGCCGCCAGGGCAATCATGGTGGCCTGGTGGGTGGCGTTGGGGTCGGCGTCAATGACAACACCGTCGGGCTTGGTGGCGGACAGTTCCTTGACGGCGCTGGTCAGGTCGTCGGGAACCACCGTCTTGCCGTCCACCCGGTATTCGGCGTTGGCGGTCACCTCGACGAGGATTTGCTTTGACTCTTCGGTTTTTTGCGAGGGCCCAAGGTCGAGCACGGCCATGTCGAGGCCCTTCAGATCGACCAGCGGCGCGACGAGCATCATGATGATCAACAGCACGAGAAACACGTCCGTGAGGGGCGTGATGTTGATCCCTTCCACCTGGCCGCTGCGGGAAGACTTCATGGCGCGGCGCTCTCCCCGGTCATCTTGACCTTTTCCAAACCCTCTGTCAGCTCTTGCCCGCGGCTTTCTGGAAGGGCTTCAATGGCGATGGTGGTCTGTTTGAATCCGGCCTTGCTGGCCGCCGTCATCACGTTCATCACCGAGCGGGTCTTGGCCAGGGCGTCGGCGCGGATCACAAGGGACTTCTCCACATCGGGCTGGTTCGATTTTGCCTGCAGCATTTCCGCAAGACGAATGGTTGTCACCGGATCGCTGTCAATGAAGAAGAGCCCTTCTTTGGTGATTTCCACCAGCAACTTCACCTTGGTCAGCGGGTCCGCGCCCTTGACATCCGGCGGATGGATGTCCGTCCGGATTGTCTTGAGCATGGGCGCCACCACCATCATGATAATCAACAGCACCAGAAACACGTCCGTAAGGGGCGTGATGTTGATCTCGTCCACAAATTTCTTGCGGTTCTTTCCGGCGGAAAGGTGCATTGCCGAACCTTATATTTCGGAGCTTTGCCGCGGCCGTGCGGCCTGCTGCTGGGGCATCTGCGGCGCCGAACCCTGTTGCGCCGCCGTTCCGGGCCGGCGGTCGGCCTGCGAAAGAAACAGGAGTTTCAGCAGTTGGAAGTCCTCTTCCCAGCGCGCCACAACCGTGTGGAAGTAGTTGTTCATGGCCACCGCGGTGATGGCCACGCCCAGACCGAACGCGGTCGCGATCAGCGCCGAGCCGATGCCCGCCATGATTTGGGGCGCGCCGCCGGCCGCCCCGCCGCCGGCCTGGGCCATTTCGCCGAAAGTCAGCAGGATGCGAACGACCGTGCCGAACAGGCCCAGGTAGGGCGATATGGTGGCAATGGTGCCCAGCACGGGCAGATACCGCTCCAGGCGCCGCGTGGCCAGGTTGGTTGTGATGTCAAACTGGCGCTCAAAATCGCCTTTCTGTTCCGCAAGGGTGCGCACACCCATCTGGGCAACCTCGCCCAGCAGGCCGCCCACATCATTGCAGCATCGTGCCGCGCCCGCGAGGTTGCCCCGGTGCAGCTCGTTCTGCAGCACCTGGATCACCTCGACGATGTCGCGCCGGTTGCTGCGGTAAAACCGCCATCGCTCAATGAACACGGCAACCGTAAACAACGAGCAGATGAGGATGGGCGAAAGCACCCCCCAGTCATTCTTGATGGCGAAGATAATCATTTGCATGGGATGAGTGTCCGCGGTTGATTATTGAAAAATCACAGGGCACACCCCTGTATCTGGTGTTGAAAGCAGCATGACCCCAATATATTGGGCCGATCGCGCCGGCAATGTCAAGCTGGAGCCAAGGGATTTTCAGTCTCTTGCAATGAATACCCGAATGGTCGAAAAAGTGGCAGACATCGTGTTTTTGAAAATAGCGCGTTAACGGCCCGCCTCAGTCCGCAGAGGCGACAAAGAGAATTCGGGCTCCAAGGCATGGTAAGGCGAGGACCGGAGCAACAAATGGAGCGACGCCCAATACGGGCGCCGCGCCAGCAAGGAGATTGTCCTATCCTGCGTTACACGTTGAAGTTATATCCCTGTTCATCGTGCTGGGTGACGTCCAGGCCTTCGGTCTCATCCTGGGCGCTGACGCGCAGTCCGATAACCTTGTCAATGCCCTTGAGCAGCAGATAGGAGATCGCCCCTGACCAGACAACGGTGACCACCACGCCGAGGACCTGCGCGCGCAACTGCGCGCCGATGCCCAGGTCATTGACGGGATAGCCGCCCAGAAGTTTCGATGCGAACACGCCGGTGAGCAGGCTGCCGATGACGCCGCCCACGCCGTGCACGCCGAAGGCGTCCAGCGAGTCGTCATAACCAAAGAAGCGCTTCATTGTGGTCGCCGCGAAGAAGCACAGGCCACCGGCAAGCAGACCAATGGTCATTGCGCCCATGGGCCCCACATATCCCGAGGCGGGGGTGATGGTGGCCAGTCCGGCCACGGCGCCGGAACAGATACCAAGCACGCTGGGCTTGCCGTGCTTGATCCATTCGATGGCCATCCAGGTCATGCCCGCGGTGGCCGCGGCCAGCTGGGTGGCCATCATGGCCATGACCGCCGTGCCGTTGGCCGCGATGGCACTGCCCGCGTTGAACCCGAACCAGCCGACCCACAGCATGCCCGTGCCGACAACGGTGAGTGTCAGGCTATGCGGCGGCATCATGGTTCCGGGGAAGCCGCGGCGTTTTCCGAGCACCAGCGCGCACACCAGCGCGGCCACGCCGGCGCTCAGGTGCACCACAATGCCCCCCGCAAAGTCCAGCACGTTGCGGTCCGCAAGGAAAGCGCCCGGCCCGCCCCAGACCATGTGGGCGATGGGGTTGTATACCAGCACCGACCACAGCGCCATGAACAGTATCATGGCGGAGAACTTCATGCGCTCGGCGAAGGCGCCGACGATCAGCGCCGGCGTGATGATGGCGAAGGTGAGCTGGTAGCAGAAATGCAGTGCCAGGGGAATGGTCTGGTAGCTTCGGTCGACCGTGATGCCCCTGCAGAAAGTCATGTCCAGCGCCCCCAAAAAGGCATGGAAGCCGGACTGACCCTTGACCATGCCGGTGGGGCTGAAACTCATGCTGTAGCCAAAAAGGGCCCACAGTACCGTGACCAGGCAGGTGATGGCCAGGCACTGCATCAGCACGGACAGCACGTTCTTGGTCCGCACCAAACCGCCATAGAACAGCGCCAGGCCGGGTATGGTCATGAAGAGAACGAGGGCCGTGGATGTCAGCAGCCAAGCCGTGTCACCGGCATTTATAGCGGGGCCGGCGGCTTGCGCCGGGGAGGCACACTGAAACAGGAAAATGCACAGACCCGTCAAGGCGCCGGTGATGCACGGTTTACCCCACATGCTGACACGGTGTTTCATGCTGCTCGCTCCCATCGTTGCCACCGACATTACAAAAGATGCACTACTCCTGCTCTCACGACCGCCCAGACGCCATGTTGCCTACAAAACGGTATGTTTCTCCCGCCATCCTACCCGCTTGTAGCGCTGCTGACTGGACAATACGTACCTAAACACAGGCGTATATTTGGCAAACCGGGCATTTACATGGGAATTTCCAAGCAAAACACGGTTTTTCCTTGCTGACCATGTTTAGCAATATGCAAGTTTCATGCCGAGGCTGAATGAAAGTGAAGGCGTGACGCGCCGTAACGCGTCCGATGGCTGGAGGGAGTCACGGAAAAGGGTCGGCATGCTGCGGTGCGCGCAAATGTAAAGGCAGCAAGACATTTGCATCCGTTAAAAATGTGAATATTGACAACGGCAAGCCTGACTCTTGTATAATACGATACGTGGCAGTGTCGTACGGGCAAGCAAGCGTCTTGCACAGCGCATCCAGAAAAATTATGGTATGATTTTTGCGGGTGCGAATAACGGGCAATTGTGCATTACGCAACAGCAGGTGTCTTCATTTCTAGGAGGCGTGGCGTGGGTCGCATTTGCGACGAGATAGTTCTTGTGCGGTTGGTCCGCAATTTGGAGCATATCCACGTTCAAACGGCGCAACACCTCAAGAACCCACAGTTCATCGCGATTTCCAATCCTGGCCATGCGGCCTTGAAGGCCGTGTCATGAATCATTTCTGCCACATCGGAGACGGTCGTGTTTGCGGCCGGTGTTTGCGCGAAACGGCGCGAATTTCAGCGGTATTTTCTCGCGCGTCTTTCATGGGCGCGCTTTTTTGGGGGCGCTTGGGACAAGGGGTGGCCACGGTCGCAACACGTCAACTTTTGACACTGCGAGAATTCTCATGAACAAGAAACGCATCATGATAGTGGATGACCACCCTTTGTTGCGCCAGGGATTACGGCAACTCATCGATCAGGAGCCCGATCTTAAAGTGTGTTGCGAGGCCGATGGCCCGCAGGAGGCGTTGCGGCTCATTCAGGCGGGACCGCCTGAGGTGCTGATTATGGACATCTCCATGTCGGACCAGGGGGTGTCGGGCCTGGACCTGATACGCCAAGTGCGCACCGAGGTGCCGGAGACGGCGATTCTGGTCTTTTCCATCCACGAGGAGACCGTGTTTGCCGAGCGTGCCATCCGGGCGGGCGCGCTGGGGTTCCTGATGAAGCAGACACCTTCGGACTTGGTTATAGGCGCAATTCGCCGTGTGGCCAAAGGTGAGCTGGTGCTTTCCGGCGCGCTCACGCAGACGATACTGCGCCGGTATTTAAGCGAGGGCGACAAGTCCGGCGCCAAGGGGGTGGGAAAACTGTCCACCCGCGAATATGAGGTGCTCCGGCTTGCGGGCGAGGGCATGCAGCCCCAGCAGATATCCGAGCGGCTGGGTATCAGCGCGAAGACCGTGGAAACGCACCGCTTCAACATCCGCAAGAAACTGCATCTTTCGAGCGCCTCCGAACTGATCCAGTTCGCCATTCGCCATGTGCATGGCCGCGAGCCGATGCTCTGACCGTTTTTTGCGCGGTCAGGGGGTGGCGGTGCGCTCTACCAGGCGAATCTCGTAGAGTTTTGGCCAGTTCTTTCCGGTCACGAACAGGCGTTTTTTTTCCGCGTCCCAGGCGATGCCGTTGAGCACGTCCGGTGATGCGTCGCCCCGGTCGGCGGCGCCCAGCAGGCCCGTGAGGTCAATCCACGCAATGACCGCGCCGGTGGCCGGGTCTATCTGCGCGATCCGATCCGTCCGCCACACGTTGGCGTAGACCGTACCGTCAACGTGTTCCAGTTCATTGAGCCGGACCACGGGACGGCCCTGGTCGGTGACGGTGACGGAGCCTTCCGGCGCGAAGGTGGACAGGTTCATGAACCGAAGCTTGGCGGTGCCGTCGCTCATGATGAAACGCCCGCCGTCTGTGGTCAGTCCCCACCCCTCTCCCAGGTAGTCAAAGTCCCGCTGCGGCTCCAGGGAGGACAGGTCGCACACAAAGGCATGCTGGGACTGCCACGTCAACTGAATGAGCCGGTCTCCGCTCAGTGCAAGCCCTTCGGCGAAGTACTGGTTGTCCACCTTGCGCTTTTGAATGACCTCGCCGGTCTCCAGGGCAACCTTGCGCAGGGAGGACTGGCCGTTTAACCCCGTACTTTCGTAGAGAAATCCGTTGTGCCAAAGCAGCCCCTGGGTGAAGGCTTTCGGGTCATGGGGATAGGCGTGCACAACTTCGAAAGTGAAGTGCCGCGGCGCAGCGGCGATGGCGGCGGGCGGCGCCGGCAAACCGGCCTCAGGGCAACAGGCGCCCAGGAAAGCCGCCGCAAGAAGAGGGGGAATGAAAAGTGCCGCTCTGCGCTTCATGTTGCCCTATCCAACGACGCCCGGCTCGGGGCCGGGCGCGCGGGTGTTTCAGATTTCAGGGACGGGGTCAGGCACTGGCGGAGGCCACGCCGCCGCCATTTTCGCGGGCGCGCAGCTCATGCTCGTAGACCATGAGGGGCTCCTCGCCCTTGAGGATCACACCTGAGGTGATAACGCACTCGCGCACGTCGGTGCGTGACGGTATCTCGTACATCAGGTTGAGCATGACCGACTCCAGGATGCCGCGCAGACCCCGCGCGCCCGTGTCGTGCTCAATGGCCCGGTCCGCTATGGCCGCAATGGTGTCCGGCTGGAAGCCGAGTTTGACCCGCTCCATCTGGAACAGCTTCTCGTACTGTTTCGTGAGCGCGTTCTTCGGCTCGGTCAAAATGCGGATAAGGTCGTCCCGCGTCAGGTCGTTGAGCGTTGCGACCACCGGCAGACGGCCCACAAACTCGGGGATGAGCCCGAACTTGATGAGGTCCTCCGGCTTGACCTGCGCGAGCACCTCGCCGATGCGCTGGTCCGACTTGGACTTGATGTCGGCCTTGAAGCCGATCAGGTTCGTGCCGATGCGCTTGCGGATAATCTGCTCCAGCCCGTTGAAGGCGCCGCCGCACAGGAAGAGCATGTTGCGCGTGTCGACCTGGATGCACTCCTGCTGCGGGTGTTTGCGGCCGCCCTGCGGCGGAACACTGGCCACGGTGCCCTCAAGGATTTTCAGCAACGCCTGCTGCACGCCCTCGCCGGAGACATCGCGCGTGATGGAGGGGCTGTCGCTCTTGCGGGCGATCTTGTCCACCTCGTCGATGTAGACAATGCCCATTTCGGCGCGGGCCACGTCGAACTCGGCGGCCTGGAGCACCTTGAGCACCACGTTTTCCACGTCGTCGCCGACATAGCCGGCCTCGGTGAGGGTGGTCGCGTCCACAATGGCGAAAGGCACGTCGAGCATGCGGGCAAGGCTTTCCGCGAGCAGGGTCTTGCCGCAGCCTGAGGGCCCGATGAGCAGCACGTTGGACTTCTGGATTTCAACGCCGTCAATTTCGGCGCCGGTTGCCAGACGCTTGTAGTGGTTATGCACGGCCACCGCCAGGACCCGCTTCGCCATATCCTGACCGACCACGTACTGGTCGAGGAAATCCTTGATTTCCTTTGGGGTGGGCACATGCGTGGCCCGCGAACCCTTTTTGCGGGCGCGGTCCTCGGCAACGATCTCATTGCACAGGCGCACGCACTCGTCGCAGATGTTTACATCCGGACCGGCAATGAGCTTGTTCACCTCATCGTGCCGCTTGCCGCAGAACGAGCAGGTTGGCACATCGTTGCGCGAACGTTGATGTGGTGGCATCAGTTTAATTCTCCAAGGCGAATAATTACTTTACAAACACGCCTGAACACAAGCGCTTCGTCGAGTAATATAACAGTATATGCACAATCTGTCAAGAATTTCCCCATGACCTTGCGGTCATTGAAAAACCTCTACCATATATTGTGCCCCGTATCGGCTGATTTGGCAAGCCAACCGATGTTGTGATTAAAGTATTTCCACTGGATGTATGCCCCATGGGGTGTGCAGGTTCCCGAAAGAACCCGACAGGCGGGGCCGGGCCTTACTGAGGCAGTGCGGGATGGCGGGTCAGGATGGCGTCGATGAGGCCATATTCCTTGGCCTCCTGGGCACCCATGAAAAAGTCGCGGTCACTGTCACGGCGGATGGACTCCACGGTCTGACCGGTGTGCTTCTCGAGCACCTCATCGATCATCTCACCGATGCGAATGATTTCGCGCGCCTGAATCTCAATGTCCGAGGCCTGGCCGCGCACCCCGCCCATGAGCTGGTGCAGCAGGAAGCGGGAATAGGGCAGGGCGTAACGCTTGCCCTTGGCGCCGGCCGCCATGAGAATGGCACCCATGCTGGCCGCCTGGCCCAGGCAGATGGTGGTGATGTCGGGCCGGATGAACTGCATGGTGTCGTAAATGGCCAGACCGGCCGTCACACTCCCTCCGGGGGAGTTTATGTAGAGATTGATGTCCTTGTCCGGGTCCTCGGCCTCCAGATAGAGCAGCTGGGCGATGATGTAGTTGGCCACATCGTCATTGATGGGATAGCCGAGGAAGATGATCCGGTCCTCAAGGAGGCGCGAATAGATGTCATAGGCGCGCTCCCCCCGGCTCGTCTGCTGGTAAATGGTTACCGCGCTGGGGTCTACGGGCGGCGCGTCAAAGGGCGCGCCCGCGCTGTGGCGAAATCCTGGCAAATCAACCATAAATTATTTGGCGTCCTTGGCACTCTCGGCGCCGGCCCCGGCGGGGTCCTCGTCCTTGAGTTCCTTTTCGACGATGGTGGCGTGTTCCAGAATGACGTCGAACACCTTCTTGTGAAGGATGTTCGTCTCGGTGCGGCCGCGCTGCTCGTCCCCGAGCAGGTAGCCCAGGGCGATTTCCTTGTCCACGCCGGCACTGGTGGCAAGACTGGCGGCATGGTCTTCAAAGTCCTGGTCGAGGACCTCGATGCCCTCGGCCTCTGCGATCTCGCGCAGAATGACAAACTCTTTGATCTCGCGCAGGGCGTCCTCGCGGGCGGAAGCCTGAAGCTCCTGCTCCTGCTCATCCGACTCGACCACGACGCGCTGGCGGCGCATCCGCTCCTGGGCGGCTTCATAGGCGGAATGGGCCATCGAGTCAAGCAGGGTCTTGGGAACCTCAAACGTGGTGCCGGCGATAATCTTATCCATCGCGCTGCTGCGCGCGTAGGCATCGGACTGTTCGGCGGTGTCGGCGCGCAACTGGTCTTCCACAGACTTGCGCCACGCCTCCAGGGATTCCTGACCGGCCTGCTTGGCGAAATCCTCGTTCATTTCGGGCAGGGAGCGGCGCTTGACCTCGTTGATCTTGATTTCAAACTGCGCCGTCTTGCCCGCCAACTCGGCGTTGCGCCAGTCGGCGGGGAAAGTGACGTCGGCCTGGGCGGTGTCGCCGGCCTTCTTGCCAAGGAGCGCGGCCTCAAACTCCCCAAGGAAGCGCGCCGAACCCATGATGTAGGGATAGTTCTCGGCGCTGTTGCCCTGGAAGGCCTCGCCCTCAATCTTGCCCTCGAAGTCGATGAGCACCTGGTCGCCGTCCTGGGCCGCCTCTTCGGCGGTCTCATACATGGCCAGACGCTCGCGCATCCGGTCGAGAACCTCGTCCACGTCCTTTTCATTGACATGCACGACGGGGCGCTCCACCTCGATGCCGCGGTACGGCCCAAGCTCGCAGCGCGGGGAGACCTCAAAGCTCAGCGTGAAGGCGAGGTCCTCGCCCTCTTTCATCGAGGTCTTGTCCTCAAGACCGTCGGCTTTGGGCATGCCGATGGGCTTGAGGTCCTTGTCCTTGATCAGCTTGTGGAACGACTCGTCGACCAGCTTGTCGATGGCGTCGGTGCGCACCGCCTTGTTAAATTTGTTCTGCACCAGTTTAATGGGGGCCTTGCCCTTGCGGAAGCCCGGGATTAGGGCCTCTTCCTGGAGCTGCTTGAGCATCTCATCCGACTGCTTTTTGAGATTGGCCGCCGGCAGGGTCACCTTCACCTCGTACGCGCAGTCACCCTTGTAGTCCACATCGTAGACGGGGTCCTGCTCGAACGCGAAGGGTTTCTCCTCCTCACGATCGTGGTGGCCGTGATGCTCGTGGTCATGATCGTGGTCGTGGTGGTGCTCCTCAACCGCCGCATCCGCCGCGACTTCCCCGGTTGCAACCTCGTTCACATCCTGATTGTCGGTCTTTTCGCTGTCGCTCATGATACTTGGATTCGCTCCAACAAGTTGTACGCCAATGGTGGGCGAGGCGGGGGTCGAACCCGCACACCTCGCGGTACTGGATCCTAAGTCCAGCGCGTCTGCCAATTCCGCCACTCGCCCGTGCGCCCGTGCGCCCGCCACCAACAAAGCCCAACCCCGTGTACGCAAACATCTTGCGCGGGTTCGGCATTCCGGACAACCCGCCCCCTTTCACGTTCGCACAGGAGAAAAGGCGCGGATAACCCGGAAGTGTTTGCCAGTATACCTTTGCGGCGCGGCGGGTGTCAACCAGCATGCCGCCACCGGCGCGCCGCCGACTACGGCAGGCGCATGGGCACCGTCATTCTGGCGGCTCTGGGCACCTTGAGTCTGGCCGCCATGTCCGCGCGCCACCGTCCATGGGCAAGACCACGAAAATATGTTCCACGTACCACCCTGTCCGGCCTTGGCTGGGCAGCCTGGCCCCTTTGGTATCGCATATTGGTTGCCATATCCGGTCATAATCCGCAGTTTCACCTAAACACAGGGGTTTTCGCTACCACAATTCAGGAAATGCCTTAGTTCCGGCGCGCCGCATAGTGGGTACAATTCTTCTGACAATAACTTTGGTGTGATGGGCCGCGGGGCATATTACGCGAGGGTGAAAGTAGGTGCCGTTATGGGCAAAAGTGTTGGTGCGAAAAGGGGGTTGGCCCGCAGGGGCATGGGTTTCACGCTTCTGGAGCTTATGTTTGCGGCGGGGGTGCTGTCCATAGGATTGGGACTCCTTTTTGGGTCGTTGGTCAGCATAGAACTCATGGGTCAGGTTGCCGAGGGGAAAACCATGGCCACGGCCTACCTGTCAAGCGTGCTGGAAGAGGTGCGTCAGAAGTCGCGAAGCGGCCTTTTTGAATTTGCCCCCCAGGCCCCGACGCAGGAGCCGGGATGGACCATGGCGGCCGCGCTTGATGTGTTGGATGCCGGCGGCAATCCGGTGCGGCTACCGTTGGCCAATCCGGCTGCGGGGGCAGCCCTTCCCGACCCCGTGGATGTGCGGGTGACTGTGGTCTATACCACCCCCAGTGGCCATCTGTTCTCCATTACCTCGACTACCGCCCACGGAACCTAGGTCCGTCAGGAAAGGAGTTCGCCATGTTGGACCGCGGCTTTACACTGATTGAAATGATGCTGTCGCTCGCCGTCATGGCAATTGTCACGGGGGTTCTCGCCGGATTGTCTCTGGGGATCGGCAGAACGGCCAGTATGCAGCGGGCAACAATCACGGCCACAGAAGAGGCCCGCAGGGCCATGGAGACGCTGGTGGCGCGGGTGCGCGCCGCGTCAGTCCTGACCGTTAACACGGCCAGCCTGCCAGGCGATGTGCTGCGTTTCCGGCCCGCCACTGACATCAACGGCAACGGCACGGCAGTCGATGTGAATGGCAGGCTGGAACTGGGCCCCCAGGTTACCGTCCAACCAGACACCGCCGACGTCAACGCGGACGGAATAACGGTCCGGCAACTTGTGATGACCCAGGGAAACACAACACGCGTGTTGTGCAACACCCTTCCCCCGGACTCGGCCAAGAAGACAAACGGAGTTCCTCTCGTCCCGGGATTCTGGGTGGCCGCGCGCAATGGCGGGCTGGACATCACGATACAGGCGGAGGCCAGGGACAACCGCGGCCGACCGTTCAGGGTGGCATTGACTGAATTCGTGGCTGCCAGGAATCCATAACATGCGCAAGCGGGTGACACTTCGAAGGAGTGATGCCGGCATGGCGCTGGTGATGGCCACCATTTTTCTCGCCGTCACCCTGCTGACCGTGGCCGCACTCAGCCAGCGGTACCTGCAGCAGCGGCTGGTTGCCGATGCCTACCAGAACTACAATAAATCCTTCGACGCGCTGGCGGCGGCCATGGCCAGGAGCGAGGCAAAATTGGAGAGCTCCGTGGCCAGCGGGACAATCGGGCTGGAGGGATGGACAGCGGCATACAACGACGTGAATGAACTGGTCCTGCCCCCCTTTGACGCGACAGTGAGCCATCCGGAGGCGATGCCGGCCGATCCCGGCCCCACGGTGTACCCGGCCCCGGTGTTTCTCGCGTTCTCGGTGGACTGGGCGCACGACACCCGTGACAACAACGGTGACGGTGCCGTCAATGATTCGCGGGAAAAGGGGATGTTCAGCATCCACGTGGCGGCGAAATTCCGCGGTGTGACGCGGCGCGCCGAGGGGGTCTACCGCGCCACCAACGTGAATGTCTGGCAAAACGCCATTTTTGCCGGCGCCGGTTCCACGGCCGGCGTTATCAAGGGCAACGTGAGCATCTACGGCGCCGTGCACATTCTCGGGGAGAATCTGCTTACGGGCGGGATTGCCATTGAGGACGCCATTGACCTTAGCGGCACCAGCATCATCCGCAACAATTATGACAATCTTCCTGGGTATCTGCGGGTGCGGATTCCGGCCCTTCCCACGGTGGACATGGATGGAACCATGGCCGAAACACTCGACGCGAAACTGCGCGTCAAACATGGTCTTGTCGGCATGTCCGGAAATTCGCAAATCGGCCAGCCCTATTCCCCGGGCAGCGCGGTAAAGCAGCTCATGGACGGCACATTCGTGACTGACGGCTGGGGCGGCAAGAAGGCCACGCCTGACGGCGGCCGCGGCATTCCCTCGGACGTCTACAGCGACAACGGCTGGGGTGCCCTGTACGATTTGGGGGACAAGGTCAAGTTCCCACTGTTGAGCGACCCCTGGCGCGATCCAGTGACCGGCGCCGTTGTCAACCGGCTCGCCAGCATCAGCCCGTACACCCACGAGGAATATTTCACCGAGGTGCTTCTGGCCAACCCCAACAACCCCATGGACGGAATTTACCCGGGAAACATGGTCCTTGACACGGGGGCGAGCGGCGGCTTCTACTGGAACGCGAGCACAAACACCAAACTGACGGGAGCCGCCGCGCTGTCCGCATCGCCGGGGGGGGACGATGACTACGTCAAGTTTGACCCCGCCACAAACACGCTCAAAATGAACGGTCAGATCAAAATCGACGGCATGCTCTCCTTCTCCGGCGGAACGACAAGCTACAGTGGGCGCTGCGCCTTCATGACCACCGGAGATGTCAACATAAACGCCAGTCTGCTCAGCTGCAACAATGGCGCCGCCGCGAACTATGCGAACAGCTACCCGGTGAGCAACTGTATCGGCATTATGAGCAAAACAAACATAAACATGGGCACGGGGAGCGGGGCCTCGCAATTGGACATCATGGGCGCCCTGTATGCCCAGGGTACCATCACTTCCGCGAAACAGACAAACCTTTTGGGCACCATTGTGTCCTCCAATTTCAACATTACCAAGAACGTTCCAAACGTCTACCAGGTGCCCGAACTGGCCAACAATCTCCCCCAGGGAATGATCGGCAGCAACCCAATCATGGTCCTCAAAATGGTCTCCTGGCGAGAGTTTGGGGCTTGGATGAAAAGGAAGAAGAAAAAGCAGACGCTTGGCGGGACGCTTGGGCAAAACTGGCCCCTTGTCCTTGCCCTCTCACTGGCCATTATCGGGGCGGGGGCGGGCGTGTTCGGGGGATTCAGCGGCGGCGGACTGTCCGCGGTTGCGGCTCAGGTGCCATGCCTTAATCCGACCACCGTCATGAGCGAAGACCAAATGCGCGAGGTGCTCTTTGCGCCGCCCGCGCCGCCGCCCTCCACCATCCAGGAAGAGAAACAGAAGGCTGTTGTCGGGTATAGGGCCCGCTACGATGCCAATCCCGCCGATGCGGATGCGGAGGCGCTGCTGCGCGCGATGGCGAACTTGTACAAGCAGACCGGGGAACTCAAGAATGCCGCATGGGCTTACGGCCAGTTCCTCAGACGTTTTCCCGAAAGCACCGTAAGGTCGGGAGTCTACTTGGAACTGGCCGCCTGTTATGAGCAAATCGGTGAGTCGGACAATCTGACGCGCCTCTACTTGGACATGATGAAGGTGTTTGCGGCCAATTCCAACGAATACAAGTTTGCGGAGGCAAGCCTCAAACTGTCTGATTTGAAGTTCAAGCAGCGCAATCCGGACGCCGCCCCGCCGCCGGGACCGGAAGGCACCTTCACGATTGAAACACTGTCAGACGGCACCGTGCGTTACGTTGACATGGTGCGCAAGCCGAATTCCGGCGCGCCTGCTCCCGCACAGAGAATAGTGCTCTGAAAATGGCATGCCATTGAGGTGACCGGAAGGCAGGCGCGGGCGCACAGCCCAAAGGGCGGGGCTTGGGGTGCGGCCGGACACTTGTATATACTGTTCCCCTGAACGCATCGGTGGAACAGGCATGGCATCCATTTCAGTCGTTATACCCTCCTATAATCCGCCTTCCCGGCATCTGGAGACGCTGCATAACTCCCTTCTCGCGCAGACAATGGGCGACTTTGAGGTGGTGGTGGTGGACGACGCGTCGGAACGGGCAGACTATTCGGTGCTGACCGATTCCCGATTCCGGGTGATTCGGCGGGAAAAGCGTTCCGGTCCGGCGGCGTGCCGCAATGCCGGGGTGGTCGCGGCCTGTTGTGACAGAATATTTTTTACGGACACAGACTGTGAACTGGCCCCGGAAACGCTGGAGTCTGTCCGGCGAACGCTGGAGACAGAGGGGACCTGCACGGGCGACACCATTACCCGGGTGCGCACCGCTTTTGGGAAGGCGGTGGCACTGCTGGGCTTTCCCGGGGGCGGGAGCATCGGGTTCGACCGGGTCTGGCGGGTGGATGCCGATGGTTATGCGCGCAGTTTCAGCAGTTGCAACTTGGGCATGCGCGGGGACGTGTTCGCGCAGGCGGGCGGGTTTGACGAGTCCTTCCCGGTACCGGGTGGCGAGGATACCGTGATGGCCCGGCATATGGTGGACCGGGGCATGAGAATCCGGTACGTGCCCGGCCAGGTGGTCTACCATGTGGAGAAGAGCTACCTGCGCGGGTTCGTCCGCTGGCAGATTACACGCGGCCGGGGCAACTATCATATAAGGCGCCGCGTGCCGAATGTGGGCGGCTATCTGCGGCTGCGGGCGTGGACCTTCAGCAACAGCCTCAAGGCGGCCGGACCGCTGTACGCGCTGCCCGTGCTGGCGCTTATTGCGGCGTCGGTGGCGTTGCAGTCCTGGGGATTCTGGCTCGAAGCAAAGAGCATAAGAATTCAGAAATAAGTAACACTTTAGCGGACTGGCGCGAAGAGTTTTCTTCTTGCTCTTGCTCTTAATCCTGCTCTTGCTCCAGTTTGGGATCATGGAAACAACGAGACTAATGAAACCTTTTCCGGAAAGAGCCATGTGGGGCTTCCATAGTTCTCACTAATTTCGAGCAAGATTAAGAGCAGGAGCAAGAGCAAGAGAGAAGAACCAAGCAGCCCACGCCAATCGGCTAAACGGTTGCAGAATCCAGAATCCAGAATTCAGAATTCAGAATAAGAGAACAAATGGCAATACTAAAGACGGTTGACCCAGTAGTTCGAACACAGGGAGACCATGATGGGTAAGGCAACAGCAATGGTGACCGGCGCAAGCCGGGGTATTGGCCGGGGCATTGCCCTGGCACTGGCCGCACAGGGCTATGACATTGCCGCCGTGGCCACACGGTTGCAAGGCGACGCGGTGCGGCCCGGCCTGCGCGAATTGCAGCGCGAGGTGGAGGCACTGGGCGCGGCCTGTCTGCCGCTGGTGGCGGACATCGCGGACCTGGCGTCGCATGAGGATGTGGTGCTGCAGGCCGTGGCACGGTTCGGCGGCATCGATGTGCTGGTCAACAACGCGGGCGTGGCGCCGCTGGTTCGTGCGGACATTATGGAATGTTCTCCGGAGAGTTACGACCGCCTGATGGACATCAACCTGCGCGGACCCTTCTTCCTCACGCAGGCCGTGGGGCGGCGGATGGTGGCGCAGGTGAAAAGCGGCGCGGCCCGCGCGCCCAAGATCATCTTCATCACCAGCATTTCCAGCCGCGTGGCCAGCCCGAACCGGGCGGAGTACTGCGTGAGCAAGGCCGGGCTCAGCATGGCGGCCAAGAACTTCGCCGTGCGACTGGCGGAACACGGCATCAACGTCTACGACCTGCAGCCGGGCATCACCGCCACCGACATGACGGCCGGCGTCAAAGAAAAATATGACCGGTTGATAGCCGAGGGACTGCTGCTCAACCAGCGCTGGGGCACCCCGGAGGATGTGGGCAAAGCGGTGGTCGCGCTGGCCGAGGGCTATTTCGACTATTCCACCGGTTCTGTTATCGAAATCGGTGGCGGGTTCAGCGTGGAGCGCCTCTAAACCGACAGTGTGTGGCGCGCGATTTTCTTGACTCGCCCCGGTTTGGAGCCTACACTGTTCGTCTGCCAAAACGGATGGTCGTCGGGCTGACGACATACTGGCACGGTCACCAACAACCAACAAGGGAGAACTTGTGATGCACGGTAAACTGATGCGGCGTGGTGGGATAGTGCTGGCTTCTCTGGCCGTTGCGGCCCTGATGCTGTCCACGGCGGGCTGTGCCACGTCCCCGTCGGCCAGTGCGGCGAAGGGGGGCGCCAAGGACGGCAAGAAGACGCGCATCCTGTACCTGAGCAAGTCGGCGGGCTTTGAGCATGATGTGATCAAGACCAAGAAAGGCGCCCCGAGCGTTGTGGACAAGGTGCTGACGGCCCTTGTGGCCAAGATGGGCGGCGAAATCACCTGCACCAAGGACGCCAGCCTGATCAATGCAGAGAACCTTAAGAACTACGACGTGGTCATTTTCTACACCACCGGCGTATTGACCGAAGTGGGCACGGACAAGAACCCGCCGATGGGCCCGGACGGGCAGCAGGCGCTGCTGGACTGGATCAAGACGGGCAAGGGCTTCCTGGGTTTCCACGCGGCGAACGACACTTTCCACAGCGACGGCACCAAGCTTACGCCATTCGTGGAGATGATTGGCGGCGAGTTTGACACCCACGGCGGTCAGTTCAAGGGAACGGTGAAGCCGGTAAGCCCGGGGCACCCGGCGATTGCCGATATTCCGGCGAACTGGAATTTCATGGACGAGTGGTACATCTCGAAGAACCTGAACACGGCGAAAATGCACGTGCTCGCGCTGCTGGAGATCGGCGCGGAGCGGGCGAAGCAGGAAAAGTACAATATGCCGGACTATCCGATCATCTGGTGCCGCGCCTACGGCGACGGCCGGGTGCTCTACAACGCTTTGGGCCACCGTGACGACGTGTGGAACGCGGAAACCTTCCAGAAGGTTATCGTGGACAACATCAAATGGGTGCGCGGCGACGGCCCGCTGATGGCTGATCCGAATTACGACGCGGTGGTCCCGAAGACCGTAAAGTAACGAAAGACCCGAACAACTCACCACGTCATTGCGAGAAGGACGCAAGTCCGACGAAGCAATCTCTTGTCCGCTAACGCCTTCGTTACAAGAGATTGCTTCGCTTCGCTCGCAATGACGGAGCAGCGTGCATCGCTGGAAAGCTTTTTGCACGGCGAGGTTGGTGAGAGACCGGGATAAAACCAACCTGCGGCGACGAAGTCGCCAGAACGCCGAGTACCTATGCAGTGTGCGATGACATTTGAGGTGGAAAGCCGGGACAGGGCAACCTGTGCCCGGACGGGCCGGTTGCGGCTGCCCCATGGCGAGGTGGAAACACCGATCTTTATGCCCGTGGGCACGCAGGCGACGGTTAAGTCCTTGTCCAGCGAGGATTTGCACGATATTGGCGCGCAAATTATCCTGTCCAACGCATACCACCTGTACCTGCGGCCGGGCACCGAAACGCTGGAGGCGGCCGGCGGGTTGCACCAGTTCATGCAATGGGACCGGCCGATCTTGACCGACTCGGGCGGATTCCAAATATTCAGCCTGTCTGAACTGAACAAAGTGACGGAAGAGGGCGCGGCCTTCCAGAGCCATCTGGACGGATCGCGGCACTTTTTTACTCCTGAAAAGGCCATGGATGTTCAAATCAGCATTGGCGCTGATATTATAATGTGCTTCGATGAATGCACCGAGTATCCCGCGCCGCGCGCCCGGGCCGAGAAGTCGATGCGTATGACGCTTGCTTGGGCGAAGCGGTGCAAAGCCCGCTGGGAAGAGCGGGGGGCATCGCAGCAGGCCCTCTTTGGCATTGTCCAGGGCAGCACCTACGAGGACCTGCGGCAGGAATGCGCGGCGGGTCTGGTGGATATCGGTTTCCCCGGTTACGCCATCGGCGGAGTGAGCGTGGGCGAAGGCAAAGGCGAAATGGCGGCGGTGGTGGACTGGACCGCCAAACTGCTGCCCGAGAAAAAACCCCGCTATTTGATGGGGGTCGGTCCGCCGGAGGACTTCCTGGAGGCGGTGGGGCGCGGTGTGGACATGTTCGACTGCGTCATGCCGACGCGCAACGCGCGCAACGGCACCCTGTTCACCTCCCAGGGGAAGCTAAACATAAAAAATGCCCGTTTTGCTCGGGATTTTGGGCCTTTGGACCCGGCCTGCGGCTGTCCGGTGTGCCGAAAATACAGCCGTGCCTATCTGAGCCACCTGTTCCGGTCGGGGGAGATTCTCGCCCTGCGCCTCAACACTTTACACAACCTTTTCTTTATGTTAGAATTGGCCGCCCATGTCAGAGCCGCAATCCGGCAGGGACGGTTCGGATCATTCAAGCAGGCCTTTCTTGAGTCTTACGCAGGCCGTGACGAGGCATAGCCGTCCGGTTTTCGAGACACAACCCGAAATGGAGGAAAGCCACCGTGTGGAGGCTTCTTTTTGCGCAGACAGAAATAGCCCAGTCAGTGGAGGCCCCGGCGGAACAGCCGTCGGTGCCGCCAGGCAACAACCCGCTGACCGGCATGCTTCCGATGATAGTTATCTTCTTCGCCATCATGTATTTCCTCATGATACGGCCCCAGCAGAAACGGGAGAAGGAACGCCGCGCCATGCTGGCCGCCGTCACCAAGGGTGATGCGGTAATCACGACGGGCGGCATTTGCGGCACGGTCGTGGGCCTCACGGAGGACCGCGTGGTGCTTCGTGTGGACGAAAGCGTGACGATGGAGTTTGTGCGGGGCGCCATCGCGCAGGTGATGCCGAAGGAAAGTGCCAAATAACAAGCGGGCGTAATCAGATTCACAGGAATCAAATAACGGGCCGAGTGGAGTAACCCATGTCCAAGAATATCTACCGGAATTTTCTAATAGGGGCGGTAACCTTGATTGCCCTGGTCAGCGTGTATCCCACCATCGGGTGGATGGCGCTCTCCGAACCCTCGCGGCAGGCGCGCATGGAAAAGTGGCGCGCCGAAGACGACCAGATGGCCCGCATCAAGCCGACGTACCTCCAGAAGGAGCTGTACCGGTGGAAGCGCTGGGCCGAGTTCGACCGGACCAAGGTGATCAATCTTGGTTTGGACCTTCAGGGCGGCATCCACATGGTGATCGGCTTCGACATCAAGGACATGCCCGAGGAGAAACTGAAGCAGTACCGCGACCGCAGCATGAGCGACGCCGACATCGAGCGCGAGGTGCAGAAGATCGTGCTGGAGCAGGTGCGCACGCGCGTTGACAAGTTTGAGGCCAAAGAGCCGGTCATTCAGGCGCTGGGCACCAACCAGATCCAGATTCAGCTTCCGGGCGAAAAGGACCTGCAGCGCGCCAAGAACCTGATTACCAAGACGGCCCAGCTCAAGTTTCAAATCGTGGCCGGCGCGGACGAGTCCAAGCAGGTGTACGGAAAGATAATCGCCGCATTCCCGCAGGAGTTCAAGGACTTTGTGAAGATCTCCTCAATGCAGGCGGACCGGCTGACGGTGACGCAGGAGAACTTCGACCGTGTGAAGCGGGTGCTTGAGAAGGCCGTTGCCAACGGCGTCATCCCCGCGGAGAAGATGGTGGCGTTCAGCCAAAAGCCCAAGGCGTACGACAAGGATCAGCTGTACCAGCTGTACGTGATCGACAAGAAGCCGATTGCGACGGGCGAGGGGCTGACCTCGGCGACGGCGATTCCCGATCAGAGCAACCCGCCGTTCTGGCAGATACTTTTCGAGTTTGATGCGGCGGCGGCGGACAATTTTGCCACCGGGACCGAGGCGAACAAGGGCAATCCGATGGCGATTGTGCTGGACGATGTGGTCATGTCGGCGCCGGTCATCCGCGAGCGGATTTCCAGCCGCGGCTCGATCAGCGGCCAGTTTGAGGCGGAGGAGGCCAAGGACCTGGCGATTGCGCTGAACTCCGGCTCCATGGAAGTGCCGGTGCGCGAGGAGTTCACGCGCACCATCAGCGCCAGTCTCGGGATGGACGCGGTCCGCAAAGGCATCGACTCGTCCCTCGGAAGCATGCTCGTCGTGGCCCTGTTCATGCTTTTCTATTACCTGCGCGCCGGCGTGATCGCGGTCATCTCGCTGTTTTTCAACACGCTGTTCCTGCTCGCGCTCATGGCGTATTTCAACCTGACCCTCACGTTGCCCGGCATCGCCGGTCTGGTGCTCACCACCGGTATCGCGGTGGACGCGAACGTGCTTATTTACGAGCGCATCCGCGAGGAGTTGAAACTCGGCCACACACTGATGTCCTCCATGGAGAACGGCTTCAAGCGGGCGGCGTCCGTGATTATCGACGCCCACGTGACCACCCTGATCGCGGGCGCGATCCTCATGCAGTTCGGCACGGGCCCCATCAAGGGATTCGCGGTCACGCTGAACATCGGTGTGGCGACGACATTGTTCTGCGCCCTGGTGCTGACCCCGGCGCTGTTTGAACTGGCACTGCGGTACAAGCTTCTGCCCAACCTGAAGATGTTCTCGGTGTTCCCGCACAAGCCGAACATTCCGTTCATGCAGTGGCGTTTTGTGGTCATGGCGGTCACGCTGTCGGCCATTGCCATCGGCATGACCTACTTCTTCATCCGCGGCGCGGACAATTACGGCGTGGACTTCCGGCAGGGCACGAACCTTTCCCTGTACATTGAGAATTCCCAGGTGATACCTGACGAGGAGCTGCGCAACAAGCTCACCGATGCCGGATTTGTCCAGCCCGTTGTCCAGGGAACCCAGGATGACACCAAGCGCAACAACCTGTTCATCATTCGTGTCGGCGACACCACCCGGTCGGAGGCGGCCAAGGAGAGCGCCGCCGAACAGAAGACCCTTGTGACCGTGTCCGACCGCATCCGCAACGCGCTGGCCCCCCTGGCCGAGGGCGGCTCGGTGGACAAGATTGTGGTCGACAACGAGCAGACCGTCGGGCCGGCGGTCGGGTCGCAACTGCGCTGGGACGCGCTGAAGGCGATCTTCTTCTCCATCCTGCTCATCATCATCTACCTGTGGGTCCGGTTTGAACTGCGCTTCTCGATCGGTGCGGTGGTTGCGCTGGTTCACGACCTGCTGTTCACGGTGGGCCTGTTCTCGATTGTGGGCGGCGAAATATCGATGGGCATGATCGCGGCCATCCTGACCATCATCGGCTACTCGCTCAACGACACGATTATCGTGTTCGACCGGGTGCGCGAGGATATGCAGGTGTACCGCGGCAAGGGCGTGAAGTTTGAGTTCATTCTGAACGACGCCATCAACTCCACACTGAGCCGCACAATCATCACCTCCCTGACGGTGCTGTTTGTGACCGTGATCCTGCTGATCTTCGGCGGCGAGTCCCTGTGGGACTTTGCCTTCGTGCTCACGGTCGGCGTGGCGGTCGGCACCTACTCGTCCATCTTCATCGCCAGCCCGATCGTCTACTGGTGGGATGACATGCACAACAAGCGGGTGGCCCGTTTGCAGGCCGCCAAGCAGGCGGCAGGCGGCGTCAAGGACGACTCGTCGCGCAAGCGCAGCGTCAAAGCCACCTGACAGTCCCGATAG